>NZ_AKVH01000066.1:0-43629 GCF_000278565.1 Pseudomonas sp. Ag1
AGCCGAGTGGTGGGGCAAGAGCGTTTTGCTTACTTTTGCGCTCTTCAAAAGTGAGCCGCTGTAAGAGCGGAACCAATAGAGGCCGTTACCCAAACAACGGATATGTACCCTCAACCGTGCTTCTTGTAACGACGAATCCGAATATCCGCCTGCTCCTTGTGCCCCGCAAACCCTTCCATCCCGCAAAGCCGCGAGCAGTATTCCCCTACCAACACCGAAGCCTCATCCGTCAGCACCCGCTGATACGTGCACGTCTTGATGAACTTGCCGACCCACAGCCCGCCGGTGTACCGCGCAGTCCCGGTGGTAGGCAATGTGTGGTTGGTCCCAATCACCTTGTCGCCATAGGAAACGTTGGTGCGCTCACCAAGGAACAACGCGCCGTAATTGGTCATGTGCTCCAGGAAATACAACGGATCGCGGGTCATCACCTGCACGTGCTCGGAGGCGATGCGATCGGCTTCCTGCACCAGCTCGTCGACGCTGTCGCACAGGATGATTTCGCCATAGTCGCGCCAGGCGACAGAAGCAACCGGTGCGGTGGACAGGATCGCCAACTGCCGCTCGATCTCCGCCGGCAGGGTTTGCGCCAACTCCGCACTGTTCGTCAAAAACACCGCAGGCGAATTAACCCCATGCTCCGCCTGCCCCAACAAATCGGCAGCGATGATTTCAACATCGCTGCTGTCATCAGCAATCACCAGTGTCTCTGTAGGCCCGGCAATCAAGTCGATACCAATCTTGCCGAACAACTGACGCTTGGCCTCGGCCACATACGCATTACCCGGCCCAACGATCATATCCACCGGCTTGAACGTATCGGTGCCCAACGCAAACGCAGCAATCGCCTGCACCCCGCCCACGCAATAGATCTCATCGGCACCCGCCAAATACATCGCCGTCACAATGGCCGGATGAGGCTTGCCATCAAACGGCGGCGCGGCCGCAACAACGCGCTTCACCCCGGCCACCTTGGCCGTCAGCACGCTCATATGCGCCGACGCCAGCAACGGGTACTTGCCGCCCGGAATGTAGCAAGCCACCGAGTTCACCGGAATATTGCGATGCCCAAGGATCACGCCAGGCAAGGTCTCGACTTCCACATCGTGCATCGAGGCTTTTTGCACCTCGGCGAAGCGCCGGACCTGGGCCTGGGCAAAGGTGATATCGCCGATTTCCTGCTCGGACAGGCTCGCCACGCAGGCGGCAATTTCTTCGTCGCTCAGCCGGAAAGATACAGGCGACCACTGATCAAACTGCTTCGAATACTCACGTACGGCCGCATCGCCGTTACGGGCGACGTTGGCGATGATGCGCTCAACGGTATCGCGGACTTGGGCGGCAATCTCGGCTTGGGCTTCGACCGGTTTAGGCGTTTTCAGGTAACGAATCATCAGTGGCTCCAGGTGGTTCTTGAGGGCACGCGACATGCCCCCGGCATTGGCAACCATCTTTTCCTACCCCCCTGCCCCGGGCAATTTCGCAGCCTCCGTATTGGTGACGCAACCTGACGCAACACAGACGCAGTGTTGAAGCACTGCGGCGGGCTGCTGACGTTATTCGTATAACCCCCGATGAAAAACATGTAAGCCCCATTGACTTAGGGATTCGGAGTGATAGGTTAAATAAGCGGTTATACGTATAACCTAACAATCACACCCAACGTAAAGAGGTGATCAACCGTGAGTCGAGTCTTGTATCTATTCGGTGGCTGGCCCGGCCATTTCCCCTACGAAATTGCGGCATGGGCGCGCACCGTTTTCCAGGAACTGGATTTCGAGGTCGAAGAGTCCACCGACATCTTCACACTGGACAGGGACTTGACCGGTTATGACCTGATCGTGATCGGCTGGAACAACGCCGTCACTACCGAGACGCTCACCGCGTCCCAGGAAAACCGCCTGCTGGAAGCGATCGAAAGCGGCACCGGCCTGGTGGGTTGGCACGGCGCAGGCGCGGCGTTTCGCGCCAGCCTCAAATATCACTGGGTGCTCGGCGGCTCATTCCTCGAACACCCGATGGGCGAAGGCTTTCCCCACCCGTACCAGGTCAACGTCATCGACCACAGCCACGAGGTGACCCAGGGCGTCGAGGATTTCGAGGTACGGTCCGAGCAGTACTACATGCAGGTCGACCCGAACATTCATGTGCTGGCTGAAACCACCTTCGACGGCAACCCCTTCCCCTGGCTAAACGGCCATCGCAGCCCGGTGGCGTGGGTGCGCCAGTGGGGCCAGGGGCGGGTGTTCTATCACTCCATCGGGCACGACACCAGCAACCTCGCCGACCCGAATATCCGCCGCCTGACCAAGCAAGGCCTGAACTGGGCGACACGCGGGCGTGCAGCCAGTACCGCCGAGGCAACCCCCTCCGTTTCATCAACCCAAGGAGTCCTGTCATGACTAAATTGACCGGCAGCCAGATCGTGGCTCAAACCCTGAAAAACTATGGCGTCGAATACGTCGCCGGTATTCCCGGCCACGGTATCTGGACCCTGACCGACGCCTTCCTCGAAGAAGACTCCAAGCTCAAGTTCATCCAGGTGTTCCATGAGCAGAGCGCGGTGCACCTCGCCGATGGTTACTACCGGGTGAGCGGCAAGCCGATGGCGGCAGTGACGTCCATCGGTGCCGGCGCCGCCAACACGGTGATCGGCATGGCCACCGCGTTTACCGACTCCACCAGCCTGATGCTGATCACCGGCGGGCCACCCACTCACATGCGTGGCCATGGCTTGCTGCAGGAGCTGGAGCGCTACACCGACAACGACTTCCCGAAAATCGCCGAGGCCGTGACCAAGCGTCATTGGGTGGCGACCCGTGTTGAAGAGTTGCCGTTCATGATGCACCGCGCCTGGAGCGCAATGGTCACCGGACGCCCCGGGCCGGTGCACCTGGAAATCCCGATGGATGTGCAGGCCGAGGCCGCTGAAGTGACCCTGCATGCCCTCGAAGAGCGCACCCCGATCGGCAAATGCTTCCCGGACCCGGCAGCCACCGCACGCGCAGTGGAAGAGCTGAAACTGAGCAAGCGCCCGGTGCTGGTGATCGGCGGCGGCGTGATTACCGGCGAAGCCAGCGCGGAATTGTTCGCCCTGGCCGAAGCCTGGAAGATCCCGGTGGTCACCACCTGGAACGGCAAGAGCGGCTTCCCGGAAGATCACCCGTTGTTCGCCGGCAGTGTCGGCCAGACCGGCACCCTGTGCGGCAATAAAGTCGCGTCCACCGCAGACGTGATCATCGCCGTGGGCTGCCGTTTCACCGACTGGTCGTCGTCCAGCTACGCCAAGGGCGTGACCTTCGCGATCCCGCCGTCGAAGCTGATCCACATCGACATCGACCCGCATGAAATCGGCAAGAACTACCCGGTGACCGTGGGCATTTGTGCCGACGCCAAATACGCCCTCGCCGCCATTGTCGAAAGCCTGAAAGGCGAGACGGTTGAGCGCGAAGAGTACCTGAGCGACCTGCGCGGTTATCAGGAAGAATGGGAAACCAAACTGGCGGGCCGTCGTGACTCCGATCGCTTTCCGTTCACCTCGCAACGCCCCCTCGGCGCGCTGCGCAAAGTGTTCCCGCGGGACACCATCGTGGTGGTTGGCTCGGGCAACACCCAGGGCCCGGTCAAGCAGACTTTCCCGGTCTATACGCCACGTACCCACCTGACCTCCGGCGGCTTCTCGTCCATGGGCTGGGCCGTACCTGCGGCCATCGGTGCGAAGCTGGCGGCGCCTGACCAGCCGGTGGTGTGCATCCTCGGGGATGGCGATTTCCTGATGACCTCCCAGGAAATTGCGATCTGCGTGACCAACAATATCCCTGTGGTGTTCCTGATCCAGAACAACGCCGGCTACATGTCGATTCGCGGTGGCCAGCGCAAGCAGACCAGCCGCCATATCGGCACTGAGTTCAACCACCCGGACGGCACGCCCTACAGCCCGGACTTCAAGGCGGTGGGCGAAGCCTTCGGCCTCAAATCCTACCGTGTGGAGCGCCCGGAAGACCTTGAGCCTATCCTGCAGGAAGCGCTGGATTTGAATGTGCCGGTGCTGATCGAAGTACCCACCGACCGCGATGCGGCTGGCCCTTGGGTGCCCGGCTGGTGGGACTTCCCGATTCCGGAATACATCACCGACGAACGCCAGGATGAGTACTGGCAAATCCGTAATTCCGAACAACACCTGTAACTGCCGGAGCGGCTCACATGAGTGATGCATTGATTTCGCATCATGCAGAGCTGAATCCACAACCGGGGGCGCCGCGCGAACCGCGCGCCCTCGACGTGGTGACACCTGATGCAGATGGCACGATCAACTGTGACGTGGTGATTATCGGCTCGGGCATGGGCGGTTCGACCTTCGCCCATGCCCTGCGTGACAGCGGGCTGGATATTGTGATCGTCGAACGAGGGGATTTCCTGCCCCGGGAAATCCAGAACTGGAGCGCTGAAGCGGTGTTCGGCCAAGGACGCTATCGCAATGCCGAACCGTGGCTGGACCAGGCCAACCAAGCATTTTCGCCGGGGGTGTTTTATTACGTCGGCGGCAACACCAAATTCTACGGCGCCATGCTGCCACGGTTTCGCGAGGCGGACTTTGGCGAGATCCAGCATGCCGAGGGCGTGTCGCCTGCGTGGCCCGTCAGCTACGCCGAGTTTGAACCCTGGTACGCCGAAGCGGAAAAGCTCTACCGCGTGCATGGCCAGGCCGGCATTGACCCCAGCGAACCCTGGCGTTCAGGACCCTTCCCGCAACCGGCACTCAAGCACGACCCGGCCCTGGTTGCGCTGGAGCAAAGCATGCAGCGTGCCGGACTCAAGCCGTTCGTGATGCCGGCGGCGGTGGACTATGGCGATGGCGGCGATTGCGTATTGTGCTCAACCTGCGATGGCTATCCGTGCCTGGTGGAGGCCAAGGCCGACGCTGAAGTTTCTGCGCTCAGGCCCGCCCTGCGCAGTGGCAGCATTCGGCTGATGACTCGCACCACGATCCGGCAGCTGAACACCGATAACGATGGCAAAACCGTGACTCAAGCGCGGGGTCTGTTCGATGGACGCGAGGTGACACTGCGTGCCAAACGCTTCGTGCTGGCGTGCGGCGCAGTCAACAGCGCGGCATTGCTGTTCAAGTCTGCGAACGCTCAACATCCTCATGGCCTGGGCAATAGCTCTGGGCAGTTGGGGCGTAACTACATGGTGCACAACAGCACCTTCATGCTGGCGGTGGACCCGCGACGCAAGAACAACGTGACCTTCCAGAAAACCCTGGCCATCAACGACTGGTACAGCGCCAGCCCGCACAACGCATTCCCCTTGGGTAACGTGCAGATGCTGGGGAAAATCCGCGAGCCGATGATCAGTGCCATGCGGCCCTGGCTGCCGAAATTCGCTTCACGCTATATCACTGACCACAGCGTAGACCTGTACCTGACCTCGGAAGATCTGCCGAACCAGGACAACCGCGTCACCTACGACACACAGCGCGGTGCGATCAAGGTTCACTGGACGCCGAACAACCTCAAGGCCCATGAAGGACTGGTGAGCAAGGCCACCCAAACCATGCGTCATGCAGGGTATCCGCTGATCCTCAAGGCGCGCATGGGCATCGCGACGAACTCCCACCAGTGCGGCACTGCCGTGATGGGCAAGGACCCAACCACCAGCGTGCTGGACCTGAACTGCAAGCTGCATGACCTGGAGAATGTATGGGTGGTGGACAGCTCGTTCTTCCCGTCGTCGGCGGCGGTTAATCCGGCACTGACCATCGCGGCGAATGCCCTCAGAGTAGCGGCACACTTCAAGGGGCAGCCCGGGTAAAGGTGGGAGCTGGCTTGCCTGCGATGCAGTCGACTCGGTCTGTCAGTGGTATTGAGTCGATGCCATCGCAGGCAAGCCAGCTCCTACAGCGATCCCTTACCAACGGGATCAGGCGTCTGCCTGCTGGATACTGCGGGTCGAGGTACGCACCACCAGCTTGGTGGCGAAAATCTTCTGCTCGGGCGCCAGCGGCGCATCAGCCGGGGCATTCAATTGCTCGGTCAGCATGCGTGCGGCGTACACGCCCTTCTCCACCATGGGTTGGGCAATGGTGGTCAAACCGAGTTGCACCGCCTCGGGAATATCGTCGAAGCCGATCACCGAAAGTGTCTGCGGCACTTGGCGACTGAGGGCGTGGGCGGTTTTCATGCAGGCAATCGCCATCACATCCGAGCACGCCACCACTGCCGTGACGTCGTTGGAGGTCAGCAATGTGAACGCTGCGGCCTGGCCGGACGTGGAATCCAGCCCACCGGCCTCGATCACGCTCAGGTCTTCAAACGCCAGGCCCGCGGCGGTGGCCGCCTCCACGTAACCGGTGAGGCGTTCGCGGACAATCCGCTCACTGGCACTTTTGAAGCGTTGCAGGTCAATCGGGCCGCGGTAACCATCCGGGTTGAGGCGGTCAATGATGACGCCGATCTTGCGGTGGCCCAGGTCCAGCAGATGCTGCATTTGCGTGCGAGCCGCACCGCGATCGTCGATGCCGACAAAAAACGAATTCTCGACCAGCGGCGAGTCGATCACCACGAACGGAATACTGTGCTTCACCACCGCCAGCACCGCCGGGTGATCATCGGGCAGGGTCGAGATAATCAGGCCATCCACTAGCCCGCGCAGGGCCAGGCTGCCGTGGCTCGCCGCCGGGCCCCGGCCTACCAGGCGGTTGTTGTTGAGCGGAAACAGTGTCAGTGCGACATTTTCCAACTCGCCCACTTCACTGATGCCGCGCAGCATGGCGATGGTGCACGGGTCGGCAAAGGCCAGGGACAACTTGTCCATCATCATCAACCCGATGGCGCCGATCTTGCCCGAGCGCAGGCTGCGGCCCAGCACATTGGGGCCCGGGTAGCCCAATGAAGCGGCCACCTCGAGGATATGCTCGCGCTGGGCCGGGGACAGTTTGGAAGGTCGGTTGTAGGCGTAAGACACCGCAGGCTGGGACACCCCTGCCGCCAGTGCTACGTCTTTCATTGAAACGGCCATCGCTTGCTTCCCAATCCTTTTGAAACCTCATGCGAGGTCATGAAAAAACAGGCGCTCAGTGTACCCGTTGAGGGGAAACCTTCGGAACCAGTCGTGTGGCACTGAACATGATTGCGACCATCAGCGAGGCAACCGCCAGCAGCGCCCAGGATAGATTCGTCGCGTGGGCGAACAAGCCGATCACCGCCGGGCCCATCAGGATACCCAGATAACCGAGGCTGGTGGCAGCGGCAATCGCCAGTTCCCCCGGCATGGTCTTTTGCGCGCCCGCCAGCGACAGGTACACCGGCGCGATATTGGCCAAACCGATGCCGATGACCGCAAACCCCACCAGGTTCACCTGCCAGTTCGTCGCGAGCACCACCGTGAGAAAGCCCAGGATTACAATCAGGCCACCGCCCACCAGTACTAGCCGGGCGCCGAGCCTGAGCAGAATCCGGTCGCCACTCAAGCGCCCCAACGCCATCATCACGGCGAAGCAGGCGTAGCCCAGGCCTGCAATGGAAGGCTCGACATCACGCACCTGGGTCAGGAACACCGCGCTCCAGTCGAGAATCGCACCTTCGGCCAGGAACGCGAACAGGCACAGCACGCCCAGCACCAGGACTTTACGCGTGGGCCGCACAAAGATCGGGCTGCCCTCTTCGCCGCTGCGCCCGAGCATCTGGCGCCCGTAACTCAGGACAAACGCAGCCAGTGCCGCCATCACCGCGCTGCTGGCCAGCAACGGCGTGGCGCCCAGCCAGAGCAGCGCGGTGATCCCCGCCGCACTGACAATCGTGCCCAGGCTGAACAAGCCATGAAAACCCGACATCAAGGACCGCCCGGTCGCACGCTCAACCATCACGCCCTGTACATTCATCGTCACATCCACTGCGCCGCACCCTGCACCGAACACGGTCAGGGCAAACATCAAGCCCAAGAATGAATGTGTGGTCGCCAGCAGAGGCAGCGTCAGAAACACCAGGGCGATGCCGATGTGCATGGTAAAGCGGCAACCTTTGCGGGCGTTCAGGATGCCCGCCAGCGGCATCATCACCAGTGAGCCGAGGCCCAGGCACAGCAACAGGATGCCCAATGCGCCGTCGTCCACCCCGGCCCGGCTGCGCGCATAGGGAACCAGCGGCGCCCAGGCGCCCATGCACAGGCCGGACAGCAGAAACGTCAAGCGGTAGGCCGACATATGCGGCGTGGAGCACGGCAATAACAACTCTTGAGACGACACGGAAACCCCAATACCTGAACAGTTGGAGTTATACGTATAACTTAAAACTCAAGCGCCAGCCACTGCCTTGTTACTGTTACATATTCTGGATTGATAAAGCATTGACAGCCCACAGGGTGCAGGTTTTACTTCCGCAAGGTTATTCGTATAACCCAAAATTGCATAACCACCCCACAAAAACAAAAGGGACCATGCAGCGTGATAAGCACTTTCCAGAAAACCCCGATCCCCCCGCGTATTCGCAAGGCACGTATCGCCACCTTTCTCGGCTTCATGATGATCGGCGCCATGATGTACATCTGGTCCACCGGTGTAAGCGTGTTCAGGACCCAGCTTGGCCTGACGGGAGAACTCGGGGACTCGAGTTTCGGCCTGATTGCCCTCGGGGTCGGTGTCGGTTCCGCAGCCGGTGCGCTGCTGGTCGGGCGGCTGCTGGACACCTTCGGCGCCAAGCCGGTAATTACCCTTGGCGCCCTCGCCTATCCCCTTTCGATTATCCCGCTGGGCTTCGTCAACGGTTTCTGGTTTGCGCTGTGTTTCGGCTCTGTGCTGGGGCTGTTGCGCGGCGCCCTGGATACCGCCTTGAATGCCCACGGCGTGCAGGTTGAACGGTTTTATCGACGCTCGATCATGTCCGGCTTCCATGCCTTCTATTCCCTGGGCGGCTTCCTGCTGGGCATGGCATGCAGTTGGCTGACCCGGTTCTACACCGACAGCGTGCTGGTGCCTTACACCGTACTGGGCCTGGCGATGTTCATTCTGGGCTGTGTGTTCAGCCGATGGTTGCTGGGCAAGCATGATGTGCCCGACGCCCAGCTCGACGACTGGCAAGCCGGCACCCAGTCCCGGGACGAAACCGGCAAGGGCCCTTCGGCCAAGACGCTGCTGGTGATGATCGCTCTCGGCACCTTACTGCTGGGCAGCATGATGGGCGAAAACGCAATTGCCGACTGGGGCCAGGAATACATTCGCCGGGAGTTCGCGACCACCACCTCGACCGCAGGCATGGCGGTCTCACTGTTCGTCGGTGCGTCATTCGTGGGGCGTCTTTTTGGCGACCGCCTGGCCGCTGCGTTCGGTAATGCGCAGGTGGTGTTTGGATGCGGTACGTTGTGCGTCCTCGGCATGATCACCACGATATTGGGCGGTACGGCCGTGACCGGCGTTGTCGGCTTCGCGCTGTTTGGCCTCGGCCTTTCGTGCATCGCACCGTTGATGATCTCCGCCGCCGGGCGCCGGGACCCGGCACATGCCGGGCGCAATATCGGCATCGTCAACTGCATCGGATTTTCCGGGATGCTGGTGGGCCCCGCCGTCATCACCGTCATCGTCAGCCACTTCGGCCTGAGCAAGCTGATGTTCTTCCCGCTGGTGATGCTCGGTTTGCTCGCGACGTTCGGCCCACTGCTGATGCGCGCGCCGAAGAAAACCGTTGCCCGCGGCAAAGCGCAAACCGAGGTGTGAGGGAGGCCCGCATCGTCACTGCACCGGCAGGAAATTCATCAGCAGCAAGCTTTGCGCGTAGTTGAGCCCGATGCGCCGGTAGCGTTCGTCGAGCATCTGGGTCAACAGGTCGAGGCGCGCGACGATCTTGCCGAACTCCACGGCAAAGCTGAGGTTGCTGCCCGCCTCCGAGATCTCGTTGGAGAACAGCAACAGCGAGCCATTGGCATCCTGGCGCTGACTGAGCAGCCAGGTGGCCTTCTCGATATTGCGCGCGGCATTGCTGACGAACTGCGGGTTGATCGAGTCCGTTATATAAAACTCGGTGCGCCCGCCGTGTGCCGTCACCAGCATGCTGCCGATCGCGTAGATGAAGGCGCCTACCCGGTCGCCGCGAAACTCCGGGCTCAGGGAATAGCTCAGCGCCGCCAGGTCGCGACGATCCCCCAGGGCAGGTAGCGGTTGGCGAAGTTCGATGGCCTGGCGGATTTGCCGGGCGGCGGTCACCGCGTCGGTGTAACCCGATTGACGCCACTGGTTGGGGTTGCGCAGGTAGAGCTTGCTCATCAGCAGATACAGGCTTTGCAGGTTGTCGCGCATGCTCAGGGTGGCCATGCGATCAACGCTGGTCTGGAAGAACTCGTCGGGCTTGCCGTTGCTGAACTGCGTGGCAATATCGCGCCCCTGCTGCTGGCTGCAACCGTTGGCGCAAAGCATCAAAACCGCAGCCAGCCACAGCGGCTGACGCATCCATCGGGTGATAAAAACAGGTAACGTGCGATCCATCGGCACCAGGTCTGGGTCTGCTGTCCACGCCGGAAATTAGTGTGGTCGGGACAGAGATAGATCGGAAGAACGGGAAAAAGTGCAGTGAGGGCGGCAAACCAATAATTTTTCCAGAGGTGCATCCACTTTGATCCTTGGTACGTAGATTCAATACCCTCACCCGGAGGGCACAAGCACCAAGGAGATACATCATGCACGCCATCTACAAAAAAATTGCTGCCGTTGCCTGCTTTACGATCCTCTCCGTCACCACATCCCTAAGTTTTGCCACCGACACCGTAATGGTGGGCGGCGCGGCGATGTATCCGACGAAAACCATCGTCGAAAACGCAGTCAACTCAAAGGACCACACCACTCTGGTGGCGGCGGTCAAGGCAGCCGGACTGGTGGATACCCTTAACAGCAAAGGCCCGTTCACCGTATTCGCACCGACCAACGAAGCTTTCGCCAAGCTCCCCGCAGGCACCGTGGATACGCTTGTGAAACCTGAGCACAAAGCCGATCTCACAAAAATCCTGACCTATCACGTGGTGGCTGGCACTCATACCTCTGCACAACTGATGGCCGACGCCAAGAAGAACGGCGGTACCGTGATGTTGAAAACCGTGCAGGGTGAGTCGCTGACGATCAAGCTGCATGACGGCAAACTGTGGGTGGTGGATGCCAAGGGTGGCAAGGCCAGCATCAGCATTGCGGATGTGATGCAGTCCAATGGCGTGATTCATGTGGTTGATTCGGTGCTGATGCCGTAATCGTCGCTTGACACCGAAAAGCCCGACGCAGTGTGCGTCGGGCTGATTCGGATGCTTCAGTTGTCGGGGTGTTCACTCGCGACAGAATCAGCTGCATCCACATCCGACATATCCTCTTCCAGAGGGGCATCATCGTCCGGTGGTAGAGGCGCTTCAGGTTGATCGCGCCGAGGATCATGCCCGGTTTCATTGTCTGTACCGCGCGTTACGCCTTGCTGGGATACATTCCCAGGGGCCTTCTCGTTAATTTCCATGCTGGCTCTCCGTTCTAGCGCGGGATGTCCGTGCTTGAACATGAGAAACGATGCGGTGTCGCGAGTGCCGGCCGATGGACGAACGGTGGGGATCAATTTCATAACGGCCCTAACGCTCCGAGAGACTCTATCCACCGCAGGATCGCGGGTTTCTCTGCTGGTTTTTCGCCAATGCAACACACCTCGGGGTCGGTGAGAGAACACCAGACAGACACCGGGTCTCCCACTCGCAAGCCATACGAGGCTTTACGAAGCGTCGTCGTTGACCAAGCGTCAACCGTCTCGTTGAGAGACTTGTGAAAGTGCTGCCCATTGACGCTATAGCTGAAGCTCATGAATTGGCGTCCGGCCCACGATGCCTCACGCCCGACGAAGGTTACGTAGCCAGGCACCACTTGCCCCGCGTCCATGGCGCTCATGAGTTCTCTCCTGAAAACAGCCCGGAAACACGTTTGTTTTTTGTGCTTTTACACTGTTATAGCTCAGAGGCCCGCAGCGCGACAGGTCCTTGGTCGCCGCCTCCGGTGAGGCCTGAAACTGACTACCCTTTATATCTGACACACATTGACATATCGGTAATTCTCGATATGATCACGCCATGGACTTACTCGAAATATTCAAAGCCCTCTCAAACCAGACACGCCTCGAAATCCTGAAAGGTTTGAAGGACCCCGAGAAGAACTTCCCTGCACAAGATGAAGGGGACGTTCACACGGTGGGCGTGTGCGTCAGCAGTATTCAGGAAGGCATCGGGCTCTCGCAGTCGACGGTGTCTGGTTATTTGGCAACGCTGCAACGGGTGGGTCTGGTCGAAGTCAGGCGCATCGGCCAGTGGACTTACTACAAGCGCAATGAAGCCACCATCCGCAGGCTTGCCGAGATCATAGGGAAAGATTTGTAGTTTTTTTGCCACATAATATCGAGATTTCGCGATATCCCTTTTTGTCGAAACGAGGAAATGCAATGAAGGCGTTGATACTCAAGTCATTTGGCGGCCCGGAATCATTCGAACTTCGCGACGTTTCCAAGCCCGTTCCGCACACGGGGCAAGTCCTGGTCCGCGTACACGCAACCTCCATCAACCCGCTGGATTACCAGGTCCGACGTGGCGACTACGCTGACCTGGTGCCGCTACCGGCGATTACCGGGCATGACGTATCGGGGGTCGTTGAGGAAGTCGGGCCGGGGGTTACGTCCTTCGCGCCAGGCGACGAAGTCTGGTACACCCCGCAAATATTTGACGGACCCGGCAGCTATGCCGAATACCACGTGGCGGCCGAAGGCATTATCGGGAAGAAGCCCCCTGCCCTGAGTCACCTTGAAGCGGCAAGCCTGAGCCTGGTCGGCGGCACCGCCTGGGAAGCGCTGGTGGTGCGTGCAGCCCTCAGGGTGGGAGAAAGCATCCTGGTGCACGGCGGCGCGGGCGGCGTCGGCCATGTGGCGATCCAACTGGCGAAAGCCATTGGCGCCCAGGTGTTCACCACCGTACGCGACGTCAATGTCGAGTTCGCGCGAAGCCTGGGCGCGGACGTAATCATCGACTACGAAAAGGAAGATTACGTCGACGCCATCCTGCGGGAAACGGGTGGCCGTGGCGTTGATGTGGTGTTCGATACCATCGGCGGCACCACATTGTCCCGTAGCCCGGACGCGCTTGCGCAACTGGGTCGCGTGGTCACGATTGTGGACACGGCGCACCCCCAGAACCTCGTCCAGGCCTGGGGCAGGAACGCGAGTTATCACTTCGTTTTCACACGACAGAACCGCGGCAAGCTGGATGAAATGAGCGCACTGATCGCCAACGGTCAACTGCGGCCACACGTTGGCGCGGTCTATTCCCTTGCCGACATCCCGCTCGCCCATTCCCGCCTGGAAAGCCCCAACAACGGCATTCAAGGGAAAATCGCGATTGCCGTGTTTGCCGGCTTACAGGAGGATTGGCGCAACGGTGCCTGAGCTGATCGCACTGAACCACTTTTTTGGAGAGCACGGGTAAATGGCAGAACTGATGGAAAGGCTCGACGGCCCAAGGACCGCACAGCAGGAACTGTTCTACGACCTCGAAGATGCGACGGCCGTTATCGCCTGGTCGGTCAATGAGCTGGCCACTATCGCCGGGGTCGCCAAATCACCCGACGAAGCAGTCGCCCTGATGAAGATGGGTGCACTGCTCGCGGCTCAGCAGGAAAAGCTCAGCGGGTACGCGGATGAGGTGAAGGCCGGAAGGATTGTGCGAGGAGAGGATCACTCGTGATAAATACGCTACGCACCCAACAACCTTTCACATCCCTTTCACACTCGAGCGCTTATCGTCACTCCAGCTCCTAAGTGAACACCTTTAAGCCCGCACTCCCCATCGCGGGCTTTTCTTTGCCTGGAATTTGGTAAAAGGGATATCAAAACCTTCATCCAGTTTCATTTGTTGATGGCCTGGGCTGTCGCCTTAATGCTCCCACACGAACTCGTGCACAGGAGCAAAATATAATGAAAAAACGTCAACCGTTACTTCAGCTCAATACCTTGGCCGTGGCGCTGGCATTTGCCTTGCCGGCCATGAGCTATGCCAGCGATCAGTCCGACTCCAAGGGCTTTGTCGCCGACAGCAGCTTGAATATCCTCAACCGCAACCTGTTCTGGAACCAGAACGGCAACGGCGCCCACACCCGTGACTGGAGCCAGGCGCTGATGGCGACCTACAGCTCGGGCTTCACTCAAGGCACCATTGGCATCGGCATTGATGCGTTTGCCGACCTGGCGTTGCGCATCGACGGGGACACCGACCGCGCCGGTGGCCCGAACATACCGTCCGACGCCAATGGCAATCCGGATCATGGCTTCGCGAAGGCCGGTGGTGACGTCAAGTTCCGTATTTCCAATACCACGCTCAAGGTCGGCGACCTGCAGCCTACGTCGCCGGTGTTCGCCACCGCCGATAACTACCTGATGCCACAGACCGCAACAGGCTTCCAGATCGACAGCCATGAAATCACCGGCCTGAACCTGGAGGCCGGCCATTACACCTCCGGCACCGGTACCACCACCACCTCGCGCAGCGGCGACATTCTCGCCAGCTATGCGGGCGTGGAAGCGTCGTCGGCCAGCTTCGCGGGCGGCAAATACCAGTTCAGCAAGGAATTCACCGCGTCGCTGTACGGAGCACACCTGGAAGACGTGTGGAATCAGTACTACGTCAACCTGAACCTTGTTCATCCACTGACCGATGACCAATCCGTCGCGCTGGACTTCAACCTCTATCGCACACTGGACGACGGCAGCGCCAAGGCCGGGACCATCGACACCACCGCAGCCTCGCTGGCGGCTGCCTACACCCTGGGTGCACAGACCTTCACCCTGGCCGGGCAGAAAGTGCATGGTGACGAGCCGTTCGACTACGTCGGCTTTGGGGAGACCAATGCCGGCGTCGGTGCCGGGCGCTACGGCAACTCGATCAACCTGGCTGACTCGGTGCAATACTCCGACTTCAACGGCCCGGGCGAGCGGTCCTGGCAGATGCGCTATGACCTGGACATGGGAGCCTTTGGCGCCCCCGGCCTGAGCTTCATGGCCCGCCATATTCGCGGTGCTGGCATCGACGGTACGCATACCCCCGGCAATTCGGCCTACACCGGGTTCTATGGCGCCAACGACCAGGAACACGAAACCGACGCCGAAGTGAAATACGTCGTGCAGAGTGGCCCGGCCAAGAAGCTGTCCTTCCGCCTGCGGGAAGCCTGGCACGATGGCGATGCTTCCACCGGGGGGCATCTGGTGCAGACACGCCTGATTACCGAGTACCCGTTGAATATCTTCTAAACAGGCGGGAGTGCCCGGTTGATGGATCTACCGGGTACTCTGCGTAGCCAGGTATTGATCGGTAGGCGTTTTGATTCCACACACAAAAAAAGGCGCTACCAAGAGCGCCTTTTTTGTTACCGCTGACTTATTGCAAACTAACCTGACGCAGTTCGGGCTCTTTCCCGCTACCAATCGTGATGCGCTTGGGCTTGGCCTCTTCAGGAACCACGCGCAGCAAGTCGATGCTTAACAGCCCGTTGTTCATCGAAGCACCGCGCACCTCGATATGATCTGCCAGCCGGAACGACAGCCGAAATGCTCGTTGCGCGATGCCCTGGTGCAGATAAGTGACTGCTTTCTCGGTTTCGCGCTTGTCGCCAACGACTGTCAAAACGCCCTTTTCGACCTGTATATCCAGATCCGCTTCAGTAAGCCCAGCGACAGCAATGACAATGCGATATTCGTCATCACCGTGCTTTTCCACATTGTGAGGCGGATAAGTGTTCGGAGCCTCGCTGCGAAGCGCCGACTCGAACAGGTCATTGAAGCGATCGAAGCCCACGGATTGACGGAACAAAGGGGCCAAGGAAAGGGTAGTAGCCATCTCAAAATCTCCTGATTAAATCCAAGTGATTAAGTGCGCGACCCGCATTCGGCGTCGCGTGATAAAAATTTATGTTCGCCGGGAAAATTTTCAAGAGGCCAGATAAAAATTTTTACATTTGAGTACCAGCCGGGAACGGCTTGCTCGGTTGGATAGACAGGCCGCCCTCAGGCTGCGATGCGTAGTCAGCCCACCTTTCTCTTGAGTGCTTGCCTGGGTCGGGTTCAGCAAGCGGTGGCTTCTTGGAACTCTCTGGCATGTTCGCCATTACTCGCGGCATGTCTTAAAATATCCGGTTGCCGAAGAACCGCCATGACATATCCATGAAGGGCTTCAATCCTTTACAAATAAGTGTGGTCAAGATGAACAAGCCTTTCATTTCGCTGTGCCCTGAAATTACGCGGGCGCACGCGCTGACGTTGGTGGATTGGTTAGAGGATGAACGCATCACCTGCTATCTGAGCGATTCGCGTCATGTCTCCCGCTCCATTGAGCAAGTCATTGATCGGACTCAGTTGCCGATCCTGACTCATCTATTCAACCAGGGCGGCAGATTCTTTATGGCCTATGACCGGCATGACGCTCCGGTGGGCTTTGTCCGTCTCATCAAGACCGGCTCAAATTGCGAGATTGTCCTGGTCATCGGAGACAGCGACAAATGGGGCCGGAACCTGGGCGCCAGCACGATCCGCGAAGGCATGAAACTGGCCTTCCTCGACATGCGGGCCGAGAAGCTCATCGCCAAGATTCACCCGGACAACTCGCGCTCGCTGAAAGCCTTTCTGCGCAGCGGCTTTATGCTGGAGAGCGAAACGCCGACATTGACGTCATTTTCCATGACGGCGGCGAGCTATTTCCAGTTCTTGCGCGAAGGCGCCGGTGGCGACTCCACCAGGATCTACATCACTGAAATCGACAAGGCCAGGCTCGAGGATCTGATCGCGTTCGAGCAAGGCCCGGCGGTTGTTGAACTCGAACATGAGCTTGAGCGGGCCATTGTCGTCAAGCCGCAGCAGGTGGCGTGCAATGTCATCACGATGAACTCCAGGGCCTTGCTGCAACTGGACGATGAAGAGTTCGAAGTGGCCTTGGTCTACCCTGAAGACGCGGACAGCAACGCAGCAAAGCATTCCGTGTATTCCGACATAGGCACCGCCATCCTTGGCTATCAGGAGGGAGACGCCATCGACTGGCGAATTGCTGACCGGACCCGCCGGATTGAGATCAAGAAAGTGCTTTACCAGCCGGAGGCTGCGGGCGACTTCCACCTGTAATTGCGCCTTTTCTCAGTAACGAATCACGCCAGTCAGCGCGCCCGGCTTGGGTGCCTGACTTCTCCAGCGTGAACTGATAACCGAGACGGTTATCGGCGCGGGGGGTGAGATCGTGAAACCTACCCGCTGACGCCCACTTTTTGCAGAGTTGCGGAAACTGCCTGAAATGATACGGAAACGATTAGAGGTGTATTCCTGAACCCCAGAAACGCAAAAGCCCCGCAATAGCGGGGCTCTTGAGTAAATCTTGGCGGGAAACCAGGGATTCGAACCCTGGAGACGCTATTAACGTCCGCCGGTTTTCAAGACCGGTGCATTCAACCACTCTGCCAATTTCCCTTGTGCAACACAGGATTAGCGTAGCTCATCCTGCCTCAGCGGGCGCCATAATACCCGAATGAAACACACTGTCAAACTCTCGCCATAGCTTGTTACAGAGCGTCTGTTATGATCCTTGCGACTGAATGTTTCAAAACTGAAGGAGTGTCGCCATGCGCGAACAAAATTACGCAGTGAATGGAAACGCGCAGGCTGAGCAGCTAGAAGTTAGCCGCGTCCTGCGCAATACGTACGGCTTGCTCGCTCTCACCCTCGCGTTCAGCGGCGTGATGGCCTTCGTAGCCCAGCAAATGCGCGTCGGCTACCCGAATATCTTCGTCGTGCTGATCGGCTTCTACGGTCTGTTCTTCCTGACCAACAAGCTGCGCGACTCGGCCTGGGGCCTGGTGTCGGCGTTTGCCCTGACCGGTTTCATGGGCTTTATCCTCGGCCCGATCCTTAACCGTTACCTCGGCATGGCCGGCGGCGCGGAAGTGGTCAGCTCGGCATTTGCCATGACTGCCCTGGTATTTGGCGGCCTGTCGGCTTACGTGCTGATCTCCCGCAAGGACATGAGCTTCCTGGGTGGTTTCATCACCGCCGGTTTCTTCGTGTTGCTGGCTGCGGTACTGGCAGGCATGTTCTTCCAGATCAGCGGCCTGCAACTGGCGATCAGCGCAGGTTTCGTGCTGTTCTCCTCGGCCTGCATCCTGTTCCAGACCAGCGCAATCATCCAGGGTGGCGAGCGTAACTACATCATGGCCACCATCAGCCTGTATGTATCGATCTACAACCTGTTTATCAGCCTGTTGCAGATCTTCGGCATCATGGGCCGCGACGACTGATCGCAGCAGCACGCAAAAAGCCCGCTTCGGCGGGCTTTTTGTTGCCTGCGGCTTTATCATTGCCACAGGTTTTGCCTTCAGAGTGTTCCATGAAGTTCGCGATTGCGCTTTTTTCCGCCGCCCATGCGCCCTCCTCGCGCCGTGCCTTGCTGTTCGCCCAGGCGGCGCTGGCGGGTGGGCATGAGATTGTGCGGCTGTTTTTTTATCAGGATGGCGTCTACAGCGCATCCACTAACATTGTTGCGCCGCAGGATGAGCAGGATATCGCCCGTCAGTGGCGCGAGTTTGTCAGCGAGCATCAGCTCGATGGCGTGGTGTGCATCGCCGCGGCCCTGCGCCGTGGCGTGCTGAATGCCGAAGAGGCCACCCGTTATCAGCGCAGCGCGGTGAACCTGGACGCGCCTTGGGCATTGTCCGGGCTTGGGCAGTTGCATGACGCCGCCCAGTCCGCTGACCGCTTGATCTGCTTCGGAGGGCCGTGACATGTCGAAATCCTTGCTGGTGATCAGCCGACAGGCGCCGTGGTCCGGCCCCAGCGCCCGTGAAGCGCTGGATATCGTATTGGCTGGCGGCGCGTTTGATTTGCCGATTGGCCTGTTGTTTCTGGATGACGGCGTGTTTCAACTGGCCGCGAGCCAGGACGCCAGGGCCGTGCAACAGAAAGACCTGAGCGCCAACCTCCAGGCCCTGGAATTATTTGGCGTCGAAGAGGTGTTTGCCTGCAGCCATAGCCTCGGCGTGCGCGGGCTGGCCACCTCCGGCAACGCACAGCCGCTGAGCAGTGAACAAATTTCACAGATGATTGACCGTTACGACCAGGTGATTACCCTCTGATGTCGACCTTGCATGTGGTATCCCACTCGCCTTTTACCGACAGCCGGCTGGACAGCTGCCTGCGCCTCTGTGGCACCCAGGATGCGATCCTGCTGTGCGGCGACGGCGCCTACGCCCTGCAACCCGCCAGCGCGCCTTGCCAGGCCCTGCAGGCCAGGGGCGTGAAAGTGTTTGTACTGGCCGAAGACAGCCAGGCGCGTAACCTCGCCGTGCCTGAATGGGCCGGCAGTGTCGATTACCCGGCGTTCGTCCAGCTGTCGATCGACTATGACAAGGTCAACACCTGGCTATGAACACTTTGACCGTAGGTGAACGCACCCTCGAACTGGACAAGGACGGCTACCTCGTCGACCTGACCGAGTGGTCCAGCGACGTGGCCAACGCCCTCGCCACTACCGAAGCGCTGGAGCTGACCCCGGAACACTGGGAAATCCTCGAACTGCTGCGCGGCTTTTATACCGAATTCCAGCTGTCGCCCGCCACCCGCCCGCTGATCAAGTACACCGCCTTGAAGCTGGGCCCGGAAAAGGGCAACAGCCTGCACCTCAACCGACTGTTCAAAGGCACTCCCGCCAAACTCGCCGCCAAGCTGGCGGGCCTGCCCAGGCCGACGAATTGCTTATGACTGATTTTGCCCCGTTGATCACTGAAACCCCTGCTGAGCACCCGTTCGCGCCGTTCGTGCGCATCCTCGGCAAAGGCAAGCGCGGCGCCCGCAACCTCACCCGTGAGGAAGCCCGGGAAGCCATGGGCATGCTGCTGGACGAGAAGGTCGAAGACACCCAGCTCGGCGCCTTCCTCATGCTGCTGCGGCACAAGGAAGAAAGCCCGGAAGAACTCGCAGGCTTCACCGAAGCCGTGCGCGAGCGCCTGAATGCACCGTCGCTCAATGTGGATGTCGACTGGCCGACCTACGCCGGTAAAAAACGCCACCTGCCGTGGTACCTGCTGGCAGCCAAGTGCCTGGCACAGAACGGCGTGCGTATCCTGATGCACGGCGGCGGCGCGCATACGGCAGGCCGGCTCTACACCGAGCAGTTGCTGGATGGCTTGCAGATTCCGTTGTGCCGCAATTGGCAACAGGTGGAAGCGGCCCTTGAACAGGGCAACCTGGCGTTTATTCCCCTGGGGGACTGGGCGCCGCAACTGCAGCGCATGATCGACCTGCGCAACACCCTGGGCCTGCGCTCGCCGATCCATTCACTGGCGCGCATCCTCAACCCGTTGAGCGCCCGCTGCGGCCTGCAAAGCATCTTCCACCCGGGCTACCAGGGCGTACACCGCGATGCCAGCGGCCTGCTTGGCGACAACACCATCGTGATCAAGGGCGACGGCGGCGAGATCGAGATCAACCCGGACACCATCAGCCACCTGTACGGCACTACCGGCGGCGAAAGCTGGGATGAAGAGTGGCCCGCCCTCTCCGCCCAGCGCCACGTCAAGCCTGCGGCCCTGGAGCCCGAGCATTTGAAGGCGCTATGGCGCGGTGAGGTGCAGGACAGCTACCCGCAACTGGCACTGATCGCCACCATGGCCCTGGCCTTGCGCGGCCTCGGCCACCCGCGGGAACAGGCGTTCGAACTGGCCCAACAGTACTGGGATGCCCGGGACAAATCGATTTAGTCGATCATTAACCCCCAGCCTTTGCGCTTTTTGTTCGAACTCAGACCTTTAGACTGCACTCCAACGCTTATTAGCCAAGGAGTCAGTCATGGGTTTGCTGATCGAAGGACGCTGGCATGACCAGTGGTACGAAAGTAGCGCAGACGGCGCCTTCCAACGGGAGCAGGCGCAACGCCGCAACTGGGTGACCGCCGATGGTGAACCCGGCCCGACCGGCGAAGGCGGTTTCGCGGCTGAAGCCGGTCGTTACCATCTGTACGTATCCCTCGCCTGCCCCTGGGCGCACCGCACATTGATCCTGCGCAAGCTCAAAGGCTTGGAAAGCCTGATCGACGTGTCGGTGGTCAGTTGGCTGATGCTGGAAAACGGCTGGACCTTCGACAAGGCCCATGGCTCCAGCGGCGACAAGCTTGACGACTTCACCTTCATGCACCAACGCTACACCGCCGACACCGCCAGCTACACCGGGCGGGTCACAGTGCCGGTGTTGTGGGACAAGAAGCTCAAGCGGATGGTCAGCAATGAGTCGGCGGAGATTATTCGCATGTTCAACAGTGCGTTTAATGAACTGACCGGCAATCAACTGGATTTCTATCCCGAAGCCCAGCGCTCGACCATTGATGCACTGAACGATCGAATCTATCCCGCCGTGAACAACGGTGTGTACCGCGCAGGCTTTGCCACGTCACAAAAGGCTTATGAGGCCGCATTTGATGATGTGTTTGCCGAACTGGATCACCTTGAGCAGCACTTGGGTGAGCATCGTTACCTGGCGGGAGAATACCTGACTGAAGCCGATGTAAGGCTTTTCACCACGGCGATTCGGTTTGATGCGGTGTACTACAGCCACTTCAAATGCAACCTGCGGCGAATTGCGGATTATCCGAACCTGTCGAACTGGCTAAGGGAGTTGTATCAGTGGCCGGGGATTGCCGAGACGGTGGATTTTGCTCACATCAAGGGGCATTACTACGCCAGTCACCGCACGATTAATCCGACGGGGATTGTGCCGAAGGGGCCGTTGCAGACGTTTGAGGCGGAGCACGACCGGGAGCGGTTGAGCGGGAAAGGTATTTGGAGTTGATCCAAGCCCTGTAGGAGCAAGCTTGCTCGCGAAGGTCGTCAACGATAACGCGCTCATGCTGAATGAGCGCGGTGACCTTGAGTTTTTCGCGAGCAAGCTCGCTCCTACAGTTGAACATCTGTCGCGGTTATCAGACTTGCGACTGAGCGCCTTCAAACCACTTCAGCTTCTCACGCAACTGCACCACTTCTCCCACAATCACCAGTGTCGGCGCATGAACCTCATGTTCCGCCACCATGCGTGGCAGGTCAGCCAGGGTGCCGGTAAACACCCGCTGGTTGGACGTGGTGCCCTGCTGGATCAACGCCGCCGGCGTATCCGCCGAACGACCATGCTTGATCAGCTGTTCGCAGATGATCGGCAACCCGATCAAGCCCATGTAGAACACCAGGGTCTGCGAAGGGCCCACCAGGTCACTCCACGGCAGGTCCGAAGTCCCGTCCTTCAAGTGCCCGGTAATGAAGCGAACCGATTGCGCATAGTCGCGGTGGGTCAGCGGAATACCGGCATACGCCGCGCAACCACTGGCCGCGGTAATACCCGGCACCACCTGGAACGGGATGCCATGGGCCGCCAGCTCTTCGATCTCTTCACCGCCACGCCCAAAGATGAACGGGTCGCCACCCTTGAGCCGCAGCACGCGCTTGCCTTGCCTGGCCAGGTCCACCAGTTGCTGGTTGATCTGGTCCTGCGGCACCGCATGGTCGGCGCGACGCTTGCCGACATACACCCGCTCGGCATCGCGACGGCACAGCTCAAGAATCGCCGGCGCCACCAGGCGGTCGTAGAGCACCACGTCGGCCTGTTGCATCAAGCGCAAGGCGCGGAATGTCAGCAGGTCCGGATCACCCGGGCCTGCGCCCACCAGGTAGACTTCGCCCGGTGCGTGGGGCGGTGCGCCGTTGATTTTCTCGACCAGCAAACGTTCGGCTTCATCACCCTGCCCGGCCAGTTGCCGATCAGCAATCGGGCCCTGGAAAACATCTTCCCAGAACGCGCGACGTTGCTGCACATCCGGGAACAAGCCTTTGACCTGGCTGCGAAACCGCGCCGCCAACCCGGCCAACTGGCCATAAGTCGACGGAATCCAGGTTTCCAGCTTGGCCCGGATCAGCCGTGCCAGCACCGGCGCATCGCCGCCGCTGGACACTGCGATCACCAACGGCGAACGGTCGACAATCGCCGGGAAGATCACGCTGCACAAGGCCGGCGCATCCACCACATTGACCGGTACGCAACGACGCCGGGCATCGCTGGACACTTGAGCGTTCAGCGGCTCGTCGTCGGTCGCCGCGATGATCAGGGTGCAACCGTCGAGGTCGGCCTCCTGATAACCACGCAAAATCAGTTCACCGCCACTGCCCTGCACCAGTTCACGCAACTGGTCTTCAATCTGGGGAGCAACCACCCGCAACAACGCGCCGGCGTCGGCCAGCAGCCGGGATTTGCGCAAGGCAATTTCCCCGCCACCGACGACCAACACACGACTGCCGCGCAGGTTATGAAACAGCGGCAGAAATTCCATTTAGCCGATGACCTCAACGCCCGCCATGTACGGCTTGAGCACTTCAGGCACGCGGATCGAACCGTCAGCCTGCTGGTAGTTTTCCAGCACGGCCACCAGGGTGCGGCCTACTGCCAGGCCCGAACCGTTGAGGGTGTGGACCAGCTCGGGCTTGCCGGTTTCCGGGTTACGGAAACGCGCCTGCATGCGACGGGCCTGGAAATCACCGCAGTTGGAGCACGACGAAATCTCGCGGTATTTGTCCTGGCTCGGCACCCACACTTCCAGGTCGTAAGTCTTCACGGCACTGAAACCCATGTCGCCGGTGCACAGCGCCAGAACGCGGTACGGCAGCTCCAGCAGTTGCAGGACGCGTTCGGCGTTGGCGGTCAGGCCTTCCAGCGCTTCCATGGAAGTCGACGGCTCGACAACCTGCACCATCTCGACCTTGTCGAACTGGTGCTGGCGAATCATGCCGCGGGTGTCGCGGCCCGATGCACCGGCTTCGCTGCGAAAGCACGGCGAGTGGGCGACAAACTTGATCGGCAACTGCTTGGCGTCGAGGATTTCCCCGGCCACGATATTGGTCAGCGACACTTCGGCGGTCGGGATCAGGTACAAGTCGGCTTCGCCATCGCGGCTGATCTTGAACAGGTCTTCCTCGAATTTCGGCAGCTGGCTGGTGCCCATCAGCGCCGGAGCCTGGACCAGGTACGGGATGTAAGCCTCTTCGTAGCCGTGCTCGCCGGTGTGCAGGTTGATCATGAACTGCGCCAGGGCGCGGTGCATGCGTGCGATCGGGCCACGCAGCAAGGCAAAGCGCGCGCCGGACATTTTGGCCGCCGTTTCGAAGTCCAGGCCACCGGTCAGTTCGCCCAGGGCGACGTGGTCCTTGATCTCGAAATCGAAGGTTTTTGGCGTGCCCCAGCGACGGACTTCGACGTTGCCGTCTTCGTCTTCGCCGATTGGCACGGATTCGTGCGGCAGATTCGGGATGCCCAGCAGGATCGAGTCCAGTTCGGTCTGGATAACGTCCAGCTCGACTTTGCCGGAAGCCAACTCGCCAGCCATACGCTCGACGTCCGCCATCAACGGCGCGATGTCTTCGCCGCGCTGCTTGGCCTGACCGATGGATTTGGAACGCGCATTACGCTCAGCCTGCAGTGCTTCGGTGCGGGTCTGGACGGTCTTGCGCTGTTCTTCCAGCGCTTCGATGCGCGCAACATCCAAGGCAAAGCCACGGGATGCCAGGCGGTCCGCTACGTCCTGAAGGTTGCTACGTAACAGTTTGGAATCGAGCATGTCGGTCTCTCGTTTATCAAAGTTTGGTCAAGGACAGGCCAGCCCAAGTGGCGAGCAGCCCGCCGAACACGCTGATGGCCAGGTACCCGAAGGCGACCGGTGCCTGCCCGCTTTCCAGCAGGCGTAGCGTGTCCAGTGAAAAGGATGAAAAGGTCGTCAGACCGCCTACAAAACCGACAATCAAGCCGGCACGAATCTCAATCGGCACTTCCGGGCGAAGCAGAAACCACCCGTACAACAAGCCGATGATCAAACAGCCCACCAGGTTGACCGCCAGGGTCGCCGCATAAAAATGCTTCGGCCAATTGGCGCTGACCCAGGTGCTGGTGGCGAAACGCAATAATGTACCAGCGATGCCGGCTACGGACACGGCAAGAATCGTTCTGAGCACTACTTTCTCCGCTGTTTCGGACTGAGCCGGTCAAGTTGGGCAAGGTGATTGAGCTTTTCGCCGATCTTCAGCTCCAGGCCGCGGGGCACCGGCTGGTAAAACGGCTGCGGCTCAAGGTCATCCGGGAAGTAATCTTCGCCAGCCGCATAGGCGTCCGGTTCATCGTGGGCGTAGCGGTACTCATCGCCGTAGCCGAGTTGCTTCATCAGCTTGGTCGGCGCATTGCGCAAGTGCAGCGGCACTTCCAGGGAACCATGCTCGGCGGCAGCACGCAGGGCGGACTTGAAGCCCATGTACACCGCGTTGCTCTTCGGTGCGCAGGCCAGATAGGTGATGGCCTGGGCCACCGCCAACTCGCCTTCCGGGCTGCCCAGGCGTTCCTGCACTTCCCAGGCGGCCAGGCACAGGCTCAGCGCACGCGGGTCGGCATTGCCAATATCTTCGCTGGCCATGCGCACCACGCGCCGGGCGAGGTACAACGGGTCGCAACCGCCGTCGATCATCCGCGCAAACCAGTACAGCGCGCCGTCGGGGTTGGAGCCGCGCACAGATTTGTGCAGCGCGGAAATCTGGTCGTAGAACGCTTCGCCGCCCTTGTCGAAACGCCGGCGGGTGTCGCCCAACAGGCTCTGCAGCAAGTCGACGCCGATTTCGCTGCCATCCTCGGCCAGGTCGGAAGCGTTTTCCAGCAGATTGAGAAAACGTCGACCGTCGCCATCCGCAGCAGTCAGCAGGATCTTGAAGCCTTCCTCACTGACACTCAACTGGCGCTTGCCCAGGCCCTTGTCTTCGTTCAGCGCACGCTGCAAGAGCTTCTGCATCGCGGCTTCATCGAGGCTCTTGAGCACATAGACACGCGCCCGGGACAGCAAGGCATTGTTCAGTTCAAAAGACGGGTTTTCGGTGGTGGCACCAATAAAGATCAGCGTGCCGTCTTCGACATACGGCAAGAACGCATCCTGCTGCGACTTGTTGAAGCGATGCACTTCGTCGACGAACAGGATGGTGCGCTTGCCGTACTGCCCGGCCTGCTGCTTGGCGACTTCCACCGCCTGGCGGATCTCCTTGACCCCGGCCAGCACCGCCGAGACCGTCTCGAAGTGTGCATCCGAGACTTTTGCCAGGAGCCGCGCCAGGGTGGTTTTACCCACGCCCGGCGGCCCCCAGAAAATCATCGAGTGCAGCGCACCCTGCTCAAGGGCCTCGCGCAAAGGCTTGCCGCGGGCGAGCAGGTGTTCCTGCCCGACGTACTCGTCCAGGTTGGTCGAGCGCAGGCGCGCCGCCAGAGGCTGAGCAATCGGGTCACTTCGAAACAGGTCCATGGGCAGCGTTTGAAACCTCTGGGCAGTTTATTCCTGAATCACGTCGGCACCCTTCGGGATGTCGAACTTGAACTTGGATGCCGGTACCGGCTGGTTGGCCTTGACCCCGGAGAACAGGATATCGGTGCGCTGGCCGACGCTGTCAATCAGACGCATGTTGTTGATCACGCCGTTGCCAAACGACAGGGACAGCGTGTCAAAGAGCGTGTCCTTGGATTTCGGCTTAAGAGTGAATTCAATCACGTTGCTGGTCTGCTTGGAGGTAATGTCGAAGCTGTCGTTGATCTTCGACACATCGCCCGACAGCAAGAGCGCTGGCGTCTGGTTCAGGCGCGGGTCGAGCTTCTTGATGGTCGCCTGCTCCAGGTCCGGGTCCCACAGGGTGACTTTTTGGCCGTCAGAGACGATGGTCTGCTCGGCCTTGCCTTCTGTGTGCCAGTAGAACAGCCCTGGGCGCTGCACAGCCATCTCGCCGGCGGTTTCCTGCAACTGGGTGCCACCGGCATCCAGCGTGAGCTGGGAGAAGCGCGCGGTCAGGGTCTGGGATTTGTCCAACAGGTTTTTCAGGCTGGCGACGGAAGCCGGGTCAGCATGAGCCGAAACAGCAGTCAGGGCCAATGCAGGCAACAACAGCATGCGGATAAGACGCATGGGAGTCCTCTTAGATTCGGTTGCAAGGCGTGCCGCGTGTTGCCACGCGGCACGTAATCAGTCACGTATCTGCGCTGGCGCAATCACTTCGCGCGAGCCGTTGGTGTTCATCGAGGTGACCACGCCGGCCATTTCCATGGCTTCGATCATGCGGGCAGCGCGGTTGTAGCCAATCTTCAGCTTACGCTGTACGGCGGAGATCGAGGCGCGGCGGCTTTCAAGCACGAACTGCACCGCTTCGTCGTAGAGCGCATCGGTCTCGGCATCATCGTCGCCACCGCCGCTGCCACCGTCGAAGCCGCTGCCGGCCTCTTCGACGCCGGCGAGGATGTCGTCGTTGTATTCCGGGGCGCCACGCAGCTTCCAGGCCTCCACCACACGGTGCACCTCATCGTCGGAGACGAACGCGCCGTGGACACGGATCGGCAAACTGGTGCCCGGCGGCATGTAGAGCATGTCACCGTGGCCCAGCAGTTGCTCGGCGCCGCCCTGGTCGATGATGGTCCGGGAATCGATCTTGCTCGACACCTGGAACGCCATGCGGGTCGGGATGTTGGCCTTGATCAGGCCGGTGATCACGTCCACCGACGGACGCTGGGTCGCGAGGATCAAGTGGATCCCGGCGGCCCGCGCCTTCTGGGCGATACGGGCGATCAGCTCTTCGACCTTCTTGCCGACGATCATCATCATGTCGGCAAATTCGTCGACCACCACCACGATGGTCGGCAATTTGGTCAACAGCGGCGCTTCGTCGTGGATGCTTTCGCGCTTGTACAACGGGTCGGTCAGCGGCGTGCCGGCGTCCTGGGCTTCCTTGACCTTGGCGTTGAAGCCCGACAGGTTACGCACGCCCATCTTCGCCATCAGCTTGTAGCGCCGTTCCATCTCGGCAACGCTCCAGCGCAGGGCGTTGGCCGCATCCTTCATGTCGGTCACCACCGGGCACAACAGGTGTGGAATGCCTTCGTAGATCGACAGCTCAAGCATTTTCGGGTCGATCATGATCAGCTTGGCGTCATCCGGGCCCGACTTGAACAGGATCGACAGGATCATCGCGTTCACACCCACCGACTTACCGGAACCGGTGGTACCGGCGACCAGCAAGTGGGGCATTTTCGCCAGGTCGGTGATCACCGGCTTGCCGCCGATGTCGTGGCCCAGGGCCAGAGTGACCGGCGACTTGAAGTTGTCGTACTCCGGGGTCGACAGCACTTCGGAGAAGCGCACGATCTGCCGGTCTTCGTTGGGAATCTCGATACCGACGGTGGTCTTGCCCGGAATCACTTCCACCACCCGCACGCTGGTCACGGCCAGCGAACGCGCCAGATCCTTGGCCAGGTTGGAAATGCGGCTGACCTTGACGCCGGCAGCCGGCTGGATTTCGTAGCGGGTAATCACCGGGCCCGGGTGGATCGAATCCACCGAGACTTCGACGCCGAATTCCTTGAGCTTGATTTCCAGCAGGTGGCCGACGGCCGCCAGGGACTCAGGGGAGTAATTGAGCTGTTTCTTTTCCGCAGGATCAAGAATCGAGATCGGCGGCAAGGTGCCTTCCACGGCGCTGTCGACAAACAACGGCGCCTGTTTCTCTTTCTGCACGCGGTGGCTCGGCTCGGGGGCCTTCGGCGGCGCAGGGGCAATCACCGGCGGCACTTGCTTCTCGCGGTCCGACATGTGCTTGGTCAGGGCCTGCTCGCGTTCGATCAGGCGTTCCTTGACCTTGGCCTGCTCACGCCGGTCCGGCGTGCTCGGGGCTACCACCTCGTTGACGCGGGTATCCACCTCGCGCAGTTGCGCAACCATGCGTTTGCGGTCCACCCGGGCCGACCACCAGCGATTCGCGGCGCCCTGGAACAGTTCGAGCAGGTCGAGGGTGATCTTGCCGGTCACGTCCATGACCTTGAACCAGGACAGGTCGGTAAACACGGTGAGGCCGAACAGGAACAGCGCAATAAACATCAGGGTGCTGCCCTGGATATTCAGGGTCCTGCGGGCCAGATCGCCGAGGCTTTCGCCCAGAGCGCCGCCGGCACCGGCCGGCAGACCGGTAGGTGCATGGAAATGGATATGGGCCAGGGCCGCGCCGGACAACACCAGGAACACCAGGCCGATCAGGCGCCAGGAGAACAGCCAGCCGCTCCATTGCCACGGCTCGTGACGCTGGCGGAAGATCTGCCAGGTCTTGATGGCCAGCAGCAACGGGAAGATGTAAGCGAAGTAACCCAGCACCATGAACAGGATGTCGGCGCTGTAGGAGCCGGCCGGACCACCGAAGTTCTGCACGTCTTCGATCTTGCTGTTGTGGCTCCAGCCTGGATCGTCCTTGCCATAGGTAAGCAAGGCCATCATCAGGAACAGGCACAGCGCTCCGATGGCGATCAGTGCACCTTCCTTGAGTCGGTAGTGCAGGTGCTGGCGCCAGGCGGGCACGACTGCGGCTTTAGGTGTTGCGGCGGATTTCTTCAAAACGGGTCTTTTCCTGCGCCTTTAGCGCGTCCATCTGTTGAATGACTGCAAAACACTGCCCAATCCGGGCAGGTAAAAAATGAACGAGTGCCAGTGGAGCTACTTTTAACACCCTGCTACTGATTCATGAAACGGCGATAACGCCCCAATGGCCGCATTGTACGGGTTTGTGTGCGCGATGCCACGCACTTGGCCCTACGTTACACAGCATAGCCAATGTTCAATTTCATAACGTTCAATTTGAGCATGCATTGTCTTTACTGACAAAGGCTTATGAGCTGTTTTTGCCAATCCAGGCTAGCTTGCCGACCGACGTACGCGATTACGACCACGCCCCCGGCATAGAGTTGCAGAAACACCCGTTCATGCTTATCTGCATCGATCCCATGTTCGGGGTAGCCCCAGAGCGTTTCGTCGACAATAATCACAGCTCTTGCAACGGACAACATCGCCGTTACCGCCCTCCCCTTCCGTAAGCCTGGATGCCATGCTGACCTGGTTACAACGCAACACCCTGACCTTCCCACCGCTGGCCAAGGCCATGCGCGAACCCAATGGCCTGCTCGCTGCCGGTGGCGACCTGTCGGCCGACCGCCTGATCCAGGCCTACCGCCACGGCTGCTTTCCCTGGTTCTCGGAAGGCCAGCCCATCCTCTGGTGGTCGCCCGACCCACGCACCGTACTGTTCCCCGATGAGCTGCACGTTTCCCGCAGCCTCGGCAAATTGTTGCGCCAGCAGCGTTACACAGTGACCTTCGACCAGGACTTCGCTGCGGTCATCCAGGCGTGCGCGGCGCCGCGCAGTTATGCCGATGGCACCTGGATCACCGAAGCCATGCAGAACGCCTACCTGCAACTGCACCAGCGCGGTTATGCGCATTCGGTGGAGGTGTGGGACGCGGGCGAACTGGTGGGCGGCCTGTACGGCCTGGCGATGGGCCAGTTGTTTTTCGGCGAGTCCATGTTCAGTCGCGCCGACAACGCCTCGAAATACGGCTTTGCCACCCTGGTTCGGCAACTACAGGCCTGGGGCTTTGTGCTGATCGACTGCCAGATGCCCACCGATCACCTGCACAGCCTCGGCGCCCGCGCCATTCCCCGCAGCGACTTCGCCAACTACCTGCGCGACCATTTGGACCAAACCAGCTCTGCTCCGTGGGTTTCCTAGGCGACTTCCCCACACCTGGCTTACACTTATTTCAAAGCTTATCCGAGGGTTGATCATGACCGAGTTGGCGCGTTTGAAGTTTTATGCCACTCAACCCCACTCATGCAGCTATCTGCCCGATGAGCAGGCCACCACGCTGTTCCTCGACCCCAGCCAGCCGATGGACGTGCATGTGTATGCCGATTTGTCGGAAATGGGCTTCCGGCGCAGCGGCGACCACCTTTACCGGCCGCACTGCCAGAACTGCAACGCCTGCGTACCGGCGCGCATCCCGGTGGCGCAGTTCCTTCCGGACCGCAACCAGAAACGCATCCTGAAGCGCAACGCCGACCTGACCGTTACCGCCACCAAACCCGGCTTCAGCGAAGAATATTTCGACCTTTACCAACGCTACATCGAACAGCGCCACGCCGACGGCGACATGTTCCCGCCCAGCCGCGACCAGTTTTCCACCTTCCTGGTGCGCGACCTGCCCTTCTCGCGCTTCTATGAGTTTCGGCTCGAGGGACGACTGGTGGCGGTCGCCGTGACTGACCTGCTGCCCAATGGCCTGTCGGCGGTCTACACCTTTTATGAGCCCGCCGAGGAACGGCGCAGCCTGGGACGCTTTGCGATCCTGTGGCAGATCGGTGAAGCCTTGCGCCTGGAATTGGAGGCGGTGTACCTCGGATACTGGATAAAAAACTGCAAAAAGATGAACTACAAGACCCAATATCGGCCCATTGAGCTGCTAATTAACCAAAGATGGGTCACGTTGAACTAGAACCTCTTGGCTTAAACACCCTTTTTCGGGCACAATGCACGCCGCTTTTGCCTGGCGCAGTTGCACCGGGCCATTCACTGGATACCGAGGGCTTTACTGCATGTCGAAAGAAGACAGCTTCGAAATGGAAGGCACTGTCGTCGACACCCTGCCCAACACCATGTTTCGTGTGGAGTTGGAAAATGGGCACGTCGTAACCGCGCATATCTCCGGCAAGATGCGCAAGAACTACATTCGTATTCTTACCGGTGACAAAGTGCGCGTCGAACTGACGCCCTATGACCTGAGCAAAGGGCGCATCACTTACCGCGCCCGTTAATCAAGTCAATACAAAACGCCCGGTTATGCCGGGCGTTTTTGTGTGCGCGCGATTTACCTGAAACCAGCAATCCCTTGTGGGAGCGGGCTTGCTCGCGAATGCGGCGTATCAGTCACTGATTGTGTCGATTGGCACACCGCATTCGCGAGCAAGCCCGCTCCCACATTTGATCTGCATCGGTTTCAAGACAGCAAAAAGGCGCCTCTCGGCGCCTTTTTGTTTTGTTGCGTCAGCTATCAGGCCATTTCAGCCGTGGTTTCGAAGTCGAAGGTCAACTCGCCGTCCTTCAGATCGATATGCACCACGCCACCATGGTCTGCCAGTTCGCCAAACAGGATCTCTTCCGCCAGTGGGCGCTTGATCTTGTCCTGGATCAGGCGAGCCATTGGCCGAGCGCCCATTGCCGCGTCGTAGCCACCTTCCGCCAGCCAGTTGCGCGCCGCGTCCGAGACTTCCAGCTGCACGCGCTTGTCTTCCAACTGCGCCTGGAGCTCGGTGAGGAACTTGTCCACCACGCTTTTGATGACCTCATGGCTGAGGCGACCAAACTGGATGATGGTGTCCAGGCGGTTGCGGAATTCCGGCGTGAAACTCTTCTTGATCACTTCCATGGCGTCGGAAGAGTGATCCTGATGAGTAAAGCCAATGGAAGCCCGCGCGGCCGTTTCGGCACCGGCGTTGGTGGTCATGATCACGATCACGTTGCGGAAGTCCGCCTTGCGCCCGTTGTTGTCGGTCAGGGTGCCGTGGTCCATGACCTGCAACAGCAGGTTGAAGACTTCCGGGTGCGCCTTCTCGATTTCATCGAGCAGCAGCACGCAATGTGGCTGCTTGGTGATCGCCTCGGTCAACAGGCCGCCCTGGTCGAAGCCGACATAGCCCGGAGGCGCACCGATCAGGCGCGACACGGTGTGACGCTCCATGTACTCGGACATGTCGAAACGCACCAGCTCGATCCCCATGGCCTTGGCCAATTGCCGCGCCGCTTCGGTCTTGCCGACGCCGGTAGGCCCGGCGAACAGGAACGAACCGACCGGCTTGTCCGGCGACTTGAGGCCAGCGCGGGACAGCTTGATCGCGGTGGACAGCGAGTCGATCGCCGCATCCTGACCAAACACGGTCAGCTTGAGGTCGCGCTCCAGGTTACGCAGCAGCTCCCGATCGGAGGTGTTGACGTGTTTTGGCGGAATCCGCGCGATCTTCGCCACGATATCCTCGACCTGAGGCACGTCGATGCGTTTCACACGCTTCTCTACCGGCTGCAGGCGCTGGTAGGCACCCGCCTCGTCGATCACGTCGATGGCCTTGTCCGGCATGTGCCGGTCATTGATGTAGCGCGATGCCAGCTCGGCGGCTGCACGCAGCGCCTCATCGGTGTACTCGATGCCATGGTGCGCTTCAAAGCGCCCCTTGAGCCCGCGCAGGATGCCAATGGTGTCTTCTACCGAAGGCTCGGACACATCCACTTTCTGGAAGCGGCGCGCCAGGGCGCGGTCTTTTTCGAAGATCCCGCGGAATTCCTGGAACGTGGTCGAACCGATGCAACGGATATCGCCCGAAGACAGCAGCGGCTTGAGCAGGTTCGACGCATCCATCACGCCACCGGAAGCCGCACCGGCACCGATGATGGTGTGGATTTCGTCAATGAACAGGATCGCCTGCGGGCGTTTTTTCAGCTCGCCGAGCAACGCCTTGAAGCGCTTCTCGAAATCGCCACGGTACTTGGTCCCGGCGAGCAATGCGCCCAGGTCAAGGGAGTAGACGACGCTGTTGGCCAGCAGGTCGGGCACCTGGTTATCAACAATGCGTTTGGCCAGGCCTTCGGCAATCGCGGTTTTACCCACGCCTGCCTCACCGACCAACAACGGGTTGTTCTTGCGGCGACGCGCCAGGATCTGCGCCACGCGCTCAACTTCCAGCTCACGCCCCACCAGCGGATCGATCCGCCCCTGGCGCGCCAGTTCGTTGAGGTTGCTGGCATAAGCGTCCAGCGGGTTGCTCGAAGAAGAAGACTCACCGCCCTCGTCATCCTGCATATCCTGCTCACCTTCCGAGTGATCGCCATGCCCCGGCACCTTGGAAATGCCATGGGCGATGTAGTTGACGACATCAATACGGGCAACGCTTTGCTGCTTGAGCAGGAACACAGCCTGGCTTTCCTGCTCGCTGAAGATCGCCACGAGCACATTGGCCCCTGTGACTTCGCGCTTGCCGGAGCTCTGTACGTGGAAAACGGCACGCTGCAGTACCCGCTGGAAGCCCAGGGTTGGCTGGGTCTCGCGGTCCTCGTCATGAACGGGGATCAACGGCGTGGTGGAGTCGATAAACTCCTGCAGGTCATGCTTGAGTTTGTCGAGATTGGCACCACACGCACGCAGTACGGTGGCGGCAGCTTCGTTATCCAAAAGTGCCAGCAGCAGGTGTTCGACGGTCATGAATTCATGACGCTTCGAACGGGCCTCCTTGAAGGCAAGATTGAGGGTGACTTCGAGCTCGCGGTTTAACATAGCTTCACCTCATACCCAAGTGGTCGGAGTTAACCGTCCTTCTCGATTTCACAGAGTAGCGGATGCTGGCTTTCCCTGGCGTACTGGTTGACCTGCATGGCCTTTGTCTCGGCGATGTCGCGGGTAAACACTCCACATACTGCCCGTCCTTCTGTGTGAACGGCCAGCATTACCTTGGTCGCCAACTCGCGGTTCAGGTTAAAAAACACCTCGAGTACTTCGACGACGAAATCCATCGGTGTGTAGTCATCATTGAACAAAACCACCTTGTACATCGGCGGCGCCTGTAAAGCAGGCTTGGCCTCCTGGACAGCAATGCCTGCAGAACCGTCGTCGTCTTCTTGATGATCCGGGCGATCCTGATTGAATGTTAGTCGAATCTGGCTGATTGCATGCATGGAAAGAAAGGTTCGTCAGTGGTTCAAATACAGTGGTGGGGGCGACCTGTCAGAATTTCAACTCTGACCGACTGGTCGCCTTGACTATCGGCAAATCAGTGTTACAACCAATAGAACCCACAGTGGGTAAAAAAGGTCCGCGCAGTCAACCTTATTTATTCGGGTTAGGACGGATAAACTGGATGATACTCCAGTGATGGAGTCTGGTGCAGAGGGATATGGGCATGGCGAGCGGTAAGGTCAAGTGGTTCAACAATGCCAAGGGTTACGGCTTCATCAACGAAGACGACAAGACTGACGACCTATTTGCGCATTACTCGGCTATCCAAATGGATGGCTACAAGACACTAAAGGCAGGGCAACCGGTTTCCTTCGACATCATTCAGGGACCCAAGGGCTTGCACGCAGTGAATATCAGCGCTCCAGTCAGCGCCACTACCCCCAAAGAGGGCGTCGCTCAAAAATCAAAAAGACAACTGGCCTGATCAGCCACTGAGCAAACGCTCTAAAAAAAACCGGCCCATAAGGCCGGTTTTTTACGCCTCTGTATCAGCTTACATATGCGAAATCAGCGCATCCCCGAACGCCGACGACGACAGCAACTTGGCGCCGTCCATCAAGCGGTGGAAGTCATAGGTCACGGTCTTGGCCGAAATTGCGCCGTTGGTGCCCTTGATGATCAGGTCGGCCGCTTCGGTCCAGCCCATGTGGCGCAACATCATTTCCGCCGACAGGATCAGCGAACCCGGGTTGACCTGGTCCTTGCCGGCATACTTCGGCGCAGTACCGTGGGTGGCTTCGAACATCGCCACGGTGTCGGACAGGTTGGCGCCCGGCGCAATACCGATACCGCCCACTTCCGCCGCCAGGGCGTCGGACAGATAGTCACCGTTAAGATTAAGGGTGGCGATCACGTCGTATTCGGCCGGGCGCAGCAGGATCTGCTGGAGCATGGCGTCGGCAATGGCGTCCTTGACCACCACATTCTTGCCGGTGCGCGGGTTCTTGAATTGCATCCACGGGCCGCCATCCAACAGGGTCGCACCGAACTCTTCGGCCGCCACTTCGTAGGCCCATTCCTTGAAGGCACCTTCGGTGAACTTCATGATGTTGCCTTTGTGCACAATGGTCAGCGAGTCGCGGTCGTTATCCACGACATACTGCAAGGCCTTGCGCGCCAGGCGCTTGGTGCCTTCCAGGGACACCGGCTTGATGCCGATCCCGCAGTTCTGGTCGAAACGGATCTTGGTGACGCCCATCTCTTCCTTCAGGAACTTGATGACCTTGATCGCTTCCGGGGAGCCGGCTTTCCACTCGATGCCGGCGTAAATATCCTCGGAGTTCTCGCGGAAGATGGTCATGTCCACATCGCCTGGCTTCTTGACCGGGCTTGGCACGCCTTCGAACCAGCGCACCGGGCGCAGGCACACATAAAGGTCGAGCTGTTGGCGCAGGGCAACGTTCAGCGAACGGATACCGCCACCGACTGGGGTGGTCAGCGGGCCCTTGATGGAAACCACGTAGTCCTTGACCGCATCCAGGGTTTCCTGGGGCAGCCAGGTGTCCTGGTCGTAAACCTGGGTGGCCTTTTCGCCGGCATACACCTCCATCCAGGAGATTTTGCGCTTGCCGCCATAAGCCTTGTTAACAGCTGCATCGACCACCTTGATCATCACCGGGCTGATGTCGACGCCAATACCGTCACCCTCGATGAAGGGGATGATCGGGTTGTCAGGAACATTGAGAGAATGGTCTGCATTGACGGTGATTTTGTCGCCGACTGCCGGAACCTGAATCTTCTTGTATCCCATGCTGAACTCCATCTATGGATTGAACATCTGGCTGCGTTCGAGCCTACTCCAGATAAATGAGGACTGAAACCTCAGGCCCTGCACATTTGCGTCGAAAACAGCACATTTAGCGGCCTACAAGCTTGAAAGCAAAGGGAAAAGCGCCAATCTTGAGCACATCATGCGACTTTAGGCGCAACCCGCTGCCTGCGACCTTTAGACCAATGGACGACACACCTTTTGTATGAAGGCTCGGCGTAAGCATAGCGACCTATGTATAATGCCGCCGCTGACCAAAGAGTCACGACGGCCGACCGCTCTAGACAGACGCCCTCCGCCAGAAAAGCCGAGCTACTACAGTAGCTCACCCGCTTGACGCTCGACTGATGCAACCCAACATCACCGCGAAGAAACTTCGACATTTCGCTCATGGATGACTTTGAACGAACGCGCTTTACCCGGCGCATCTCGAGTTTCTGCGCATGCTTTCAGCAAAGAAGAGAGTTAATCCGAATATGCCCACCCGCTCGAAGATCATCTACACCTTCACCGACGAAGCCCCAGCCCTCGCCACCTATTCACTGCTGCCTATCGTAGAGGCCTTCACCGCTTCCGCTGATATTGCCGTGGAAACCCGCGACATTTCCCTGGCCGCGCGCATCCTCGCAAGCTTCCCCGAGCAACTGGGCGCCAAGGCCGTGCCGGACCACCTCGCCGAACTGGGCGACCTGGCCGTTACCCCTGAAGCCAACATCATCAAGCTGCCGAACATCAGTGCCTCGACCCCTCAGCTGCAAGCTGCGATCAAGGAACTGCAGGCCCAGGGCTACGCCCTGCCGGACTACCCGGAAACCGTAACCACCGACGCGGAAAAAGAAACCCGTGCACGTTACGACAAGGTCAAGGGCAGCGCCGTGAACCCGGTACTGCGCGAAGGCAACTCCGACCGCCGCGCCCCGCTGTCGGTCAAGAACTACGCTCGCAAGCACCCGCACAAAATGGGCGCCTGGGCTGCCGACTCCAAGTCCCACGTTGCCCACATGAGCACCGGCGACTTCTACGGCAGCGAGAAAGCCGTTCAGATCGAAGGCGCTGATGCCGTCAAGATCGAACTGATCGCCAAGGACGGTACTGCTACCGTCCTGAAGGAAAAAACCAGCGTACAAGCTGGCGAGATCATCGACACCGCCGTGCTGAGCAAGAAAGCCCTGCGCAGCTTCATCGCCGCTGAAATCGAAGACGCCAAGAAACAAGGCGTGCTGCTGTCGGTTCACCTGAAAGCCACCATGATGAAGGTTTCCGACCCGATCATGTTCGGCCAGATCGTTGCCGAGTTCTATAAAGACGCACTGGCCAAGCACGCTGTGGTGCTGGAGCAGATCGGCTTCAACCTGAACAACGGCATCGGCGACCTGTACGCTCGCATCAAGGCCCTGCCGGCCGATCAGCAAGCGCAGATCGAAGCCGACATCCAGGCGGTATACGCTGCTCGCCCTTCCCTGGCGATGGTCAACTCCGACAAAGGCATCACCAACCTGCACGTGCCGAGCGACGTCATCGTCGACGCATCGATGCCTGCCATGATCCGTGACTCCGGCAAGATGTGGGGCACCGACGGCCAGCTGCACGACACCAAGGCTGTGATCCCGGATCGCTGCTACGCCACTATCTACCAGGCAGTGATCGAAGACTGCAAGGCCAATGGCGCCTTCGACCCAACCACCATGGGCAGCGTGCCAAACGTTGGCCTGATGGCGAAAAAAGCCGAAGAGTACGGCTCCCACGACAAGACCTTCCAGATCAAGGCTGACGGCGTAGTCCGCGTCACCGACAGCAAGGGCAACCTGCTGATGGAACAGGCTGTTGAAGCCGGCGACATCTTCCGCATGTGCCAGACCAAAGACGCGCCGATCCAGGACTGGGTCAAACTGGCCGTCAACCGCGCCCGCGCCAGCAACACCCCGGCCATCTTCTGGCTGGACCCACAGCGCGCGCACGACGGCGTCGTGGTCGAGAAAGTTCAGGCTTACCTGAAAGACCACAACACCGAAGGCCTGGACATCCGCATCATGTCGCCAGTCGACGCGATGAAGTTCACCCTGGAGCGCACCCGCAAGGGCCTGGACACCATCTCGGTGACCGGCAACGTTCTGCGCGACTACCTGACCGACCTGTTCCCGATCATGGAACTGGGCACCAGCGCCAAGATGCTGTCGATCGTGCCGCTGATGAACGGTGGCGGCCTGTTCGAAACCGGCGCTGGCGGCTCGGCTCCGAAGCACGTGCAGCAACTGGTTGAAGAGAACTTCCTGCGCTGGGATTCCCTGGGCGAGTTCCTCGCCCTGGCCGCATCCCTCGAGCATTTGGGTGTGACGTACAACAACCCGAAAGCCCTGGTACTGTCCAAGACCCTGGACCAGGCCACCGGCCAGTTCCTCGACAACAACAAGTCGCCATCGCGCAAAGTCGGCAACATCGACAACCGCGGCAGCCACTTCTACCTGGCGCTGTACTGGGCTCAAGCCCTGGCGGCCCAGACCGAAGACACTGCATTGCAAGCGCAGTTTGGCGAACTGGCCAAGACCCTGACCGCGAATGAGGCAACCATCGTTGCCGAGCTCAACGCTGTCCAGGGCAAGCCAGTGGACATCGGTGGCTACTACGCACCGAACGCCGAGCTGACCAGCAAGGCCATGCGCCCAAGCGCCACCCTCAACGCGGCAATCGCTGCGCTGGTGTAAGGTTGTAAGGATGCAAAGAAGCCCCGGCCCTGCGCCGGGGTTTCTGTTTCTGGACATGGCACTTTTATTGAAGAAACCCAATCAAAATGTGGGAGCGGGCTTGCTCGCGAATGCGGTGGATCAGTCAATACCTCTTTAACTGACACGCCGTATTCGCGAGCAAGCCCGCTCCCACACTGAATGCAATCGCGCCTGAAGACAGCGTTACACCTTGAATCGAGGCACTTTATGACCTGGCTACCTCACATCACCGTCGCCACCATCGTCGAAGACAACGGCCGCTTCCTGATGGTCGAAGAACTCAAGGGCGGCCGCGCCGTGCTCAACCAGCCCGCCGGTCACCTCGACCCGAACGAAACCCTGACCGAGGCCGCCGTGCGCGAAACCCTCGAAGAGACCGGCTGGGACGTCGAAGCCACCGGGATTGTCGGGATTTACCTGTACACCGCTCCCAGCAATGGCGTGACCTATCAGCGCGTATGCTTCATCGCCAAGGCCCTGCAACACCACCCGGACTACCCACTGGACGACGGTATTCTGCGCGCCCGCTGGCTGACCCGTGACGAATTGATGGCCCTGCGCGAAGACTGGCGCAGCGAGCTGATTATCCGCTGCATCGACGATTATCTGGCCGGCCAGCGCCACAGCCTCGAATTGATCCGCCCTTCTCTTTAGCCTTGCAGACGCGAGCCTGCTAGAATCGCGTCCTTTTTAAAGACTCCCGTTGAAATCCTATGCGTGATCCAGCCCCTTCTGACACACAAAAGAAGCGCGTCATCGTCGGTATGTCCGGCGGCGTGGATTCTTCCGTTTCCGCCGTTCTGCTCATGGAGCAGGGTTATGAGGTGGAAGGCCTGTTCATGAAGAACTGGGAAGAAGACGATGGAACGGAATATTGCACCGCCATGGACGACTTGGCGGATGCCCAGGCCGTCTGCGACAAAATCGGCATCAAGCTGCACACCGCCAACTTCGCCGCCGAGTACTGGGACAACGTGTTCGAGCACTTCCTGGCCGAATACAAGGCCGGCCGCACGCCGAACCCGGACATCCTGTGTAACCGCGAGATCAAGTTCAAGGCGTTCCTCGACTACGCGATGATCCTCGGTGCCGATCTGATTGCTACTGGCCACTACGTGCGCCGTCGCGACATCGATGGCCGCACCGAGCTGCTCAAGGGCCTGGACGCCAACAAGGACCAGAGCTACTTCCTGCACGCCGTCGGCGGCGAACAGATCGCCAAGACCCTGTTCCCGGTGGGCGAGCTGGAAAAGCCCGAAGTGCGCGCCATTGCCGAGAAACACGGCCTGGCCACCGCCAAGAAGAAGGATTCCACCGGGATCTGCTTTATCGGCGAGCGCCGTTTCAGCGACTTCCTCAAACAGTACCTGCCGGCGCAACCGGGCGAGATCAAGACCACCGAAGGCGAGATCATCGGCCGTCACCACGGCTTGATGTACCACACCATCGGCCAGCGCCAGGGCCTGGGCATCGGCGGCCTGAAAGACGCCGGCGAAGAGCCGTGGTACGTGCTGGTCAAGGACCTGGAGCACAACGAGCTGATCGTGGGCCAGGGCAATGACCACCCATGGCTGTTCTCCCGTGCCCTGCTGGCCTCGGACATCTACTGGGTCAACCCGGTGGACCTCAGCAGCCCGCGCCGCCTGACGGCCAAAGTGCGTTATCGCCAGAGCGACCAGCCCTGCACGCTGGAAAAAACCGCCACCGGCTACCGCGCCACCTTCGACGACCCGCAGCGCGCCGTAACGCCGGGCCAATCGGTAGTGTTCTATGACGGAGAGATTTGCCTGGGGGGCGGTGTGATCGAAGTTGCCGAACCCTGGAGCAGCCAGGCATGAGCCCGACCCAGGAGCAACTGACGGCACTGGGCGGCGTGTTTCTCGCCGCGGTGCTGGTGGACAAGATCGCCAAGACCGGCCAGGTCACCGAGGCAGGCCTGACCTGCATGCTCGGCAGCCTGCTGATCCGCGACCCGAAGGACACCCTGGAAGTGTACGGCGGCGATGACCTGGCCCTGCGCGAAGGTTATCGCGCACTGGTCGGCGCCCTCGAGCGCGATCCAAGCACCTTGCAGCGCGAGCCGCTGCGCTACGCCCTGTCGATGCTCGGCCTGGAGCGTCAATTGGCCAAGCGCGACGACCTGCTGGACACCATCGGCAAGCGCCTGCCGCAGATCCAGTCCCAGGTCGAGCATTTTGGCCCGGCCCACGAAAACGTGATCGCAGCCTGTGGCGCCCTGTACCAGGACACCCTAAGTACCTTGCGCCAGCGGATCCAGGTGCACGGCGATATGCGCAACCTGCAACAACCGAACAACGCCTCGAAAATCCGCGCCCTGCTGTTGGCCGGTATTCGTTCGGCGCGGTTATGGCGCCAATTGGGCGGTCATCGCTGGCAGTTGGTGGTCAGCCGACGCAAATTGCTGAAAGAGCTTTACCCGTTGATGCGCAACGAATAAGTCGCAGCAACCGATTTTTTTATAGCCCCACGCGTAATACGCCGGTCAGTTGGCAACGGACCGGCGGATTTTTTCATGTATGATACGCGCCCCATTTCGTTGCCCGACTGTCCGAGAACACCCCATGCAGCTTTCTTCGCTCACTGCGGTTTCCCCTGTTGACGGCCGCTACGCCGGCAAAACCCAGGCCCTGCGCCCTATTTTCAGCGAATACGGCTTGATCCGTGCTCGTGTTCTGGTTGAAGTGCGCTGGCTCCAGCGCCTGGCCGCTCACCCTGGCATCAGCGAAGTGCCGGCGTTCTCTGCCGAAGCCAACGCTGTGCTGAACGCCCTGGCGGAAAACTTCGCTCTGGAGCACGCCGAGCGTGTCAAAGAGATCGAGCGCACCACCAACCACGACGTTAAAGCCATCGAATACCTGCTCAAAGAGCAAGCGGCCAAGCTGCCGGAACTGGCCAAGGTCAGCGAGTTCATCCACTTTGCCTGCACCAGCGAGGACATCAACAACCTGTCCCACGCCCTGATGCTGCGCGAAGGCCGTGATGACGTGATGCTGCCACTGATGCGCCAGACTGCCGACGCCATCCGCGAACTGGCGATCCGTTTCGCCGACGTTCCGATGCTGTCGCGCACCCACGGCCAGCCGGCTTCGCCGACCACCCTGGGTAAAGAACTGGCCAACGTGGTGTACCGCCTGGAGCGCCAGATCGCTCAAGTTGCAGCCGTACCGCTGCTGGGCAAGATCAACGGCGCCGTAGGCAACTACAACGCTCACCTGTCGGCCTATCCTGAGATCGACTGGGAAGAAAACGCCCGCGCCTTCATCGAAGACGAACTGGGCCTGGGTTTCAACCCGTACACCACGCAAATCGAACCCCACGACTACATCGCCGAGCTGTTCGACGCGATTGCGCGCTTCAACACCATCCTGATCGACTTCGATCGCGATATCTGGGGCTACATCTCCCTGGGCTACTTCAAGCAGCGCACCATTGCCGGCGAAATCGGTTCGTCGACCATGCCGCACAAGGTCAACCCGATCGACTTCGAAAACTCCGAAGGCAACCTCGGGATCGCCAACGCCCTGTTCCAGCACCTGGCCAGCAAGTTGCCAATCTCCCGCTGGCAGCGCGACCTGACCGACTCCACCGTACTGCGCAACCTCGGCGTGGGCTTCGCCCACAGCGTGATCGCGTACGAAGCCAGCCTCAAAGGCATCAGCAAACTGGAGCTCAACGAGCAGAAGATCGCCGCTGACCTGGACGCTTGCTGGGAAGTGCTGGCCGAGCCGATCCAGACCGTGATGCGCCGCTACAACATCGAAAACCCGTACGAGAAGCTCAAAGAGCTGACCCGTGGCAAGGGCATCACCTCCGAAGCGCTGCAAACTTTCATTGACGGCCTGGATATGCCAGCCGCCGCCAAAGCCGAGCTGAAACTGCTCACCCCGGCAAACTACATCGGCAACGCTGTGGCTCAAGCCAAACGCATCTGATAGAAGCTTGACCCTTTGAGACGCCCGGCAGCGCCGGGCGTTTTTATTCCCGTCTGAAAAGTGCTTTTTTTCAATAGGTTACACATGAATCCTGACATTCCTCTTCAACTTCTGGGCGGCATCACGGCACGGGAATTCCTGCGCGACTACTGGCAGAAAAAACCCCTGCTGATCCGCCAGGCCATCCCTGACTTCGAAAGCCCGATCGACGCCGACGAACTGGCCGGCCTGGCGCTGGAAGAAGAAGTCGAGTCGCGCCTGATCATCGAACACGGCGAACGCCCGTGGGAGTTGCGCCGCGGCCCGTTCGCCGAAGATGCCTTCAGCACCCTGCCCGAGCGCGAGTGGACCCTGCTGGTGCAGGCGGTCGACCAGTTCGTGCCGGAAGTGGCCGAACTGCTGGAAAACTTCCGCTTCCTGCCAAGCTGGCGCATTGACGATGTGATGATCAGCTACGCCGCCCCGGGBCTAACACA
>NZ_AKVH01000067.1:0-45221 GCF_000278565.1 Pseudomonas sp. Ag1
AGGTTCGGGTCCAGAGCCTGGAAGGCGCAGTCGAGGGAGGCGATGGCACTGCCGAAGATCTTCTGGGTGTAGGCCTCCGGGTTATCATCGGCCTCCACCGCGCGGCTGACATACGCCGCGCCGCTGGCCAGGCTTTGCGCCAGCTGCAATTTAAGTTCAGGGTAACCACTCACGCCGAACGAGCGGCAGAAGCGGTTCACTGTAGGTTCGCTGACCGAAGCGGCCTGGGCGAGGGCGGCGATAGAGAAGCGGGTCGCCTGCTGCGGGTTGAGCAGGATGACCTCGGCGACTTTACGTTCAGCCTTGTTCAGTTCTTCGAGGCGTTTCTGGATCTGTTCCAGTAGATTTCGCACGCGGTCCATTCATGTTTCCTTAGGGCGACGATGCAAATAAGGGTCGTCAACCAATCGACGAGCGGCCCTTTGCGGTGGCCTATCCTACTGAGGGTAGTTGAACACCACCACTCGGAATACGTTTTTCGGGAAAATGTTGTGGTTATTACTACATTTTTCCTTGAGTGATGCCTTAAAAAAAGGTATTTGTAGCTTAACTTGATAAAAGAACAAACATCATGCCTTCGATAACCGTAGAACCCTGCACCTTTGCCCTGTTTGGCGCCTTGGGTGATCTGGCGCTGCGCAAGTTATTTCCTGCCCTCTATCAACTCGATGGTGCGGGCCTGCTGCACGAAGACACGCGCATCCTGGCCCTGGCCCGTGAGGCCGGTTCCGAGCAACAGCACCTGGCCCACATTGAAAAAGAATTGCGTGGTTACGTTGGCAAGGAACTGGACGAAACCGTCGCCCAGCGTTTCCTGGCCCGCCTGACGTACCTGCATGTCGACTTCCTGAAGGCCGATGACTACGTCGCCCTGGCAGAGAACGCCGGCACCGAACAACGCCTGATCGCCTACTTCGCTACCCCGGCGGCGGTGTATGGCGCGATCTGCGAGAACCTGTCCAAGGTCGGCCTGGCGGAAAACACCCGCGTGGTCCTGGAAAAACCCATCGGTTCGGACCTGGATTCCTCGCGCAAGGTCAACGACGCCGTGGCGCAGTTTTTCCCGGAAAACCGCACCTACCGCATCGACCACTACCTGGGCAAAGAGACCGTCCAGAACCTGATCGCCCTGCGTTTTGCCAACAGCCTGTTTGAAACCCAGTGGAACCAGAACTACATCTCCCACGTGGAAATCACCGTGGCCGAGCAAGTAGGCATCGAAGGTCGCTGGGGCTATTTCGACAAGGCCGGGCAGCTGCGGGACATGATCCAGAATCACTTGCTGCAGCTGCTGTGCCTGATCGCCATGGACCCGCCGGCCGACCTGTCTGCCGACAGTATTCGGGACGAGAAGGTCAAGGTGCTCAAGGCCCTGGCGCCCATCAGTCCGGACGGCCTGACCACCCAGGTGGTGCGTGGCCAATACATCGCCGGCTACAGCGCCGGCAAGCCGGTACCGGGTTACCTGGAAGAAGAGAACTCCAACACCCAGAGCGACACCGAGACCTTCGTCGCCCTGCGTGCCGATATCCGTAACTGGCGTTGGGCCGGGGTGCCGTTCTACCTGCGTACCGGCAAGCGCATGCCGCAAAAACTGTCGCAGATCGTCATCCACTTCAAGGAACCGTCCCACTACATCTTCGCCCCGGAGCAGCGCTTGCAGATCAGCAACAAACTGATCATCCGCCTGCAACCGGACGAAGGGATTTCCTTGCGCGTGATGACCAAGGAGCAGGGCCTGGACAAGGGCATGCAACTGCGCAGCGGCCCGCTGCAACTGAATTTTTCCGACACCTATCGCAGCGCACGGATTCCCGATGCCTACGAGCGGCTGTTGCTGGAAGTAATGCGTGGCAACCAGAACCTGTTTGTGCGCAAAGATGAAATCGAAGCTGCGTGGAAGTGGTGTGACCAGTTGATCGCCGGATGGAAAAAATCCGGTGATGCGCCCAAGCCGTACGCGGCGGGGTCCTGGGGGCCAATGAGCTCGATTGCACTGATCACGCGGGACGGGAGGTCTTGGTATGGCGATATCTGATTTGAAACTGCCTCAGGGCGTGACTGCCCATGAGTACCGCAACCCGGTGCTGCTGGCGGATGGCTTGGCCAATGACGTGGCCGAACAACTGCGCGCGGCCATCAGTGCCCGTGGCGAAGCGACCCTGGTGGTGTCCGGCGGCCGCAGCCCGGTGGCGTTCTTCCAGAACCTCGCCAAGCAAGGCCTGGACTGGTCCAAGGTGACCATCACCCTGGCCGACGAGCGCTGGGTGCCGGTGGAACATGCCGACAGCAATGCCGGCCTGTTGAAGAAGTATTTGCTGCAAGGCCCGGCGGCCAAGGCCAAGTTCCTGAGCCTGTACAGCGTCGCCGCCACCCTTGACGACGCTGCCGAGCAGGCCGATCGCCTGCTGGCCGAGTTGCCGGCGATTGATGTGCTGGTACTGGGCATGGGCGACGACGGCCACACCGCGTCGCTGTTCCCCAACAGCCCGAACCTGGCTGAAGCGTTGAAGCCGGACGGCAGCCGTCGTTGCTGGCCGATGCTGGCGCCGACCGTGCCGCACCAGCGCCTGACCATGAGTCGCGCGCTGCTGGCCACCGCCCACTACACCGTGCTGTCGATTTCCGGCAGCTCGAAATTGACCACATTGAGCGCCGCGCTGGCCAGTGACGACGTTGCTGCCATGCCGATACGCGCGTTTTTGCAACCTACTCTAGAGATTTACTGGTGCCCATGAGCCAAGGATCAGCCGCGATGAACAGCCCTCAACCTACCGTTTCCATGGCGGACAAAGTTGCCTTGATCGACAGCCTCTGCGCCAAGGCGCGGATCCTGCCGGTGATCACCATTGCCCGTGAACAGGACATCCTGCCGCTGGCCGATGCCCTGGCAGCCGGTGGTTTGACCGCACTGGAAGTGACCCTGCGTTCGCAGTTCGGCCTCAAGGCCATCCAGGTACTGCGTGAGCAGCGTCCGGAGCTGTGCACCGGTGCCGGTACCGTGCTGGATCGTCATATGCTGGAAGCGGCCGAAGTGGCCGGTTCGCAATTTATCGTCACTCCCGGGATTACCCGTGACCTGCTGGAAGCCTCGGTACACAGCTCGATTCCGCTGTTGCCGGGCATCAGCAATGCCTCCGGGATCATGGAAGGTTATGGCCTGGGTTATCGCCGCTTCAAGCTGTTCCCGGCTGAAGTCAGCGGTGGCGTGGCGGCGATCAAGGCCTTGGGCGGCCCGTTTGGCGAAGTGAAATTCTGCCCGACTGGCGGGGTTGGCCCGGCCAACATCAAGAGCTACATGGCGTTGAAAAATGTGATGTGCGTGGGCGGTAGCTGGATGCTTGATCCGGAATGGGTCAAGAACGGCGACTGGGCACGCATCCAGGAAACCACCGCCGAGGCGCTGGCCCTGCTGGACTGATTGGATTTACCGAATCGTTGTTGCTGTGTTCTACGGCATTTTTGCGGTGCACTTGGTCGGTGTGCCGCTTTTTTTTGCCTGCGGAAAATGGCCCACTCCCACTGTAGGAGCGAGCTTGCTCGCGAAAAAACCGAGAGCACCGCTGGGTGTCAGGTTTCCCGTGTCATCGTTAACGACCTTCGCGAGCAAGCTCGCTCCTACAGTGATATCGCGCTCAGTTCGGTGATGGCTTTGATCAGCGCATGAATGTCTGCCGCTGACGTCAAAAAGCCTGGTGTCACCCGAATACAACTGCCGAACGACGCCCCGCTGCGGGTTGTGGTGAAGAGGTTGTATTCCTTGAGCAGTCGGTCCGCCATCACCTGCTGATCCGGCTTGTCAGTGAACTTGAACGACGTAATCGCGCAATACAGCCGTGGGTCGTCCGGCGTCAGCACTTCAATTCCCGGCAACTGCCGCACCTCACTCACCCACAAATCCCGCAGGTAATTAAGGCGGGCCCCCTTGGCCTTCGACCCGCCCAATGCCCGATGCTCTTCGAACACCAGCGGCAAGGTCATCAACGCCGGGAAATTCGGCGTGCTGTACGGCGTGCGGGCACGTACATCGGTCACCGGATAGTGAAACTCACCCATGTCCGGATCAATGTCCGCCAACCGTTGCGGGTCGATATAAATAAAGCCCAGGGTCAACGGCGCACCGATCCACTTGTGCAGGTTGAAACCGGCAAACGCGATACCCAACTGCGCCAGGTTGAACTCGATCTGCCCCAGCGCATGGGCGCCATCGAGGATCACATCAATTCCATGTTCCCTGGCAGCGCCGGCAATCGCCTCCACCGGCATCACCAGCCCGGTGCGGTGGGTCACGTAGGTCAGTGCCAGCAGTTTCAGGCGGGGATAGCGCAGGAACGCATCGCGATACGTCTGCACCAGGCTGTCGAAACTGGCCGGGTGTTCGTGGGCAATTTCGATCACTTCTACGCCGCGATTCTGCGCCAGCCAGCGCATGGCGCCCTTGACGGTGTCGTACTCCAGGTCGCTGATCAGCACCTGGTCGCCGGGCTGCAAGCGGTTGTAGTTGCGGATCAGCGACTGCAACGCATCCGAGGCGCAGCGGGTGAGGGCGATGGCTTCAGGATCGGCGTCCATCAATTGCGCCAACTGGTTACGGATCTCGACGTTTTCGCCCTGCTCGAAACGCTGGCGCACATGGATCGAGTTGCTGCGGTTGATGAAGGCGACGTTGTCCTGATACTGCTCAAGTACCGCGCGGCTCATGCGCCCGAAGTAACCGTTTTCGAGGTTGATCGGGCCGGGCTCCAGGTCGTAGCGCTGGGCGATGGCGTGCCAGTGTTGTTCGTCGCGGGTACTGTCCATGTGCGTGCTCTATTAATGACGAGGGGCGGGCTTGCCGTGCTTGGCGCGTAGGGGTTCCAGCAGTTCGGATAAACCGTTGTGGTCGATTTCCTGCATCAGGGCCAGCAACCCGCCCAGTTCGCCGTGGGGGAAACCTTCACGGGCGAACCAGTTCAGGTAGGGGCCGGGCAAGTCGGCAATGATCCGGCCCTTGTACTTGCCGAAGGGCATTTCGCGGGTGATCAGCAGTTCAAGTTTTTCAGGGTTCATTGCGGCTTCAGGTGTTTGAGTCGGTGCTTTGGAAAATACAGGCATTCTGCATGGAGGCCAAATGACAGATCATGCAAATAAAGCGGATACAGATTTTTGTGTATTGGCTAACTTATTGAAATTTAAGTAATAAATTGTTTTTCAAAAGCTGGCACGGGCGCTGCAATTACTAATACACGTTTCTTAACCCGCGAAGGAATTGAAAAATGACTGATATCAACAAAGAATCGATCTCCGTACTCAACGACCTGATCGAGACCAGCAAAGACGGCCAGGAAGGCTTCAAGACCTGCGCAGAAGACATCAAGCACCCTGAACTCAAAGCCCTGTTTGCCAAACGTTCCGTTGATTGCGGTACCGCCGCTGCCGAACTGCAGACCGCAGTAAGAGCACTGGGTGGTGATCCGGAAAAATCCGGTAGCGTCGCCGGTGCCTTGCACCGTGGTTGGGTCGACGTGAAGTCGATGGTGACCGGTAAAGACGAAGAAGCCGTGCTGAACGAAGCCGAGCGCGGTGAAGACCACGCACTGAAGGCTTACAAAGAAGCGATCGAGAAGATCAACAAGCACAACCTGCTGGGCATTCGTGACCTGGTAGAGCGTCAGTTCCACGGCGCGCAACGCAACCACGACCAGGTGAAAGCCCTGCGTAACCAGGCTCGCGCTCAGTCTTGAGCCCCGCCTGAATAAAAAAGCCCCGCAGATGCGGGGCTTTTTCATGGGCGTTCGTTCAACCGATGCTGATGGCCGGCAGTTCGGTCAGGGTCACGGTCTGCTGCTTGCGTGGCGCGAGGATCTCGGCTTCGCCATCCACCACCAGTTCATCGCGCTGGTTGAATACGCGGGTGGCGATACGCACGCGGAATTTCGGCAGCTTCTCGAGGATTTCCAGACGCACGGTCAGGGTGTCGCCGATTTTGACCGGCTTCTGGAAGGTCATTTGCTGGCCGATGTATATCGTGCCGGGCCCAGGCAACTCGCACGCAACCGCCGCGCTGATCAGGGCGCCGCTGAACATGCCGTGGGCAATGCGCTCCTTGAACATGGTCGCCTTGGCGAATTCGGCGTCCAGATGCACCGGGTTGTGGTCGCCGGACATTGCCGCGAACAACTGGATATCGCGCTCTTCGACGGTCTTGCTGTAGCTGGCGGTCTGGCCGACTTCGAGGGCTTCGTAAGGCGTGTTGGTAACCTGGGTCATCAGTTGGTGCATCCTGTGGCTAATCAGAAATCTTAATATATTGATTTTAAACGAAAAATCATTCGCAGCGAGTAGGGCGGCGCAGCACTGCTGCCTGGGCCAGCCACGTCAGCACGTCGGCTGTGACCGCATCACGGTTGGTTTCGTTGAATAATTCGTGGCGCGCCTGTGGGTAAATGCTCAGCTCCAGGTGCTGGCAGCCGGCTTCACGCAACGCATTGGCCAGACTTTTGAGACGCTTGCCTTCACTGACCGGATCACATTCACCGCCCATTATCAGGATGGGCAGCCCCGGGTCTATCTGAGCGAGATTGGACGCTTTGCTGATTTGCTGCAAGCCGCCCAGCAGGTCGATCCACAGCTGGTTGGTGCAACGGAAGCCGCAAAGCGGGTCGCTGACGTACTTGTCGACCTCGGCCGGGTCACGGCTGAGCCAGTCGAAAGCGGTGCGATTGGGTTTGAACGCCTTGTTGAACGATCCAAATGACAGGAAATCAATCAGCGCACTGCGCCCGCGCAACCCCTGGCGCAGGCGTTCGACATGGGCAATCACCTTGGCCGCGCCGTACAGCGCCACCGGCTGGAAATTCGAGCCGCTGAGAATCGCCCCGTTAAGGCTCGCGCTGTGGTGCAGCAGGTACGCCTGGGCAATGTAGCTGCCCATGCTGTGGCCCAGCAGGATGATCGGCACCCCCGGCGCTTGCTGGCCGATATGCTGGTTGAGGCTCGCCAGGTCGCCCACCACCTTGTTCCAGCCGTCTTTCTCGGCGAACAGCCCCAGGGTGCCCTCGTCGGCGGTACGCCCGTGGCCGCGCTGGTCGGGGGCGTACAGGCCGTAGCTGGCATCACACAACGCCTGGGCCAGGCGGGCATAGCGGCCACTGTGCTCGGCCATGCCGTGGGCCAGCATGATCAGCGCCTTGGGCGGCCCGTCCGGCAGCCACTGGTTGACGTACACCCGACTGCGGTCATTCGCGGTCAGCCAGAAAGTGGTGTGGTTCATGGCGCTTCCTTTGCTCAGGGTCGTTGCAGTGTATAGCTCATTCACCGCAGGCCGCTGGATCAGCGCTGGCCTTGGCGGGGAGATTCACACAATCAATGACGCATCTTGTTGTATTTGCCTGATTGACCATAGCTGCTAACGTCCCCAAAGCTCCGCTTTCATCGCAACATCAAAAGCGGCCGGACCACTCAGGTAAGAGGACAAGAATAATGCAACCTGATTTCTGGAATGACAAACGCGCAGCCGGGGTTCCCAACGAGATCGACCTCACAGCCTATAAATCGGTGATCGAAGTCTTCGAGCGTTCCTGCAAGACCTTTGCCGATCGTCCGGCGTTCAGCAACATGGGGATCACCCTGACCTACGCCGAGCTGGATCGGCGCAGCGCCGCGTTCGCCGGTTACCTGCAGTGGCACACCGACCTCAAGCCGGGTGACCGCATTGCCGTGCAGATGCCCAACGTCCTGCATTATCCGATTGCCGTGTTCGGCGCCCTGCGCGCCGGGCTGATCGTGGTCAACACCAACCCGTTGTACACCCCGCGGGAAATGCGTCACCAATTCAAGGATGCCGGCATTCGTGCGCTGGTGTACCTGAACCTGTTTGGCTCGCGGGTTGAAGAAGTCAGCAAGGACACCGAGATCGAATACCTGATCGAAGCGAAGATGGGCGACTTCATGCCTGCCGCCAAGGGCTGGCTGATCAACACCGTGGTCGACAAGGTGAAGAAGATGGTCCCGGCCTATAACCTGCCGCAAGCCATCTCCTTCAAGCGCGCCCTGCGCATGGGCGCCGGCCAGGCACTCAACCGCCACCCGGTGACCCTCGACGACATCGCGGTGCTGCAATACACCGGCGGCACCACCGGCCTGGCCAAGGGCGCAATGCTTACCCACGGCAACCTGGTGGCCAACATGCAGCAAGTGCGGGCGTGTATGTCGCAACTGGGGGACGACGGCCATCCGCTTATCAAGGAGGGGCAGGAGGTGATGGTGGCGCCGCTGCCGCTGTACCACATCTATGCCTTCACCGCGAATTGCATGTGCATGATGGTGTCGGGCAACCACAACGTGCTGATCACCAATCCCCGGGACATCGGCGGCTTTATCAAGGAGCTGAAAAAGTGGCGCTTCACCGGGCTGCTGGGGCTCAACACCCTGTTCGTGGCCTTGATGGACCACCCGGACTTCAAGAGCCTGGATTTCTCCCACCTCAAGCTCACCAACTCCGGCGGCACCGCACTGGTCAAGGCCACGGCCGAGCGCTGGCAGCAACTGACCGGCTGCGCGATTGGTGAAGGCTACGGCTTGACCGAAACCTCACCGGTGGCCAGCACCAACCCCTATGGCGGCAAATCGAAGCTGGGCACCGTGGGCATTCCGGTGCCGGGCACGGCGATGAAGATCATCGACGACAACGGCGCGGAGCTGCCGCTGGGCGAGCGGGGCGAGCTGTGCATCAAGGGCCCGCAAGTGATGAAGGGCTACTGGCAGCAGCCGGTGGCGACCGCCGAGACCCTGGACGCCGAAGGCTGGCTCAAGACCGGCGATATAGCGGTGATCGACCCGGACGGCTTTGTGCGCATCGTTGATCGCAAGAAGGATCTGATCATCGTCTCGGGGTTCAACGTGTACCCCAACGAGATCGAAGACGTGGTGATGGCGCATCCGGCGGTGGCCAGCTGCGCGGTGATCGGTGTGCCGGACGAGCGTACCGGCGAGGCGGTGAAGCTGTTTGTGGTGGCCCGTGCCCAGGGCGTGAGCCTTGAAGAGCTGAAGACCTACTGCAAGGCCAACTTCACCGGCTACAAGGTGCCCAAGCATATTGTGTTGCGTGAGTCGTTGCCGATGACGCCGGTGGGCAAGATCCTGCGGCGCGAATTGCGCGACATAGCCTGATTTGAAATAAGGTCAAAAAATGTGGGAGCGGGCTTGCTCGCGAAAGCGGTGTACCAGTCGACATATCCTGTGACTGACACTGCGCTTTCGCGAGCAAGCCCGCTCCCACATTTGGTTTTTATTCATTCAGTTTAAATGCGTAGAAGCCCATTCCAGAGCCCTTTCTTGGCTTATAGAATCTTTGCTCTAAAAATGACCATTAGATATTCTTGAGTCATGTTTATGACCGTAGGGGCCTCTTTTGGCTCTAGGCGGCCCTTGGCAAAGCTGCTACTCTCGGCGCGCTTTGTGACCTCTTGGCCTGCTTTTAACCGCCAGACTCACCCAAAAACAAACAAATAATAATCGCATCAAATGCGATGAATGAATTCGCGTCGCTGAGGAGTGGGCTTCCATGATCGAAGACTTTTGGAAGGATAAGTACCCCGCCGGGATTGCTGCAGAAATCAATCCAGACGAGTATCCGAATATTCAGGCGGTACTGAAGCAGTCCTGCCAACGCTTCGCCAACAAACCGGCTTTCAGCAACCTGGGCAAGACAATCACCTACGGTGAACTGTACGAACTGTCCGGCGCCTTCGCCGCTTACCTGCAACAGCATACCGACTTGCAGCCCGGTGATCGAATCGCCGTGCAACTGCCCAACGTCCTGCAATACCCGGTCGCCGTATTCGGTGCCATCCGTGCCGGCTTGATCGTGGTCAACACCAACCCGCTGTACACCGCGCGGGAAATGGAACACCAATTCAACGACTCCGGTGCCAAGGCCCTGGTCTGCCTGGCCAACATGGCGCACCTGGCTGAAAAAGTCGTGCCCAAGACTTCCGTCCGGCACGTGATCGTCACCGAAGTCGCCGACCTGTTGCCGCCGCTCAAGCGCCTGCTGATCAACAGCGTCATCAAGTACGTGAAGAAGATGGTCCCGGCGTACCACTTGCCCAAGGCGATCAAGTTCAACGACGTCCTGGCCAAGGGCCACGGCCAGCCGGTGAACGAAGTCAGCCCCGCCAGCGACGAAGTCGCCGTGCTGCAATACACCGGCGGCACCACGGGCGTGGCCAAGGGCGCGATGCTGACCCACCGCAACCTCGTCGCCAACATGCTGCAGTGCAAGGCGCTGATGGGCTCCAACCTGAATGAAGGTTGCGAGATCCTGATTACCCCGCTGCCGCTGTACCACATCTATGCCTTCACCTTTCATTGCATGGCGATGATGCTGATCGGCAACCACAACATCCTGATCAGCAACCCGCGCGACCTGTCGGCGATGGTCAAGGAACTGTCGAAGTGGAAGTTCAGCGGCTTTGTCGGCCTGAACACCCTGTTTGTTGCCCTGTGCAACAACGACGCCTTCCGCAAGCTGGATTTCTCGGCGCTGAAGGTCACCCTGTCAGGCGGCATGGCCCTGCAACTGGCGGCGGCCGAGCGCTGGAAAGCGGTCACCGGCTGCTCCATCTGCGAAGGTTACGGCATGACCGAAACCAGCCCGGTGGCCACCGTGAACCCGATCCAGAACATCCAGATCGGCACCATCGGCATTCCGGTGCCGTCGACCCTGTGCAAGGTCATCACCGATGACGGCGTCGAGCTGGCACTGGGTGAAGTGGGCGAGTTGTGCGTCAAGGGCCCGCAAGTTATGAAGGGCTACTGGCAGCGCGAAGACGCCACCGCCGAGATCCTCGACAGCGAAGGCTGGCTGAAGACCGGTGACATCGCGATCATCCAGCCGGATGGCTACATGCGCATTGTCGACCGCAAGAAGGACATGATTCTGGTCTCCGGTTTCAACGTCTACCCCAACGAGCTGGAAGATGTGCTGGCGACCCTGCCGGGCGTGCTGCAATGCGCGGCCATTGGTGTGCCGGACGAGAAGTCCGGGGAACACATCAAGATCTTCATCGTGGTCAAGCCGGGTGCCAGCCTGACCAAAGACCAGGTGATGGAGCACATGCGCGCCAACGTCACCGGCTACAAGGTGCCCAAGGCCGTGGAATTCCGCGATGCGCTGCCGACCACCAACGTGGGCAAGATCCTGCGCCGCGAACTGCGGGACGAAGAACTGAAAAAGCTGGGTTTGAAGAAGTAAATCGGCCCCAACGAAAAGCCCCGCAGATGCGGGGCTTTTTATTGAACGCTGATTTTCCCGCATTGAAATGCAATCCAAATGTGGGAGCGGGCTTGCTCGCGAAAGCGGTGTGCCAGTGATATACCGGTTACTGACACACCGCATTCGCGAGCAAGCCCGCTCCCACAGTTTTTACCGTATTCCTACAGTGCGAACTGCGCGAAGCTCACACCAGCACCGGCCGGGCGTACGTCCTTGAGGAACGAGTCCTTGTCGGCACTCAGCTCCAGGGTAATCTCCGGCTTGCGCTTGCCGGCATTGCGCACCACCAGGCCTTCCAGCTTCTCGCGCAGAAACACCGTTGGCACCTTCAGGTGCAGCAACTGGTCGCTCTCGGCGTTGTGCATCAACAAGTGGATCCACTCGTACTGGCCCACGGCAATCCGGCCCACCGGCAGGTCGAACCACCAGATGTTGCGTTTGCGGTCCAGGTCGGTGAAGTGGCAGTTGTTGACACCGAGTACGGCACCGCCCAGTTCCTGGTTTCTGCGGGCAATGGCCTGTGCTTTATTGAGTTTCATAACCTTCCTACGGGATCTGTTACCCAGCGCTTGCGCCTGGATGTGCCCGGCATTCTCGTGGGTTGGCCGCAAAACATAAAGCCAAACCTGTACGGCGCGATGAAATGCCGCTGAAAAAATAATTGAAACTCTCTGGAAAGGCCAAGGGTCAACGTTTACGTAGTGACCAAAATCCTTGATTGTTCCCAGGAGAAATACCATGAGCAGCACATCGGATAAGGCAAAAGGTTTGGCGAACGAAGCCGTAGGCAACATCAAGCAAGGTGTTGGCAAAGTCACCGGCAACGACAAGTTGCGGGCTGAAGGCGTGGTTCAGGAAAAGAAAGGTGAAGTGCAAAAAGCAGTCGGCGACACCAAGGACGCAGTAAAGAAAGCGGTCAAATAGTCCCGACCTGGCTGCCTGCACTCCAGCAGCCCGACGGCCATCCACGGATGGCCGTTTTTGTGTCACCTGCAGTGATTAAAGTTTGGAAATTGTTTCAAGGTCGCCAAATAAGCTACCTTGATGTAGAAAACGGCCCCTGAGTCGCCCACGAACTCAACTTTTTGCGGCGAAAGGAGACGCTATGATTTTTCCGGTATTACAAGGCTTGCCCCTGCACAAAGTGCTGGTGCGCACTGTCACAGAGTTCCTCGATGACGAGATGCCTACGTACGCCTCGGCGCTGGCCTACCAGATGCTGTTCTCGCTGTTTCCCTTCCTGCTGTTCCTGATTGCCCTGATCGGTTTCCTGCACCTGCCGGACTTCTTCACCTGGCTGCGCATGCAATCGGAACTGGTATTGCCGCCCCAGGCCCTGGAGCAGGTCAACCCGGTGATCGACCAGTTGCAGCAATCCAAGGGTGGCCTGTTGTCGGTGGGTATCGTGATCGCGCTGTACACCGCCTCGGCGGGTGTGCGCCTGATGATGAGTGCGATGAATGCCGCCTATGACGTGGTGGAAGGCCGACCGATCTGGAAGCGCTTCCCGCTGTCGATTTTCTACACCGTAGGCTTCGCCGGCATGCTGTTGGCCGCCGCCGCCTTGATGGTGCTCGGGCCGCAGGTAATGGAATGGCTGGCGGGGCAGATCGGCATGCAGGAATTCGTGGTCACGCTGTGGACCATCCTGCGTTGGCCGCTGATCGTCATCCTGTTGATGTTCTCCGTGGCGTTGATGTACTACGTGATGCCTGACGTGAAGCAGAAGTTTCGCTTTATCACCCCGGGATCGGTCCTGGCGGTGGTGGTCTGGATCGTCGCTTCCCTGGGGTTTGGCTACTACGTCAAAACCTTTGCCGACTACAACGCCATGTATGGCAGTATCGGCGCGATCATTGTGCTGCTGTTGTACTTCTACATCTCGGCTGCCGTGCTGTTGCTGGGGGCGGAGATGAATGCGGTGATCGAACACATGTCGGCCGAAGGCAAGGATCCTGGTGAAAAGGACTTTGGCGAGCACGACGAAAAAAAGCATGTCTCAGGCCTTGGCCGCGACCCTTCCCTAAAGCCCACTACCGATGAAGTCTGATCGATGATCCGTGAAATCCTGAAAATGGGCGATGAGCGCCTGCTGCGTATTGCCCCGCCGGTTCCGCCGGAAATGTTCGACAGCCCCGAGCTGTGGCAGTTGATTGATGACATGTTCCAGACCATGGAACACGTCGGTGGCGTCGGCCTGGCCGCACCGCAGATTGGAGTGGACCTGCAACTGGTGATCTTCGGTTTCGAGAGCAGCGAACGCTACCCGGACGCGCCCGCCGTGCCCCAGACCATCCTCATCAACCCGCTGATCACGCCCCTTAGCCCGGTGCTGGAAGAAGGTTATGAAGGGTGCCTGTCGGTGCCTGGTTTGCGTGGGGCAGTGGACCGTTACCAGCAGATTCGCTACGAAGGGTTTGACCCCAAGGGCGAGCCGATTGTGCGGATTGCCGAAGGCTTTCACGCGCGGGTGGTACAGCACGAGTGCGATCACCTGATCGGCCGGCTGTACCCGTCGCGGATTACCGATTTCAGCAAGTTCGGGTTTATCGAAGTGATGTTCCCGGATATGGATCCCACCGCAGACGAATAACCCTCAGGCAAAACACACCTCAAACTGTGGGAGCGGGCTTGCTCGCGAAAGCGGAGTGCCAGTCACCGAAGATATAGACTGATCCACCGCATTCGCGAGCAAGCCCGCTCCCACATTTGTTCTGCGTGCATTCAGCTTATTTTGCGGGCTTCACAAACCGCAACGTCATCCGGTCCGACTCACCAATCGCCACATACTTGGCCTTGTCCTTTTCCCCCAACGTCAACGCCGGCGGCAAGGTCCAGACCCCATCCGGGTAGTCCTTGGTATCTTTCGGGTTGGCATTCACCTCGCTCTGCCCCTCAAGCTTGAACCCCGCATCCGTCGCCAGTTTCACCACATACGCGGTGGTCAGGTAACCGCTGTGCTTGATGTCTTCCAGCGACGCCCCGTCCTTGGCCCGGTGATCCACCACCCCCAGCACGCCGCCCGGTTTCAACACCTTGAAGAACGCCTCGAACATCGCCGGCGCCGTATCCGCCATCACCCAGTTATGCACGTTGCGAAAGGTCAGCACGGTGTCGGCCGAGCCAGGCTTGCCCAGCACCGGAGCCTTGGGGTCGAACTCGGCGAAGCCGGCCTTGGAATAATGCACCGGGTCTGCGGCGAATTTCTTTTTCAGGTTTTCTTCTGATGTACGCGCGTAGGCACTGCTGTTCGGCGCCTGCACGGCAGCGATGTAGTGGCCGTTATCCTTGAGCAGCGGCGCCAGCAGCTCGCTGTACCAGCCACCACCGGGGGTGATTTCGATCAGGGTCTGGTTGGCCCGCAGGCCAAAGAACTCCAGGGTCTGCTGCGGGTGACGATACACATCACGCGCGCTGTTGGCCGGCACGCGCCAACTGCCGGCGAGCACGGTTGCATACTGCTCGGCGGAAACCGGCGCTTCGGCTGCCTGGCTCAAGGCCGGGGCGAGGAGGGCTGCAAGGGATAAGGCTGCAAGGGTCGCTTTCATGATCATCCTGTAATGGGCCGCTGGTGCCGCCGAGGCTAGCATGGGGCCCACAACGGCTGATCACACTTTATTGAAGGACGACCTCACCAACGGTTCTAAGCCCATGGCGATCATCGGCTTGTTGCGTTTGTAGCGCACCAGGCGCTCCGACAAGGACTGCGGCAGCAACGTGTCCTGGGTAAAACCCAGGCGTTGATAAAAGCCTTCCAGGTCCGGATGGCACAGCAGCCACACCGTGCCTTCAACGCTTGCGACCGAGGCGCGAATCAATTGCGCCGCCAGCCCCTGGCCACGCAGCGCCGGGTCGACAAACAGCCCGGTCAACCACTGCCCACCCACCACCGGCGTCAGGCACAGGCCCGCGACAATCTCGCTGCCCCTGGCCACCCACAACTGGCCACCCTTGAGGGCCTTCATCGGTGAGTTATGGCTGCGATAGAACTTGTTCAGCAGCGGCCACAACGGCTCTGCCAGTCGGTCAATGTGCAACTCGGGCATGGTTTTCAAACACGCGAATCCAGGGGGCGCAGATTATAAGTCGGGCAAAGCGCCTTCTGTTGGGCAATCGGTGTTATACCCAGTGTTACATCCCCTGTAAGTGGAGCACGCATCATGGCCAAAGGTCTGAATTCCAAGAAAGCTGACAAGAAGAAACCGGCAAAGACCGCCGATGAAAAACGCGCCGAGAAAAAGGCCAAGAAAACCGACAGCAACCTGTTTGGTCATTAAGTTCTAAGCTAAGCACCAAACGATCTGCAAGATTTTCCCGCCCCATTGCACAGAGCAGGATGAAGCCGACTTTTTCGTCGGCCACGCCTGCCCTGAGCTGCCGATGTCCAACTACCTTGATGAAACCCAGCGCCGGGAAATCGAAGCCCTGGCCCAGACCTTTACCGCCCGCACCGAGTGGCCGACCTGGCTGCTGTTGATCGGCGTCTATGCCGGCTGGTTTGCGGTGATCCTCGCCAGCCACTGGCTTGGCCTGTGGCTGAGTACCGCACTGTTGATCCCGCTCGTGACGCTGTGGATGTCCCTGCAACACGAACTGCTGCACGGCCATCCCACCCGCTTCACTGCTTTGAACAAACTCCTCGGCTACGCACCGTTTGCCGTCTGGTACCCCTACACCCTGTACCGCAACTGCCACCTGGTGCACCACAACGACGAAGACCTGACGGTGCCCGGTGTCGACCCGGAAAGCCGCTACCTGAATCAGCGGCAGTGGGACGACAGTTCGCTGTTCGAGCGCACCTTGCATTGGCTGACCAAGACCGTCCTGGGGCGCTTCCTGTTGGGTTCGCCGCTGGCGCTGTGGAAGCTGGCGCGCAACGAGGTCAGACGCCTGCGCAAAGGCCAGCGCCAGGCGTGGCTGATGTGGCTGAGCCATGGCACCGTGACCGTGCTGATGCTGACCTTCATCGCCCACTACAGCGTGCTGCCGGTGTGGCACTACGTGGCGCTGGTCAGCGTGCCGGCCTTGTCGGTGGCGGCGATCCGTTCCTACTATGAGCATCGCCCGCACCCACAACCGGAACAGCGCACGGTGCTTAACGAAGCCGCCTGGCCGTGGACCTGGCTGTTCCTCAACAATAACCTGCACCTGGTGCATCACGACTTGCCGAAGCTGCCGTGGTATTTGCTGCCCACCGTGTACCGCGCGCGCCGCGAACAATGGGTGGCGCGCAGCGGCGGGTTCCTGGTGCAGGGTTACGGCCAGTTGATCGGCCGTCACGGGCTCAAGGCCATCGACAGCCCACGGCACCCCTTTGCTTGAGAGACGACCATGAGTGACCGCTACGCCGAACTGCTGATGTACGTGGCGCCGCAGCAGGTGCAACAGGCCAATGAGCGCTGGCTTTCGCGCATCCTTGAGCGCCTGGGCGCGACCCGCCGCAAGGCTGATCATCTCGACCTGCGCAGCCTGTGGCGCGCCCCGCAATTGCTGCTGACGCAAACCTGCGGCTACCCGCTGATGACCGAGCTGCGCGGGCAAGTCCAGGTGATTGGCCGCCCGCGCTACGAACTGCCCCACAGCAGCGGCGGCCAGCATTGCAGCCTGCTGCTGACCCGCGACGACAATCCCCGCGTTGCCTTGGCCGACTTCCAAGACAGCCGCGGTGTGATCAACGGCCATGACTCCAACAGCGGCATGAACCTGCTGCGCGAACGCCTGGCGCCGCTGCAGCAGGGCGGTCGGTTCTTTGCCGAAGTCGGCATCAGCGGCGCCCATCGCGAAAGCCTGCGCTGGCTGCGGGAAAACCGCGCCGACCTTGCCGCCATCGACAGCGTGACCTACGACTACCTCGCCCGTTTTGCGCCAGAGGAAGTGGCCGGGCTGAGGATCGTCACCCGCAGCGCGCCCAGCCCGACGCTGCCTTACATCAGCGCGCCGGGCTCAAGTGAACACCTGCGGGAGGTCATGAACCTGGCCTTGCAGGATCTGCCCGAAGTGGTGCAAACCCTCGGCGTACACGAAGTGCTGCCCGCCACCGAAGCGGATTACCAGGTGCTGCTGGATTACCGGCAGCAGGCTGAAGCCTTGGGTTATCCACGCCTCCAATGATCGTTCCCACGCTCCGCGTGGGAATGCATCCTGTGACGCTCTGCGTCACCATTTCAAAGCAGACGCAGAGCGTCCAAGGCGGGATTCACACGCGGAGCGCGTGAACGATCGGTTATATAAAAATACCTTTTAAATATTATTAAAGAATAAGCAGCCTTGCTAGGATCGCTCCACCGGAACACCGGACATAACGCGCAACCTACTCAGATGGAGCCACTATGTCCGGCGCCGACACTTCTCACAGCGATTACGTGGGCGGATTGTTCCGCAGTCATTACGACTGGCTGTGCGGCCGTTTGCACCGCCATCTCGATTCCCGTGCCCACGCCGAAGACATCGCCGCCGACACCTTCGTCCAGCTCCTGAGTTCCCCGGGCGTGGCGCCGATCCGCCAGCCACGCGCCTTGCTCACCACCATTGCCCAACGCCTGATGTACCAGCTGTGGCGTCGCCGTGACTTGGAGCGCGCTTACCTCGACGCCCTCGACCAGGACGAAACCTCTCCCGCGCCATCCCCTGAAGATTTGGCGCAGATGCTCGAAGCCCTGCAGGCCATCGACCAGTTGCTCGACGGCTTGCCGGCCAAGGTCAAGGCGACCTTTCTGCTGTCGCAACTCAATGGCCTGACCTACCCGGAAATCGCGGCCGAGCTGGGCATTTCCCAACGCTCGGTCAGCGACTACATGACCCGCGCCGTCAACCGCTGCCTGCGGCTGTGCCTGGAATGAGCGACGACCTGATCGACAGCGCCACTCGCTGGGTGGTGTTGCTGCGCTCCGGCGAGGCGAGTGCCGCCGACTGGCAGCGTTACCATCAGTGGCGCGCCGCAGACCCGCGTCACGAAGCCTTGTGCCAACAACTGGAAACCCGCCTCGGTGTGTTTCAAATTCCGCAGGCCCAAGGCGTCAGCGGCAAGGTATTGCAGCAGGCACTGGACGCGCCATCCAGCCGCCGCACCGTATTGCGCGGCGCCCTGGTGGGCGCTGGCCTGATGCTGGGCGCCGGTTGGCTGGCCCGGCCGGTGGTGGAGGATTTGACCGCCGATATCCGCACCGGCACCGGCGAACGGCGCACTGTAGAGCTGGCGGATGGCAGCGAGTTACTGCTCAACGCCCGCAGTGCCGCCGACATCCAGTTCGACCCACAACACCGCGTGGTGCGCCTGCGCGATGGCGAGTTGCTGGTGAAGATTGCCAGGGACAGCAACCGACCGTTTTTCATTCAGACCGATCAAGCTCGACTGCATGCCTTGGGCAATCGCTTGTTGCTGCGCGAGCGCGAAGGGCAGGGCCACGTGGTGGCGCTCAACGGCGCCCTGGAGATCGACGGCCAGAACGGCGAACGCCTGCAACTGGAGGCCGGGCACGAGGTGACTTATGACCGCTTCGGCTTCGGCCCGGTGCTGGCCAGTTCCTCGGGGGCGACGGCGTGGATCGACGGTTTCCTGCAAGTGCGCGACCGCCCGCTGGTGGAAGTGATCGACGCACTGCGCCCGTATCACAACGGTGTGCTGCGCCTCGATCCGGCGGTGGCAGGGTTGCGGGTCAGCGGCCTGTACCGCCTCGACAATCCCGACCAGATCCTCGACACCCTGGCACGCACCCTGCCGATCCACATCACCCGCCGGACCGGGTTGTGGGTGACCGTCAGTGCCACATGAAAACGGTTCACCTCGGTCAATGTGGGAGCTGGCTTGCCTGCGATGCGAGCACCTCGGCCTCTCAGATGTACCGCAGCGATACCATCGCAGCCTCGCTAAAGCTCGACAGCTCCCACAGTTGACCGCGTCGTTTCCGAATGTCGGTTCTAACGACATAACCAAACGATCTGCAAGTTTTCCCCCGGCCATCCCACATCACTCCCGTAAGCGCTGCGGGGAGCAGCGCTCAGGAGTTTCCTTGGGGGGAGCCAACGTGAGCCCATTCTACCGTACACCGCTTCGAACCTTTGCCCTGGTGCCGTTGGCCAGTCTGTTCCTGTCTTTCGCTGCCAGCGCCGAAGAGGCGCGGCAGGTCTACCACATCGCGCCCGGCCCGCTGGACGAAGTGCTGCTGAACATCAGCCGCCAGAGCGGCCAGGTGATTTCCTTCACGCCGCAGCTGGGCAATTATTCCTCGGCGCGGGTTGACGGTTCGCTGTCGGCGCAACAGGCGGTAGACGCCGCGCTCAAGGGCACCGGCCTGCAAGTCCAGGTCAGCCCGGACGGTGCATTCATCATCAAGGAAGGCGCCAAAGTCGCGCCTGCCAGCAACAGCATCAAGGCGCAAACCGCCGAAGCCCAGGCGCCGACCCTCGACCGTGTGGTCGCCATCGGTACCCGTCGCAGCGACGCCACGGCCCTGACCAGCAGCGCCCCGGTGGATGTGATAAACGCCGAGGAACTCAAGCAAACCGGCGCCACCAGCCTTAACCAGGCGCTGTTCCAACTGCTGCCCTCGTTCAACTTTCCACAGAACAACAGCGCCACCCGCGGCCAGGATCCGAAAGGCGCCTCCCTGCGCGGCTTGTCCCCGGACCAGACCCTGGTGCTGATCAACGGCAAGCGCCGGCACACCTCGGCGGTGGTGAACATTTCCGGTGGCGTGCCGTTCATTGGCGCGCAGCCGGTGGACCTCGACATGATCCCCATCAGCGCCATCGACCACGTCGAAGTGCTGCGCGACGGTGCCTCGGCGCAATACGGTTCGGACGCGGTGGCGGGGGTGGTCAACATCGTGCTCAAGGAGCGCGACAGCGGTGGCGGCATCAACACCCAACTGGGCAAATACGCCCAGGGCGACGGCTTCAGCAAAACCACCGATGGCTGGTACGGCATCGGCTTGCCGGGGGATGGTTTCCTGACCCTGAGCTTCAACACCCTGAACAACAAACCCGATGACATCGGCGACAAATACGTCGCCGACGGCCAGGTACAAGACCCGCGCTGGGGCGGTGCCGGTCGCGACAAATACAACCTGGCGGCCAACGCCGAAATCGGCCTGAACGATCAATGGCGCCTCTACAGTTTCGCCACCTTCGGCCAGGACACTTCGGTGAACAACACGCCGCCGCTGCTGGCCAGCAGCCCGAACAACGTGGCCGGGATCTACCCCAACGGCACCATCCCGAAATACCGCTATCGCTATGAAGACGGCGCCGTCACCGTCGGCACCCGCTATGAAGACGAGAGCATCGGCCGCTTCGATTTGAGCGCCACCTATGGCCGCGACGAGCATGACGAACTGGCTTTCAACACCGTCAACCCGAGCTACGGGATCAACAGCCCGACCAAGTTCAACGTCGCCACCCTGGTCAACGACCAGACCAACATCACCCTGGATTACGCCAAGGATCTGAACGTCGACTGGTCGAGCCATCCACTCACCGTGTCGGCGGGCGTCGCCTACCGGCATGAGCAATACCGGCTGGAGGCCGGCGACTACGATTCCTATTCCTACGGTGGCATCGACGGCGTGCAGGTTGGCGCGGTGCAGGCTTCGGGCCTGACCCCGGACGACGCCGGCACCTTCAAGCGTGATGTGGGCGGCGTGTATTTCGGCCTGGAAAACCAGGTCACCGACAAGCTCCAGGTGGGCATTGCCGGGCGTACCGAGCACTACTCGGACTTCGGTTCAGCCACCACCGGCAAACTCTCGGCGCGCTATGACTTCACCCCGAAAGTCGGCCTGCGGGCCACGGTCAACAATGCCTACCACGCGCCCAGCCTGGGCCAGATCGGCACCTCCTGGACCACCACCACCAACCTCGACGCCAACGGCAACCCGGTGCTGACCCGCATGCTGCCGGCCGACAACCCGGCCGCCCGTGCCCTCGGTGCGCAACCGCTGAAGCCCGAGAAGTCCACCAACTTCTCCCTGGGCCTGGTGCTGCGCCCAACCGACCAGGCCTCGCTGACCATCGACGCCTACCAGATTTCGATTCGTGACCGCCTGCTGTTCAGCGGTGGTATTTCCGGGCCGCTGGCCGAGCAGATCCTCAAGGACGCCGGCTACGGCCAGTACTCCTGGGCGCAGTTCATGACCAACGCCGCCGACACCCGCACCCGCGGCGTCGACATCGTGGGCAAGTACAACCTGGACCTTGAGCAGTTCGGCAACCTGAACCTGTCGGCGGGCTACACCAAGGCCCGCACCACTATCGAAAAGGTCCACGAAAACCCCAACGGCTTCGAAGTGCTGACCCGTGAATCCCGTGGCTTCCTGGAGCACGGTTACCCGGAAGACAAGCTGGTGTTTGGCGCGGTCCACAAACTCAACCAATGGACCATCGCCCTCAACGAAACCCGTTACGGCAAGTACCGCAAATACGCCTCCAGCGAAGCCAACGCCCAGTACGACCAGACCTTCAGCGCGCAATGGACCACCGACCTGGACGTGAACTACGCCTTCACCAAACAACTGCGGGTGTCGGTGGGCGTCAACAACCTGTTCGACAGCAAGCCTGACGACTACAACACCCGTTTGCGCCAGACCCCGGGCCAGCAATACAGCTACCTGTCGCCGACGGCGCCGGAAGGGGCGTTTTACTACACGCGGCTCAGTTATGACTTTTAAACCCTGATGCAAAACCTGTGGCGAGGGAGCTTGCTCCCGCTGGGGCGCGTAGCGGCCCCAAGCACTTTGGGCCTGCTGCGCAGTCCAGCGGGAGCAAGCTCCCTCGCCACAAGAGCACTCTTCATGGAATCACCACGAGGTAACACATGAAAACAATCAAGAACCTGCTCGGTGGCTCGCTATTGGCACTCACCGTCCTGGCACAATCAGCCACGGCCGCCGAACCTGCCAAACCGATCCACTTCGGTGACATCACCTGGGAAAGCGGCAGCCTGATCACCGAAGTGCTGCGCCTGATCGTCGAGAAAGGCTACGGCCTGCCCACCGACACCTTGCCCGGCAGCACCGTGAGCCTGGAGGCCGCCCTGGCCAAGGACGATATCCAGGTGATCGGCGAAGAGTGGGCCGGGCGCAGTCCGGCTTGGGTCAAGGCCGAAAGCGAAGGCAAGGTGTTCGGCCTGGGCGACACCGTCAAAGGCGCCACCGAAGGTTGGTGGGTGCCGGAATACGTGATCAAGGGCGACGCCGAACGCGGCATCAAACCCCTGGCCCCGGAGCTTAAATCCGTCGCCGACCTGGCCCGCTACAAAGACGTGTTCCGCGACCCCGAAGACCCGACCCGTGGGCGCTTCCTCAACAGCCCCACCGGCTGGACCTCGGAGATCGTCAACAGCCAGAAACTCAAGGCCTATGGCCTGACCGACAGCTACGTCAACTTCCGCACCGGCTCCGGCGCGGCGCTGGATGCCGAGGTTGCATCCTCGATCCGTCGCGGCAAGCCGGTGCTGTTCTACTACTGGTCGCCGACGCCACTGCTGGGGCGCTTCAAGTTGATCAAACTGGAAGAACCACCGTTCAACGCCGAAGCCTGGAAGACCCTGGCCGACGCCAACAACCCGCACCCCATCGGTACTCGTTCGATGCCAGCGCACCTGGCGATTGGCGTGTCGGCGCCGTTCAAGGCGCAGTACCCGCAACTGGTGACGTTCTTTGAAAAAGTCGACCTGCCGATTGACCTGCTCAACGGCATCCTCGCGCAAATGGCCGAGAAACGTACCGCGCCGCGCCAGGTGGCCGAAGCGTTCCTGAAAGAACAGCCGCAGGTCTGGCAGCAATGGGTGCCGGCGGACGTCGCGGCCAAGGTCAAGGAGAGTCTCTGATGCGCAAGCTCATCGCAGCCACACTGCTGGCACTGTGCGCCGGGCCGCTGCTGGCGGCAGAACCGGCCACCCTGCGCGTCGGCTACCAGAAAAGCTCGGTGAGCATGGTGCTCGCCCGTGAGCATCACCTGTTCGAGCAAGGGTTGCCGGGCACCAAGGTCGAGTGGATCGAATTCCTCGGCGGCCCGCCGCTGATCGAAGCCCTAAATGGCGGCAGCATCGACATCGGCAATATCGGCGACATCCCGCCGATCTTCGCCCAGGCTGCCGGCATCGACATTCGCTACATCGGCGTCGAGCCCAATGACGGGCGCACCGAAGCCATCCTGCTGCCCAAGGACAGCACCGTGCAAAGCGTGGCCGAACTCAAGGGCAAGCGCGTGGCGTTGCTCAAGGGTTCCAGCGCCCACAACCTGTTCCTCAAAAGTTTGCTGCGTGCCGGCTTGCAGTGGAAGGACGTGAACGTGGTGTACCTGTCGCCCTCCGACGGCCGTGCCGCGTTTGAACAAGGCAAGGTCGACGCCTGGGTGGTGTGGGACCCGTACTACTCGGCGGCCGTGGTGGACGGTTCGGCGAAGGTGCTGGGGGATGGCCAGGGGCTGAACCCGGCGGGCAGTTTCTTCATCGCCAGCGGGCCGTTTGCCAAGCAGCACCCGCAGGCGATTGCGGCGATTCTCAAGGTGTTTGCCCAGGCGCAGCGGTTGTCGCTGGACCAGCATGACGAAAGCGTCGCGCTGATGGCCAAGACATTGGGCTTGCAGCCGGCGGTGGTGGAGAGTTACTTCCAGCACCGCTCGCCGACGCCGAGCCGGCCATTGGAAGCGGTGGATATCGCCAACCAGCAACGTACGGCCGACGCGTTTTTTGCCAACGGCCTGATCCCGAAAAAGGTCGATGTGCAGCAGGTTGTGTTCAAGGCCCCTTAACTTGATCCCTGTGGCAAGGGAGCTTGCTGTGGGGGGGAGTTTGCTGTGGCAAGGGAGCTTGCTTTAGGGAAAGAGCTGTTGTGGCGAGGGAGCTTGCTCCCGCTGGGCTGCGTAGCGGCCCCAAAAAAAGCGGGAGCGCTGCGCACTCCAGCGGGAGCAAGCTCCCTCGCCACAGCAAGCTCCCTCGCCACAACAGGCTCTTCACCACAACAGGCTCCCTCCCCAAAGCAATCTCCCTCACCCCATAAAAGCATCTTCAGCATCGACCTTCGCAACCCATCAGTGAGCAGACCATGCAACCGATCTACATCGACTTCCTCAACGGCCTGGACATCGACGAACTGGCCCTGACCAACGACGAAATCCTCAACGCCATCGAATCCAGCCTGGCGATCCAGGGCCGCAGCGAGGCGGTGATCGAGCCGCGCATGCACCTGATTCCCGGCGGTGAAATCAACGGCCACTTCAACGTGCTGCGCGGTGTATTGGGCGGCGCAATCGGCTACGCCGGGGTCAAGGTGGTGGGCGACTTTGTCGATAACTACCGCAAGGGCCTGCCCTCGGAACTGGCGATTCTCAACCTGCTGGACCCGGCCACCGGCATCCCCAAGGCCATCCTCGACGCCTCGGCGATTACCGACATGCGCACCGGCGCCGTCACCGCCATCGGTGCCAAATACCTGGCCCGGCCCGACAGCAAAATCCTCGCGCACATCGGTGCCCGTGGCACGGCGTATTGGAACGTGCGGCTGCTGGACCACCTGTTCGACTTCGACGAAATCCGCGTGCACTCGCGCCGCAGTGAAAGCCGCGAAGCCTTCGCCGAACGCCTGCGCCGCGACCTCGGCAAGCCGGTGATTGTCACCGACGACTGGGAGTCCACGGTGCGCGGCGCCGACATCGTGGTGGAAGCTTCACGCCTGGATCAGCCGCAACCGTTGCTGCACACCGAGTGGATCAAGCCCGGTGCCTTCGTCGTGCCCTACGGCACCATGAGCGCGGTGGAACTGTCGTTGACCGACATCATGCACAAGCTGGTGGTGGACGATTGGGGCCAGTGCAAGGGCGGGATGTTCGGCGCATTGCGCGCCCATGTCGACGCCGGAAAACTCAGCGCCGAGACCTTGCATGCCGAGTTGGGGCAGATCGTCGCCGGCTTGAAGACCGGCCGGGAAACCCCCGAGGAAACCATCCTGTTCTGGCACCGTGGCTTGAGCCTCAGCGATATCGCCCTGGGCCACGCACTGCTGGAAAAATCCAGACGCCTGGGGATCGGCCAGCGGTTGCGCTGGGCATGATTCACTTCGATCCCGCCGGTTTGACGGTTGAGGATTTGCTGTCGATTGCCCGCCAAGACGCACCGGCTGACTTCAGCGATGCGGCGCGCCAACGTATCGACGAAGGGCATCGACTGTTGCTGCGCCTGGTGGCTGAAGGCACGCCGATTTACGGGGTGACCACCGGCCTCGGTGCGGCGGTGGATACGCAGGTTGCGCCGGTGCAGGCAAACATTCCTTTGGGGCGTGCGGTGGGCGTTGGCCGCCTGGCCAAGCGTGAGGAATTACGCGCGATCACCGCAGCCCGCCTGGCGGGGTTGGCCCAGGGGCGTTCGGGTATTTCGCCGGGTGCGGCGCAGGCGCTGTTGGCGTTACTCAACTGCGGCATGGAGCCCGCGGTGCCGTTGCTCGGCTCGTTGGGCGAGAGCGACCTGGCGCCGTTGGCGCATTTGAGTCTGGCGCTGAACGTGCCATTGACGGGCAAGGATGGCCTGGCGCTGGTGTCGGCCAACTCCGCGAGCATCGGCCTTGGCGCGTTGCTGGTGGCCGAGGCCGAACAGGCATTGCAGGCCATGTTGGCGGGGCTGGCGTTGTCGTGTGAAGGCTATCGGGCCAACCTCAGTCCTTTCCAGCCGTGGGCTTCGCGGTTGCGCCCGGCGCTGGGGCAAAGCGGGCAATCAGCGGCGTTGCTGGAATTGCTGGCGGGCGGCGAATTGGCCGATAACCCGCGTCGGCTACAGGACCCGCTGAGCTTTCGCTGTGCCACGGTGGTTCAAGGCGCGGCGCATCAAGCGATGCTGCAACTGCGTGAACTGGTTGAGCTGGAGCTTGCCAGCGGTGCGGACAATCCGGCGTTGATCAGCGAAGACGCGTTGGTGCTGGCCACGGCCAATTTCGACAGCACCCATCTCGCGCTGGCGGCCGAAGGCTTGGGCCTGGCGTTGAGCCGTGTGGCGGTGTGCAGCGCCGAGCGGATTGCCAAGTTGCTGTCGCCGGCTTCCAGTGAACTGCCGCGCTTTCTGATCAACCAGCCCGGGCACGTGGGCATGGCCGCCTTGCAGCGCACCGGTTCGGCGTTGGTGGCGGAGATCGGGCACTTGGCCAATCCGATCCCGGCGGTGAGCGTGCCGGTGGCGGATCGCGTGGAAGATTATGCAGGGCAGGCGCTGGCGGTGGTCGAGAAAACCCGGCAACTGGTGCAGCGCGTGGTGTGGCTGGGCAGCATTGAGTTGATCGTTGCGGCGCAGGCGGTAGACCTGCGCGGCACGGTTCAACTGGGGCAGGGCACCCGGCGTATTCATCAGGCGGTGCGCCGCCAGGTGGCGCACCTGGATCAGGATCGTTCGGGGTCGGTGGATGTGTTGGCGTTAAGCGCATTCATCGAAAACGATGGCTTGAAACCCATTCTCTAAAACTATGAAGACCCAATGTGGGAGCTGGCTTGCCTGCGATAGCGGTGTTGGATTCACCATCGCTATCGCAGGCAAGCCAGCTCCTACAGGTTGATCGCATTTCAGGTCATGGATTTTCAGCGGCCAGGGCGGCAATCACCGCCGGCCGCTCACCGACCCGCTGCTGAAACTTCGCCAACGCCGGCCACTGCTGCAAGTCGATATCAAACAACCCCGCCCAGCGCAGCACCACAAACAGGTACGCATCCGCCACCGAGTACTGCGCGCCCAGCAGGTAATCCTGGCGCTCCAGGGTCTGCACCAGAATCGCAAAGCGCTTGAACAGCGTGGCCTTGAACAGCGCCTTCACCTCATCGGGAATCGCGTCCTTGAACAACACTCCCAGCCCGCCATGAATCTCGCTGGAGACAAAGTTCAGCCACTCCTGCAAACGCACCCGCTCCCAGCTGCCATTGGCCGGCGCCAGGCCCGCTGCGGGTACCCGGTCGGCCAGGTATTGCAGGATGGCCGCGCCTTCGGTCAGTACCTCGCCGTTGTCCAGTTGCAGTGCGGCTACATAGCCCTTGGGATTGATCTGCAGGAAATCATCACCGTCAGCCGTGAGCTTTTTCTGGTTGTCGACGCGAATCAATTCAAACGGCAGGGCCAATTCCCGCAGCGCGATATGGGAGGCGAGGGAACAGGCATTCGGGGAAAAATACAGCTTCATCGGGGCAACTCCGCAGGACAGTTGCCTTCAGTCTCGTGGGCATGGCACCTTGGGTAAAATTAATCTTTCAGAATCCTGCCATAAGGACAGCTACTGCCATGATGAACCTGATGCACTGGCGCCTGCTGGTAGCCGTGGCGGACAACGGCAGCATCACTGCCGCCTCCGAACGAGTGGGCATGACTCAGTCCGCCGCCAGCCAGGCGATGGCGGCCATGGAGGCCAACCTCGGTGCGCAGTTGTTTGTGCGTGAGGCGCGTCAGACCGTGCCTACCGCCCTGGGCCTGCAAGTGATCGAGCAGGCGCGGGTGATGTTGGGAGCGTTGCAGGCGATTCGCACCACCGTGGACGAAGCGCGGCCGATGCTGCGTGGGACGATTCGCATCGCGAGTTTCCCCATGGTGCTGGCAGTGTTCCTGCCGCCGCTGCTGCGTCGGTTCAACCAGCTTTACCCCGGCATCGAGGTCACGGCCCTGGAAGTGACCGACGATGAAGTGAACACCTTGCTCGACGCGAATCTGATCGACCTGGGCGTGGTGCTCAACCCGCCGTCCGAGCGCAATGCCGCCGTGCTGGGGCGCGATAACTGGGTGGCGGTGCTGCCGATGGCCCACGGGTTTTCCCGGCGCCCGGCGCAGGCAACGGTCACGCTGGAAGAGTTGGTGGAGCAACCGTTCGTGCTTGCCACCGGCGGCTGCACCGTCAACGCCCGCAGCCTGGCGCAGGAAGCCGGCCTGGTGCTGCGCGAGGTGCGGGTGGAAGTGCGCGAATGGAACAGCGCTTTCAGCCTGGTGCGTGAAGGCGTGGGAGTGACGCTGGTGCCCGAGATGACCCTGCCGGCCCAGCGCCAAGGCTTGCGCATCATGCCCCTGGCGGAGCCGGTGCATCGCGAGTTTGCGTTGGTGACATCACGCCACCAACCGCCCTCCGCAGTGGTTAATGCTTTGTTGCAAATGCTGGCTGACTAGTGGCCTTGCATAGCGCCAACGCCTGTCTATGCTCACCCAGAACCGTTGATGACGCTCGGCATATAAAGCGTTTCGGATAGGTTTCCCCATAAAGGTCTTCGATCAAGATTCAAACCGTGAATGGAATGCGCCCGCGTGGGCGTCGGGAAAATAAAGGGTGATCTGACATGTTCAACCGCCAACACAAATCCGACCTGCTGGAAATCGAACGTTTCTCCTGCGCCCTTACCGAAGCCAAAGCCAAATTGGCCGCCATCAGCCGTTCCATGGCAATGATCGAGTTTGATCGCGACGGCATCGTGCTGGATGCCAATGAAAATTTCTGCAAAACCATGGGCTACCGCGCCGAAGAAATTCGCGGCAAGCATCACCGGATTTTCTGCGAAGAGGCCTACACCCACACCGACGCCTACGCCAAGCTCTGGCGCGACCTGGCGCGGGGCGAGCCCCTCAGTGGCACCTTCATGCGGTTGAACAAGCATGGTCAGGAAGTGTGGCTGGAGGCCAGTTACATGCCGGTAATCGGTGCCGACAACCAGGTGCAAAGCGTGATCAAGGTGGCCTCGGACATCTCGGCGCGGATTCACCGCGAGCATGAAAACCAGAGCCTGATCGACGCCATCGGCCGCTCCATGGCGGTCATTGAATTCACCCCGCAAGGCCAGATTCTGAATGCCAACGACAACTTCCTGAAGACGGTGAAGTATTCCCTCAGTGAAATCGTCGGCCAGCACCACAGTCTGTTTTGTCATCGCGGTGAGACCGATTCGCCGGCCTACAAGGCATTCTGGGCCTCGCTCAACCGCGGCGAATATCACTCCCACCGCTTTGAGCGCAAAGATAAATTCGGCCAAACGCTGTTCCTGGAAGCCTCCTACAACCCGATCTTCGATGCCAACGGGCGCCTGTACAAAGTGGTGAAGTTCGCCAGCGACATCACCGACCAGGTCACCACCTTGCGCACGGCTGCCGACTCGGCTCACGCCACCTCGGTGCAAAACGACGCCTGCGCCCGCAAGGGTTCGGAAGTGGTGCAGCAGACCGTGCAGATCATCGAAGAAATTTCCCGTGACCTTAACGAAGCGGCCGTGAGCATCGACGCAGTGAGCAAGCAGTCGGACATCATCGGCACCATCGTCCAGACCATCCGCGGCATCGCCGACCAGACCAACCTGCTGGCGCTGAACGCCGCAATCGAAGCGGCCCGAGCGGGCGAGCATGGGCGCGGGTTTGCGGTGGTGGCGGATGAGGTGCGCAGCCTTGCGGCGCGAACCAGCCAGGCGACGATCGAGATTGTGGATGTGGTGCGCAAGAACCACGACCTGTCGATCAGCGCGGTGTCGAGCATGCAATCGAGCCTGAGCCGCACGGGGCTTGGGGTGGAGCTGGCGAATGAGGCGGGGCAGGTGATCCTGGAGATTCAGGAAGGGTCACGGCATGTGGTGGATGCGATCAGTCAGTTCAACTCGACACTGCAATTGCAGTAACACCGCAGATCAAATGTGGAATGAGCTTGTGTGGGAGCGGGCTTGCTCGCGAATGCGGTGTGTCAGTCAGCACATGGATTGACTGACACACCGCATTCGCGAGCAAGCCCGCTCCCACATTTGGTTTGTGGTGTGGCTTAGATCGCAGCCAGGGTTTCTTTCACGTTCTGCGCCTGCGGGTCAGCCGTCTTCGCCGCTACCTGCTGCGCCTGCTGCTCCTTCAGGCGTTCTGCAACTTCCTTGGAAATAGCATCCTGCTTGTCCTGAGGCATGTTCTTCACATCGTCCTCGGTCAAACCCTGTTCCTTGAGCAGTTGCTCGCGGATGCGCTCGGCCGGGCTTTTTTTCATGTAGTCGGTGAAGTCACTGCGGGCCGACGTGGTGGAGTCAGTCTTGGCCGTATCGGTGGTCGAGGCGGTTGCGGTGGTGGCTTGCAACTGCACACGGGTCTTGGCGAAGGCGGCATTGATGTTGTCGGCAGTGGCGTCGGCCGCTGCCTGTGTGGTCGATACAGTGGTAGTGCCCTGTTGCACGTTTTGCGCGGCACCGCTGTACAGCGCGCTGGCCGCGGCGTTGGCCGGGTCCATGTCTGCGCGCTTGATGCGTTGGATCGTAGACTGAGCCTGGGGGTTGTTGTTGATCAGCATGATCAGGACACCTGTGGATGTGGGCGGTGCCACAGGTGGAGCAATTAGCGTGCCCAGTGGTATGGCCCCGTGTTTACGGGGCTTTTGGCCGCTACCGTCGGCAAGCGTTGGCGTGCCGCCGGCCATTGTTTGCCGCTAGTGGGCAATGTTCTCCAGCGCCAGGTTGCGGGTGCGCGGGCCGAACCAACTGATGGTGATCATCACGATCAACATGCTGCTGGCGATAAACGCCAACACGCCGGGCGTGCCGAGGTGTTCGAGGATCACGCCGATCAACAGGCTGCTGAACACCGTCGACAACCGGCTGAACGAATAGCAGAAACCCACCGCCCGGGCGCGGATGTTGGTGGGGAACAGTTCGCTCTGGTAGGAGTGATAACTGAAACTCAGCCAGGCGTTGCAGAAGGTGATCATCACCCCGCAGATCACCAGGCCCACGGCGGTGGTTTGCAGCGCGAACAAACTGCCGAAGATCACCGCGCCGAGCGCCGAGCCGACAATCTGCCATTTGTTCTCAAACCGGTTCGCCACCTTCACAAACAGCAGCGGCCCCAACGGGTAGGCGAGGGTGATGATGAAGGCATAGCCCAGGCTGTGAGTGACGCTCACGCCCTGGCCCGAGAGCAGCGCCGGCAGCCAGTTGCCGAAGCCAAAAAAGCCGATGGCCTGGAACACATGAAACACAATCAGCATCAACGCCCGGCGCCGGTACGGCGGTTGCCAGATATCGGCGAAGCGCCCTTGGCCCTGCACGCTGACGGCTTGCGGTTCCGGCTCATCGAGTGGCTTGCCGTGGTCTTTCCGGCAGCGCGCTTCGAGGCTGTCCATGATCTGCCCGGCTTCGTCGAAACGGCCTTTTTGTGCGAGCCAGCGCGGCGATTCCGGCAGGCGCTTGCGCAGTTGCCAGATAAACAGCGCAAATACCGCACTGCTCACCACTACCCAGCGCCAGCCGGAAATCCCGAATGGTGCCTGGGGTACCAGCCACCACGACATCAACGCCACCGCCGGCACCGACAGGAACTGGATGAAAAACGCAAAGGCAAACGCCGAGCTGCGCATGCGCTTGGGCACCAGTTCCGAGAGGTAGGCGTCGATGGTCACCAGCTCGATGCCCAAACCAATGCCCACCAGGAAGCGCATGCAGATGATGCCCAGGGCGGAGGTCTGGATACCCATCAACACGGTGGCGACGGTGTACCAGATCAACGCAAAGGTGAAGATCGCCCGGCGCCCGTAGCGGTCGGCAATCGGGCTGAGCAGGCTGGCGCCGAGGAACAGGCCGAGAAAGGTCGCCGAGGCAAAGGCCGCCTGGTCGGAGAAGCCGAATACGCCCTGGCTGCCGGTGTGGAAAATTCCGTCACTGATCAGGCCGGGGCTGATATAGGCAGTCTGGAACAAGTCATACAGCTCGAAAAAGCCGCCAATCGACAGCAGCGCCACCAGGCGCCAGACAGTGGCGACGGCGGGCAACCGATCAATGCGCGCGCTGATGTGCGCGGCGCGGATCGGGTCGATACCGTCTGCAAGAGAGGGTGAAGACATGGGCAGAAGACTCAATAAGTGATCGGGATCTCGAATTCCTGGAACGCATCATCCACCGGTTGGTAACCCAGCACACGGGTTGTTTCGCTGAGGTCCAGGCGTTTGAAACGGTTATTGGAAATGCCATGGGCGATCAGGTGTTTCACCCCGATGGTTTCCACCGAGCGTTGCAGCAGTTGCACGGCGTCGCGGGGGCTGAGCCAGGCGCTGAGATCGCGGGCGTTGTTCAGGTCGTGGGTTTCGGGGAATTCAAACGCACCGATGCGCAGGGCGATGGTGGAGAGCGGGGTTTTGGCCGCGTAAAAACCGCACAGAGCTTCGCCGTAGCATTTGCTCACGCCGTACAGGTTGGCGGGCAGTACCGGCATGCCCGGCGTGATCTGCCGGTCTACCGGGTAGCTTTCGATGGTCTGGGCACTGCTGGCGAACACCAGGCGCTTCACACCTGCGGCCACGGCGGCTTCGAACAGGTAGGTGGTGGCCAGGATATTGTTGGGCAACAACTCGTCGAAGGTCGCGCTGGCGTGGGGGATGCCCGACAGGTGCACGATCACGTCAATCCCGTCGAGCAGGGCGGCGAGGGCGGTTTTGTCGCTCAGGTCGGCGTGGATGAAACGGTGCTCGCCGAGGGCGAAATCCGGCTCGATGCGGTCGGTGAGGGTGAAGCGGTAGCGGTCTTTCGACGCTTCGAAAAACGTCTTGCCGATGCGGCCACAGGCGCCGGTGAGTAGTACGTTGAGTCCGTTCATTGTGTAGTCCTTGTTTTTAGTTGTGGCCGTCGAGGGCGAAGGTTTTGAAGCCGGGGCGTTGGCTGAGGGTTTCGTAGTAGGCGCTGACCGCCGGGTAGGACGGATGCTCCATGGGCGTCATCCACCAGCGGTGCACCGACAGGCCGATGAGGATGTCGGCGAGTGTGAAGTCGTTACCGGCGACGTAGGCGCCGGTTTTGATCAGTTGCTCTTCAAGCAGGCCCATCTTGTCGTTCCAGCTTTTTACCCCGGCTTTGATGCGTTGCGGGTCCTGATAGTCCGGGTTCTTGCGTACCAGAGCGTGGAAGGCGTAGCCCCACGACGGGTTGAGTTCGGTGGCTTGCCAGTCCATCCATTGCTCGACCCTCGCACGGGCGACCGGCTCGGTGGGCAACAGGTCGTGGCGTTGGTGCAGGCCCACGAGGTAGCGGCAGATGGTGTTGGATTCCCACAGCACGCCGTTGTCGTCGATGATCACCGGGACTTGGGCGTTGGGGTTCAGGGCCAGGAATTCGGGGGACTGGGTGGAGGCGAAGCCGATGCCCCAGTCTTCGCGGTCGTAGGGGATATCCAGTTCCTGGCAGGTCCACAGGACTTTTCGCACGTTGATGGAAGAAGTGCGACCGAGGATTTTCAGCGAATGGCCCATGGTGCTTTCCTGACGAGGGTGAGAAGGCAGGGGGCAATTTAGCAGGGGCCAGAAGGCACGGCGAGGGTGTTAAGTGGGCAGGATCAAAAATGTGGGAGCGGGCTTGCTCGCGAATGCGGTGTATCAGTGATGGAAAGCTCGGCTGACACACCGCATTCGCGAGCAAGCCCGCTCCCACAGTTTGACCGCGTGCGGTCTGTTAGATCAGTGGTGATTCCTGGTCCATCAGCTTGCCCATCAGCAATACGCCCAACTCACTCAACTGGTGAATCGCCAATGCGGTGTCGCGGTCTTTGCCGGTGAGTTCATCAGACAGGTCGAGCAATAACGTGCTGACCGAGGAAAACGTCTCGTAGCTGTTGGCGATCAGGCTTTCGCTGCTGGCGTCGGGGCTGACGGTGAATAAGGCGGGAGGATTTGGAGTTGCTTTGAACATAGTAAGTGCCCTGTATTAGGCCACCCCCATATCGCTACTAAACAATAAAGGAGGCAGCTGCGCGCAGGTTAGTAGACCGGTGGACACTCATAGCCGGCGCACCCGAAGGTGCCCTACGCACAGCCGCCATCAAGCACAGACAAAATCGTCTGACAGATGAAGCTCATGCACTAAGAGTGAACCAGTTCGGGCTACTAAACCCGATCACTGAGAAATTCAGCGACCGGGCAACCTTAGAGAGCCCTACCCAGGCGCACAAGCCGGCGGATTCTGACGTACCTGTAGGTAACGGAGCAAGGCGCTGCCATCAACACCAGCCACTTCCTACAGCTACCGCCTAGGTACTCTCGCGCACCTTCAACTCAAACCCCATGTCCACCACCGGCCGGGCGATCTTGTTGCCGGCCATCACCGTCAGCAAATGCTCTGCCGCGCGCCGGCCAATGGCTTCACGCGGCGTACTGATGCTGCTCAGTCGCGGCACCATGAACGAGGAGGAGGGCAGGTCGTTGAAGCCCAGCACCGAGATCTGGTCCGGCACCTTGATGCCATGGCGCAGCGCTTCCAGCAACGCACCCTGAGCCAGGTCGTCGTTGCCAAAGAAGATCGCGTCCACGTCCGGATGGCTGGCCAGCAGTTGCAGGAACAATTCACCACCCAGGCCAAGCGACGATGGCCGTGGCGTCAGCACTTCGAGTGCCGGGTCGTACAACCCCGCCTGCTGCAACGCCCGGCGAAAGCCTTCACCGCGCAACAACGTGCGCTGGTCCAGTTGCGCGCCAATGTAGGCCAGGCGCTTGCGACCCCGTGAGATCAAATGCGCCGCCGCTGTTTCCCCGGCGTTCAATTGCGAAAATCCTACGCAGTTCAGTCCGGCGCCCGGGTCCAGGTCCATCATGTACACACACGGCACATTGCTCGATTCCACCATGCGCCGGGCACTTTCCGTACGGTCAAACCCGGTCAGCAGCAAACCCCGTGGCTGGTAGGCCATGTAGTTGCGCAGCAGGTCTTCTTCTTCGTCGCGGGAATAGTGGGTGTTGCCGATCAGCACTTCAAAGCCCTTGGGCCGCAGCACCTGGTGGATGGCTTCCAGGGTTTCGATAAACAGCAGGTTGGACAGCGACGGCACCAACACCACCACCGACTGGCTCTGGGCAGATGCCAGGGCACGGGCGGCCGGGTTGACCACGTAGCTCAGTTCGGCGGCGGCTTTTTGCACTTTTTCCACCAGTTCGGTGGCCACGGTGCTGATGCCGCGCAAGGCCCGGGAGGCGGTAATCGGGCTGACGCCAGCCAGGCGGGCCACTTCATTGAGGGTAGGGCGGCCCGTGGTGCGGGTATTTTTATCGTTCTTGGGAGTCATCAGGCGGCTTGCCAAACAAAAATCGAGGCACTAAGGTAGCGCTGTCTCCAAGACCCTGCAAATTCTTGAACGTCGGGATGCCTGTTCCCGTTCAAACCTTTGGAGCAGATGCACGCGTCACTCCATAAAAATGACAAGACGGCGCGGGAAAAGCCTGTTTTTGCACTAGCCTTACAGCGTGCAAAGGTAGCGCTATCTGCGTCTTGAGGTGTTTCATGAGTCAACCTGTTACTGCCCTCGTGATCATGGGTGTTTCCGGCTGTGGCAAGTCCAGCGTCAGCGAGGCCCTGTGCCTGCTGAACGGCGCCACCGCCATCGAAGGCGACAGCTTTCACCCCGCCGCGAACATCGAGAAGATGAGCGCCGGCCATCCCCTTAACGACGAAGACCGCGCCGGCTGGCTCGACATCCTGTGCGATGAGCTGCGCCGCTCCCTCAAGGCCGGCGAGCATCCGGTGCTCACCTGTTCGGCCCTGAAGAAGAAATACCGCGACCACCTGCGCGAAGCCGCGCCGGGCCTGGGGTTTGTGTTTCTGGAGCTGACCCGCGAAGTCGCCGCCGACCGTGTATCCCATCGCCCCGGCCATTTCATGCCGGCCAGCCTTATAGACAGCCAGTTCGCCACCCTTGAATCCCCGGTGGGCGAGCCGTTGACCCTGGCCCTCAACGCCAGCGTAGACAGCGTCGAGGAACTGGCCGAGCAAACCAATGCCTGGTGGCTCGAACACGGCTTTGAACCAAACAAATAATTTTTTGCCGGACAAGATAGCGCTGTCCGCCTGCACTGAATTTTTTACCGGCTTTAATAACAACAACAAACAGGAGAGACCCCCATGTTTGGCTTGTCCCACGATACCTATCTGCTGCTCGATGCAGTGGTGACCATCATCGGCCTGATCGTGTTGATCACCCGGTTCAAAGTCCACCCGTTCATTGCGCTGATCATCGCAGCAGGCTTTCTCGGCCTGACCTCGGGCATGCCCGTGGACAAGATCATCAAGGCCTTCCAGGACGGCTTCGGCGGGGTGCTCGGCTTTGTCGGGATTATCCTCGCGCTGGGTACGATGCTCGGCAAGATGATGGCCGATTCCGGCGGTGCCGATCAGATCGCGCAAACCCTGGTGCGGGCCTTCGGCAAGGAGAAGGTGCAGTGGGCAATGATGTTCGCCGCGTTCCTGGTGGGCATTCCGCTGTTCTTCGAGATCGGTTTTGTGTTGCTGATCCCGCTGGTGTTTATCGTTGCGCGTCGTACCGGTGTGTCGCTGATCAAGATCGGCATTCCGCTGCTGGCCGGCCTGTCGGCGGTACACGGCCTGGTGCCACCGCACCCGGGCCCTCTGCTGGCGATCGGCGTGTTCGGTGCCGACATCGGCAAGACCATTCTCTACGGCCTGATCGTCGCGCTGCCTACGGCGATCATCGCCGGCCCGCTCTACGGTTCGTTTATCGCCAAGTACATCCCGGGCAACCCGTCCCAGGAACTGGTAGACCAACTGGCCAGTGAGCAACCGGAATCCAAGACCCTGCCGAGCTTCAGCATCACCCTGATCACCGTGCTGTTGCCGGTGTTCCTGATGCTGCTGAAAACCTTCGCCGACGTCGCCCTGCCGGACGGCCACGTGATCCGCAACTGGATGGACATGATCGGTCACCCGATCACCGCGTTGCTGCTGGCTTTGCTGCTGTCGCTGTACACCTTTGGCCATCGCCAGGGCATTGGCTCCAAGCAAATCCTCAAGCTGCTCGACGCCAGCCTGGCGCCGACGGCTGCGATCATCCTGATCATCGGTGCCGGTGGTGGTTTCAAGCAGATGCTGGTGACCAGCGGCGTAGGTGATGTGATCGGCCATATGGCGGTGACCGCGCAGATCAACCCGATCCTGCTGGCCTGGCTGGTGGCGGCAGTGATTCGTGTGGCTACCGGTTCTGCGACGGTGGCGACCATTACCGGTGCCGGCATTGTAGTGCCGGTGGTAGGGATGATTCCGGGGGTGAACCGCGAGTTGCTGGTATTGGCGACGGGGGCGGGCTCGCTGGTGCTATCTCACGTCAACGATGCGGGGTTCTGGCTGGTGAAGCAGTACTTCAATATGACCGTGGCCGAGACGTTCAAGACCTGGACGGCGATGGAGACCATCCTGTCGGTGGTGGCGTTGGGCTTTATCATGTTGCTGTCGCTGGTGGTCTAACAGGCACACCGCAAAACAAAATGTGGGAGCGGGCTTGCTCGCGAAGGCGGTGAATCAGTCGACATATGAGTTGACTGAACCACCGCCTTCGCGAGCAAGCCCGCTCCCACATTGATTGGGTCCTGCAGTTGGATCGGGTCAGGCGTCAGCTTTCTTGACCAGCCCATCCGCCCGGAACATCGCCCGGATGCCCCGCACCGCCTGGCGAATCCGGTCCTGGTTTTCGATCAGTGCAAAGCGCACGTGGTCGTCACCATACTCACCAAAGCCAATCCCCGGTGACACACACACCTTCGCCTCAAGCAGCAGCTTCTTGGCAAACTCCAGCGAGCCCATCGCGGCATACGCCTCGGGAATCTTCGCCCAGACGTACATCGACGCCTTCGGGTTCTCCACCATCCAGCCCAGCTCATGCAGGCCTTTCACCAGCACGTTACGGCGCTGGCGGTACTGCTCGGCAATGTCTTTCACGCACTGCTGATCGCCTTCCAGCGCCGCAATCGCCGCGACTTGCAGCGGGGTGAAGGTGCCGTAGTCGTGGTAACTCTTGATCCGCGCCAGGGCGTTGACCAGTTCCGGGTTGCCCACCATGAAACCGATGCGCCAGCCGGCCATGTTGTAGCTCTTGGACAGGGTGAAAAACTCCACCGCGATGTCCTTGGCCCCCGGCACTTGCATGATCGACGGAGCTTTCCAGCCGTCGTAGACGATGTCGGCGTAGGCCAGGTCATGCACCACCAGCACGTCGTACTGCTTGGCCAGGGCGATCACCCGTTCGAAGAAGTCCAGCTCCACGCACTGTGCGGTGGGGTTGGACGGGAAGCCGAGGATCATCATCTTCGGCTTGGGGATCGAGCCACGAATCGCACGTTCCAGCTCAGCGAAGAAGTCCACTCCCGGAATCAGCGGCACCGAACGCACCTGGGCGCCGGCAATCACGGCACCGTAGATGTGAATCGGGTAGCTGGGGTTGGGCACCAGCACCGTGTCGCCCTGGTCCAGGGTGGCCAGCATCAAGTGCGCCAGGCCTTCCTTGGAACCGATGGTCACGATGGCTTCTGTTTCCGGGTCGATGTCCACTTCGTAGCGGTCTTTGTACCAGCGCGAAATCGCCCGGCGCAGCCGCGGAATGCCTTTGGAAGTGGAGTAACCGTGGGTGTCTTCGCGTTGGGCGACGGTGACCATTTTTTCCACGATGTGCGGTGGAGTGGCGCCGTCCGGGTTACCCATGCTCAAGTCGATGATGTCTTCGCCGCGCCGACGCGCAGCCATCTTCAGCTCGGCAGTGATATTGAACACGTAAGGGGGGAGTCGATCTATGCGCGCAAAGCGGCGCGGCGAACGGGGTTCGGCCATTGTTGCCTCGAAATACGTAAGCGCCCGGAACCGTCCGAGCGACGTCGGCCACTGCGGTGGCCTGCGGGGCAGACAATACGGTCGGTGATGGCCAATTGTCCAGATGCTGTGGGAAAAATTTCTGTTTGGAGTGCGACGGGGATATGCCCCTATACTCGACGCGGGTTTGTTCCCTCATAAGAAGGAGACTGTTCAGATGGATCAACAGACAAAACTGCCGTTACAGCCGCGCATGGAAGAGGGCAAGGCCCTGGTGATCGCGGGTGTGCAAGGGCGTTATTCAAAGGCCACGATTGGCGATATTCCCAAGTTGTGGGCGTTGTTCAACACCTGTTTCAAAGACATTAAAAAGCGCGTTGGCGGCGTGACCTACGGCGTGTGCCACAACGCCAAACACGGTGAATTCGACTACCTGGCGGGCATCGAGGTGCCGGCCAAGGGCGATGTACCGAGCAACTTCCAGTCGATTGAAATCCCGGCCCATCGCTATGCCGTGTTCCCGCATTTTGGCCCGGTGCAGGCGCTGGCGCAGACCTATGAACGCATCATGTTCGAATGGCTGCCGGCCTCCGGGTACAAGGTGGTCGGGGCTGATTTTGAGCGCTACAGCGCCGATTTCGATGTGGGTAAAGGCACGGGCTCCGTGGAAATCTGGATCCCGATCAACGCCGAATCCGCCTGACCGCGCCACCGGCAGGAGCGAGCACGTTCGCTCCTGCAATGGCCTCTCAATACAGCGTGGCCTTGACCCGCTCCGGCATCTCGCGGTCATAGGCTTCGGCGTCGAACGCCCCATCATTCAAGCGCTTGTGAAACGCCCCGGCGGAGGGCAGTGCCGAGCGATCCAAGTGCTTTTCCGGGTTCCAGCAATCGGAGCGCACAAAGGCTTTGGAGCAATGGAAATATGCCGCCTCCACCTGCACCAGAATCACCGAACGGGCTGCTTTGCCATTTACCGCAAAGCTCGCCAGCAACTCAGGCTCGATGGAAATCTGCGCCCGGCCATTGACCCGCAACGTCTCGCCAATGCCCGGGATGATGAACAGCAACGCTATACGTGGGTCCACCACCAGATTGCGCAGGGTGTCGAGGCGGTTATTCCCCGGCCGATCCGGAATCGCCAACGTGCGCTCGTCGATGATTCGTACAAAACCTGGCACGTCGCCACGGGGCGAACCGTCGATGCCGTCCGGGCCGGATGAACTCACCACCACCAAGGGTGACGCGCGGACCATGGCCTGGTAATCCTCGTTGAGAAACGGGATTTCCTTGCGCACGGCCCGTTCGTGGGGCAGGCCGTAGAGGGATTCGAGTTGTTCCAGGGTTGTTAGCATCTTCACCAGCTCCTTATTGTTTAAAACACCCACGCCAACCGGCGCTCATACCCAATCCGCCCCTTATACGCCTCCCCGCTGTCCACCCAACCCTGCTGCAAATACAGCCCCATCGCCGCCACATTGTCCGTGTCCACCGACAGCTCCAGTGCCTTGATCTGCGGCCAGACCAGGCGCGCGGCAGCGGGGAGGGCTTGCAGGCAGGCTTTGCCAAACCCCAGGCCTTGCTGATGGCGATCGACTTGCAACGCATGCAGCGTGGCGCTGTGTTCATCCGCCCAATGGGGCAGGCAGGGTGGGCGTTTGAGCAGCAGGAAGGCCACGGGAATGTCGTCGGCGAGTAACGCAAAGCCTGCCACGCCGGGATTCGGATTGACCAGCAGGGTGTTCAGCGCACAGTAGATATCGCCGGAAAAAACCAGTTGTTCGGGATGCACTTCCAGGGCGTTGAGTTGCTGTTGTTGCAGGGCAGTCAACGTCTGATAGGCGACGAGGCGGGTTTCCATCGGCGTAGCATCCGAAATCCTACATAGAAGCGCGGATTCTAGCGGGTTTGCGGTAGTCGCAATTATTTTTTGCGGGACTGTCGATTGGCCCGGGGCTCAGTCGACTAAGGGTGTCTTCCGTGATTTTTCCCGCAAGGAGTATTGCCATGAGCACCGCAATCAGCAGCTTGATCGAACAATGGAAACAGGCGGTCACCGCCAAGGATGTCGAGAAGATTGTCAGCTTTTACGCCGACGATATCGTCGCGTTCGACGCCGTTAGCGCCCTGCAGTTCAAGGGCAAGGCCGCCTATCAGGCGCACTGGAAGGCGTGCATGGAGTTCTGCCCGGGCCCTGGGGTCTTTGACTTCCATGAGATGCGTATCGTCACCGGCGATAACAGCGCCTTTGCCCACTGGCTCGCGCACTGTGGCGGCACCGGGCCCGACGGCGTACTCAAGACCTGCTGGATGCGCGTCAGCGCCGGCTACCAGCGCGTTGGCGGCGAGTGGAAAGTGGTGCATGAACATTGGTCGGCACCCTTCGACATGGAAACCGGCGCCGGTCTGTTCAACCTGAAACCTTGAGCGCCGCGAACTATAGTCAGTTGTTCGAAAACGGAGAATCCCATGAAATACCTCTGCCTGATCTATAGCAACGAACAGGTGCTGCACGATTCGCCCGACAGCCCCAAGGACCCGGAATGTTTCGCCTATGGCCAGTCCGTGCAGGCCAGCGGGCGCATGCTCGCCGCCGAGCCGCTGGAGTCGGTGAGCACCGCCACCACCGTGCGCATGCGCAACGGCAAGTTGTCGATCACCGACGGACCGTTTGCCGAAACCAAGGAGCAGCTCGCCGGGTTTTACCTGATCGAAGCCAAGGACCTGAATGAAGCGATCCAGGTGGCCGGCGGCATACCGGCGGCTCGGGTCGGCAGTGTGGAAGTACGCCCCGTGCGTGAATTGAATCTCTGATCACAACAATAAAACCCAGGAGGTTTCCCATGAGCATTCAACCCAAACCCGCCGAATTTGAACTGTCCATCAGTCGCTTGATTGATGCCCCTCGCAGCCGCGTGTTTCGCGCCTGGACCGAGCCGGCCTTGTTGCAGCAGTGGTGGGGCCCACACGGCATGACCACTCCCGAGTGCGAAATGGACCTTTGGGTGGGTGGGCAATTTCGCACGCTGATGCGCGCGCCGGACGGCAGCGAATACCCGACCCAGGGCGTATTCCTGGAGATTACCGCCCCCAGTCGGCTGGTGTTTACCGACGCCTTCACCCCCGGCTGGATCCCTTCGGGCCAGCCATTCATGACCGCCGAAGTCACCTTTGAAGAAGTCGACGGCAAGACCCTGTACACCGCCCGCGCCATGCACTGGAGCGCCGAAACCAAGCAGGCCCACGAAGCCATGGGCTTTCACGAAGGCTGGGGGCAGAGCCTAGACCGGCTGGTGACGCTGGTGACCGAAGGCCTGCGCGATTGACGGTGCAGGCCCGGGTTGAAGCGGTTTATCGCAGCGAATCGCGGCGCATCCTGGCGACCCTGATTCGCTTGCTTGGCGATTTCGACCTGGCTGAAGAAGCCTTGCACGAGGCGTTCTTCGTCGCAGTCGAGCGCTGGGGGCAGGACGGTGTGCCGGATAACCCCCGGGCCTGGCTGGTCTCGACCGGGCGCTTCAAGGCCATCGATCGTTTACGTCGCCAGGCGCGTTTTACCCCGTTGTTGCAGGCGCAAGCCGATGCGCTGGAAGCGGCAGACTGGAGCGTTGAAGACGTGGAAGACGACCGCCTGCGCCTGATCTTCACCTGCTGCCACCCGGCGCTGGCGGCGGATGCCCAAGCGGCGCTGACCTTGCGTGAGATCTGCGACCTCACCACCGAGGAAATCGCCCGGGCGTTTCTCGCCACGCCCACTAGCATCGCCCAGCGCATCGTGCGGGCCAAGGGCAAGATCCGCGAAGCGAAGATCCCCTATCAGGTGCCATCCCTGGCGGAGTTGCCCGAGCGCCTGGACAGTGTGCTGCGGGTGATTTACCTGGTGTTCAACGAAGGCTATTCGGCGTCCATGGGCGCCGACCTGACCCGTGAAGACCTGACCCGCGAAGCGATTCGCCTGGGCCGTTTGCTGATGGAGTTGTTGCCGGAACCGGAAGTGATGGGCTTGCTGGCGCTGATGTTGCTCCACGAGTCCCGGCGCCCGGCACGCACCTCGGCGGGCGGCGAATTGGTGCTGCTGGATGAGCAGGAGCGTTCGCTGTGGGATGCGTCGTTGATTGCTGAAGGATGCGCCCTGGTGGAGAAATCCCTGACCACACGCCGCTTCGGGCCCTACAGCCTGCAGGCAGCGATTGCGGCGGTACACGCTGAAGCCGTGAGCGCCGATGAGACTGATTGGCCGCAGATCGTCGGGCTGTATGACGTGTTGCTTGGAGCGATGCCATCGCCGGTGATCGAGCTGAATCGCGCGGTGGCCGTTGCGATGCGCGATGGGGCGCAGGCCGGTTTGCAATTGGTGGACGGCATTCTGGCGCGGGGGGAGTTGGTGGACTATCACCTGGCGTACTCGGCGCGTGGCGAGTTTTGTCGGCGATTGGGGCGAGTGGAGGACGCGCGGCGAGCGTTTGAACGGGCGCTGGCATTGACCCAGCAAGTGCCCGAAAAGCGCTTTATCGAGCGGCGATTGGCCGAACTCAAATAGTGCAGGCGCCGGAGATCCAAATGTGGGAGCGTGCTTGCTCGCGAATGCGGTGTGTCAGTCAACATTTCAGTGACTGATCCACCGCATTCGCGAGCAAGCCCGCTCCCACATTTGTTCGATGTTGTCTTGATGAATGAGTTACGGCTGCTGACGCGTCGCCGCCAACACGATCTCGCGAATGCACACATGCTGCGGCTGCTGGTAGGCATAGGCAATCGCCGAAGCCACATCATCGGCGCTCAACACGGTGCCGCCCATGTCCTGTTTCCACGCCTGGTAGCCGGTCTTGATGGCTTCGTCGGTGGTGTGGCTCAGCAGTTCGGTTTCCACCGCGCCCGGCGCAATGGTGATCACACGCACATTGTGCGGCGACATTTCTTCCCGCAGGTTTTCCGAAATTCCATGCACGGCGAACTTGGTGCCTACATAGGCGACGTGGTTGGGGAAGGTCTTGCGCCCGGCCACCGAGCTGACGTTGATGATGGTGCCACCCTTGCGCTCGACCATGCTGCCGGCCACTGCATGGATGCCGTTCAGCAGGCCCTTTACGTTGACGTCGAGCATCTGCTCCCACTGTGCCGGGTCCTGTTCGCTGACCGCGCCCAGCAGCATCACGCCGGCATTGTTGATGAGTGCATCGGCCGGGCCGAATTGCGCTTCGGCTTCTTTCACCGCTGCCACCAGCGCAGCGCGATCGGTGATGTCGACACCGCGACTCAAGGTGTTCGGCAACTCCAGCGCATTCAGCCGGTCGATGCGGCGGGCCAGCAGCAACAGCGGGTGGCCGGCGGCCGACAGCAAGCGCGCAGTCGCTTCGCCAATGCCCGAACTGGCACCGGTGATGATGATCAATGGCTTGCTCATGGTGGAACTCCTGAAATAAGAAAAACAAATAACTGAACGTGGAGCGCAGTATATTTAGCCCTCGGCTGGCTGAAAAATGCCTTATTCCTCTGTCTGTCATCGGTATTAACTATGGATGTGCGTCATCTCAAGGCGTTTCTCGCGGTATTCGAGGAACGCAATATCACCGCCGCCGCCCAGCGCCTGTTCATCAGCCAGCCGACGTTGTCGGTGACCATCAAGCAACTGGAAGAAGAACTGGGCGTGGCGCTGTTTCTGCGCCAGCCTCGTGGGGTCGAGGTCAGTGACGAGGCGCGGGTGCTGTACCCGCAAGCCCGGCGCATGGTGGCCGAGGCCGATGCGTTGAGCCGCTTGTTTCGCGGGCGCGAAAACCGCATCGCCCTGGAACTGGGTGTGGAAGGCGATATTGCCGACAGCCAGATCGAAACCTTCCTGCGCATGGCGCACCAGGGCCTGCCGGGTTTGCTGCTGACCTTGCAGGAAGGCTGCGAAGGAGAAGGGCGCCTGGCGGTAGAGGAAATGTGCTGCGAGGACGAATTATTCCTGCCGCTTTGGGAAGAGTCCTACGTGATGGCACTGCCGATTGCGCACCCGATGGCGGCGGGCGGCAAGGAGCAGGCCTGGGCGCCGATCGAAGACTGGATCACCTGCCCGCAGCATGATTCCCACCAACGGCTGATGGCCTTGTACGGCCGCTCGCCCCAGGCGGTGGCCGGGCATGCCGGTTCGTTGACCCAGGCATTGCACATGGTGGCGGCCGGTGTCGGCGTGGCGATGTTGCCGCAGTCGCTGGCGACGGAGCGGGCCGGGGTGGTGATTCGCCCCTGGCACCTGCCGGCACCGACGCGCCGGGTGGGGTTGTGCTTTGCCGCCCAGGCCCTGGAGTTGCCGGCGTTGCGGGCCTTGCATGAGTATTTCCAGAACAACCGCCCGCCGCAGATTGAAGCGGCCTGACGGCGCCTTTGAATTCACCGCAAATTCAATGTAGGAGCTGGCTTGCCTGCGATAGCGGTGGTGATTGACACCGCTATCGCAGGCAAG
>NZ_AKVH01000068.1:0-46569 GCF_000278565.1 Pseudomonas sp. Ag1
AAGCAGATCTGTTTTCGCTCTGGTCTTTGCTTTTGCTTTTAACACTCAAGCCGGCCGGGAGGCCGCTGTGCTCTTGATTTTGATCTGACTGCCCCATCCAGCCCGAAGCCGAACGCAGGCAGTGCGCAGCAGCCAACCTGCAACTACAGCCCCATCACCCGAGCCAGGGATTGGCCGCCAAATGCTCCCGCTCAAACGCCTTGATCTGCTCACTGCGCTGCAACGTCGTGCCAATAGCATCCAACCCCAACAACAACGCAGTCTTGCGCAACGTATCGATCTGGAACGCAATCACCTGCCCGTCCGCCAAAAGAATCTCCTGCGCCTCCAGGTCCACACTGATCTGCGCCTGCTCAGGCTGACTCACCATCTGCCCCAACCGCTGCAACACCGCCTCCTCCAGCGTGATCAACAACACCCCGTTACGCTGGCAGTTGTCATAGAAAATCCCCGCAAAGCTGCTGCCGATCAACGCGCGAATGCCCATCTGCTTCAGGCCCCACACCGCATGCTCCCGGCTGGAACCACAGCCGAAGTTCGGCCCCACTACCATAAAGCTCGCGCCCTGCCAGGCCGGCTGGTTCAGCACAAACTGCGGGTCAGGCTCACCCGAGGGCAAAAAGCGCAAATCAAAGAACAACCCGCGGTCCAGCCCGTTGCGGTCGATGCCCTTGAGAAACTGCTTGGGCATGATCACGTCGGTGTCGATATTGGCCGCCAGCATCGGCGCCGCCTTGCCGGTGATCCGAGTGAAGGGTTGCAAGCTCATGTGCGGTCTCCAAAGTGGCGAATATCCGTCAGCCGGCCAGTGATGGCCGCAGCGGCGACCATGGCCGGGCTCATCAGGTGCGTGCGGGCACCCGCGCCCTGGCGGCCTTCGAAATTGCGGTTGGTGCTGGAAGCGCAGCGGTCGCCCGGCTCCAGCACGTCGTCGTTCATCGCCAGGCACATCGAGCAGCCCGACTGGCGCCATTCAAACCCGGCGTCGATAAAGATCGCGGCAAGGCCTTCGGCTTCGGCCTGGTCACGCACTTCGGTGGAGCCCGGCACGATCATCGCCCGCACATGGTCGGCCACGTGCTTGCCGCGCACCACGCTGGCGGCGTCGCGCAGGTCTTCGATACGGGCGTTGGTGCAGGAGCCGATAAACGCGTGGCTGATCACAATGTCGCTCAACGGCATGCCGGCTTCCAGGCCCATGTAGTTCAAGGCGCGGCGCATGTCCTGGCGCAGGATCAGGTCGCTGATGTCTTGCGGGTCCGGCACGCGGGCGCCGATGGGGGCGGCCTGGTCGGGGCTGGTGCCCCAGGTGACCATCGGCTCAAGGGCGCTGGCATCCAGCTGCACTTCGAGGTCGAACACCGCGTCGGCATCCGAGTGCAGTTGGCGCCAGCCCACCAGGGCGCGTTCCCACAACTCGCCCGTCGGCGCGCGTGGCTTGCCCTTGAGGTAGGCGAAGACTTTTTCATCCGGCGCCATGAACGCTCCACGTGCGCCGGCTTCCACCGCCATGTTGCAAATGGTCATGCGCGCCTCGACGCTCAAGGCATCGATGGTCGACCCACAAAACTCAATGGCGTAGCCGGTGGCTCCCGAAGCGCCGATCTTGCCGATCAGCGCCATGATCACGTCCTTGGAGGTCAGCCCACGGGCCAGTTCGCCGTCCACGGTCACACGCAGGCTTTTCAGACGCTTGTAGACCAGGGTTTGCGAGGCCAGCAAATGCTCGATTTCCGAAGTGCCAATGCCAAAGCCGAACGCGCCCAAGGCACCGTAGGTGGTGGTGTGGCTGTCGCCGGCGGCGATCACCATGCCCGGCAGGATAAAACCCTGTTCCGGGGCGATCACATGTTCGATGCCCTGGCGCTTGTCGAGGATATCCAACAGCTCGATCCCGAAATCCCGGCAGTTTTCCGCCAGGTACGACACCTGGCGCGCGCCGCCCGCATCCGGCATGGTCGCGATGCGCTTGGGCGTGGTGGGGTTCACATGGTCGACCACCGCCAGCGCCGTACCGGGCCGCCACACACCACGGCCCGCCCCGCGCAAGCCGCTGAAAGCTTGCGGGCTGGTGTATTCATTGATCACCTGGCGGTCGATGTACAGCAGCACATGGCCCTGGTCATCCAGGCGGCACACCGTGTGGGAATCGATGTGTTTGTCGTAGAGGGTTCTGGCAGAAGTCATTATGGGGCTCGCTCAACGGTATGACCCCATCATAGGCAGCGCCCCCGCCCCATCAATCCCGCCTTGGTGATGGCTCGGAACATGTTTCGTGTTGCATGAATGCGTATCTGAAACATTTACTTTCATATCCGCCTTAGGGTTTTGTGTTTCTCATCCGTCTTAACTTAGATACAGCCGCTCGCGTCAGCAAAAGCTACGGGTGGCGTTTTCCGGGCCTTTACCGCCTCCCTCCGATCAAGACCCTCATTCACATGTCGAAGAAGTCACGCTCAAAACTCTGGTTTCTCGTGCACAGCTGGCTGGCATTGCCCATCTGGTTCTTTGTGCTGATCGTCTGCGTCACCGGCACCCTGGCGGTGGTCAGCCAGGAGATCGTCTGGCTGGCCAACCCGGACATCCGCGCCAGCAAGCCGTCGGACGATGCCGAACCGCTCACCTACGACCAGGTGATCGGCGCCATCAAGCGCGCCGAACCCCAGGTGATCGTCGAATCCCTGAGCCGCCCGGACGAATCGCACTTCGCCCTCAGCGCCGACCTCAGCTACCCCGACGGGCGCTCGCTGGAGGTCTACGTCAACCCATACACCGGGGTGATCCAGGGCATCAGCCCATCGTTCAACTTCCAGCAATTTACCCGTGCCCTGCATGGCTGGTGGCTGGTGCCTTTCACCAATGGCTACAGCTGGGGCTGGTACCTGGTCTCGCTGCTGGGCTTGCCGCTGCTGGCCTCGCTGGTCACCGGCCTCGTGGTCTACAAGCGTTTCTGGAAAGGTTTTTTCAGGCCGACCCTGCGCATTCGTCACGGTGCGCGGATTTTCTGGGGCGACTTCCACCGGTTGAGCGGCATCTGGTCGATCTGGTTTATCGCGGTGATTTCCATCACCGGCACCTGGTTCCTGATCCAGGCGATCCTGGGTGATAACCAGATCACCATTTCCAGCGAGCCGATCGTCCCGGCGATTGCCCGCGACAAAGTGCCGATGTCCGCCCCGGGCGTACCGGCGCCCATGATTCCCCTGGACGAGGCGATCAACATCGCCACCCAGCGCATTCCCGGGCTTGAGGCCAGCTTCGTGAGCCTGCCCAGCAACGCCTACAGCCACCTGCGCATCGGCGGGCGTGGCTGGTACCCGCTGATGTTCCAGACCGCGGAAATCAACCCGTACAACGGCGAAATCGCCGCCTCGCACCTGCTGTCCGACCGTTCGGCCCTGGAGTTCGTCACCGAATCCATGCGCCCGTTGCACACCGGGGACTTTGGCGGGATCTGGATCAAGCTGATCTGGGCCTTCTTCGGCCTGGTGCTGAGCATGATGGTCTTGAGCGGCTTGCTGATCTGGACCAAACGCACGGCCCTGGCCACCCTCAATGCGCTGAAACGCGAAGCCAAGGCAGCCCGTCAACCGGCGAAAACCCAGGCCTTGCAGGCTGAGACCACGGAGGCCACCCCATGAACAAGGCCATGACGGTTCAACCCCCCTCGCCCCTGCGGGCCTTCTGGCTCAAATGGCGCTTCCACATCAATATCCTGCTGTTGCTGGTGCCCCTGGGCTTCATGCCCAAGTACTTTGCCGACGCGGCACTGTTTCGCGGCGACAGCGGCCTGGGCGAACGGGAGATCGGCGAAGTACAGGTCGGCCCCTGGAGCCTGAAGCTCGCCGAGCTACGCAACGAGCCGCCGCGCCCGGACCCGGCAGGCCCGATGAAATCCTTCAACGCTGCCCTGTGTGCCACGTGCATCGACCAGGTCAAGGCGACCTACCTGCGTATCGGCAAGCCCCGCAGCCTGCGGGCGGCCGGGGTGATTTTCTTCGGCACCCCATACCGCATGGGCGCTGCGTTGCCGATCCCTGAGCGCACCCCGCTGGACGCCGAAGTGTGGATCACCATGGAAGGCTGGGACGGCGCCATGCACCAGGCCTCCATTCCCTTGAGCCAGGCATCGCCGGCCACCATCGACTGGCTGAAAAAACGAGGAGTTAAACCATGACTTTGCCGCAACTGGCCCGCACCGTTGGCGCGCTGATCCTCAGTGCCGGTTTCAGTACCGTCGCCCTCGCCCACAACCCGATGTGCGAATGCAAGGAAATCGCCGGCGAGCAGATCCAGTGCACCGGTGGTTTCTCCGATGGCAGCGGTGCCCCCGGCGTGACCCTGGACGTGATCGGCTACGACGAGACCATCCTAGTGCCCGGCAAGCTGGGAGAAGACTCGAAGCTGACCTTCAAGAAACCCTCCGCCGAGTTCTACGTGCTGTTTGATGCCGGCCCCGGCCACGTGGTGGAAATCGACCAAGCGGATATCCAGCCCCAATGAGCCGTACAACCCAAGTCGTGCGCCCGGCCGGCGCCGGGCACGAAACCCTGTATGTCCTGCTGTTGTGCCTGATCATCCTCGCCGTTGCCGGCACGGTGGTGGCCTTGCGCGGTGAAAACCAGGAGATCGCCGCCGTGCCCAGCCACCAACTGGACGCCCGCCGCGACCTCAGCGCCGCCGAGCAAGGCATCTACGCCGACCTGCGGGTGACCCTGGATGAAATCCACTTGCTGCAGGAGGAACACAGCGCTCTGCCGACGCCTGAACAGCTGGCCGAAGAGGGCTTCGCGCCCTTTGCCCAGGACGCCAGTTCGGTGAGCCGTGGCGACCACCGCTGGCAGTTGCTGGACGCGGCCTATCTGGGCCTGAGCCAGACGCCGGACCTCAGCGGTTCGCTGTTGATGCGCATCCGCGGCGCCGAGCCGGATATCTGGCTCAACCGCAGCGCCCACCTCACCGCCCCCACCGACCTCACTGACCAGGCGCTGATCAGCGCGGGCTGGCAGCAGGTAGTCGCGCAATTCGATGCCGGTGTCACCCGCCAGCATCGTCACTGAATTCACGTTGCAGCCGAGAGAAGACCATGTCTATTTCATCTCCATTATTACGTCTGGTGCTGGTCGGCCTGATCACCGTGCTGCTGGCCCCGTTCGCCAGTGCCGACCCGGCAAAACGCCTGCGCATCGGCATCACCCTGCACCCGTATTACAGCTACGTCGCCAATATCGTCGGCGACAAGGCTGAAGTTGTCCCGCTGATCCCGGCCGGTTTCAATCCCCATGCTTACGAACCCCGCGCCGAAGACATCAAACGCATCGGCACCCTTGATGTGATCGTGCTCAACGGCGTCGGCCATGACGATTTCGCCGACCGCATGATCGCCACCAGCGAGCGCCCGGACATCCCGGTGATCGAGGCCAACGCCAACGTGCCGCTGCTGGCCGCCACCGGCAACGCTGCGCGCGGTGCGGGCAAGGTGGTCAACCCGCACACCTTCCTGTCCATCAGCGCCTCGATTGCCCAGGTGAACAACATTGCCCGGGAACTGGGCAAGCTCGACCCGGACAACGCCAAGACCTACACCCAGAACGCCCGCGCCTACGGCAAGCGCCTGCGCCAGATGCGCGCCGACGCCCTGGCCAAGCTCACCAGCGCGCCCAACCCCGACCTGCGGGTGGCCACCGTGCACGCGGCATATGACTACCTGCTGCGGGAATTCGGCCTGGAAGTCACCGCCGTGGTGGAACCGGCCCACGGCATCGAGCCGAGCCCCAGCCAGTTGAAGAAGACCATCGACCAACTGCGGGAACTGGACGTGAAAGTGATCTTCTCGGAGATGGATTTCCCGTCCAGCTACGTCGACACCATCCAGCGTGAATCCGGGGTGAAGCTGTACCCGCTGTCGCATATTTCCTATGGCGACTACAGCGCGGAAAAATACGAAGTGGAAATGACCGGCAACCTCAACACCGTGGTGCGGGCGATTCAGGAGTCCGGGGCATGACGGCGGCTGAACACCTGAGTGTGGCCAGCATTGGCCCGACCCTCGACTTCGATAACGTCGCGCTGACCCTGGGCCGTACGGTGATCCTCGATGCAGTGAGTTTCCAGGTGCAGCCCGGCAGCATCCATGCGCTGGTGGGCCCCAACGGCGGCGGCAAAAGCTCGCTGATCAAGACCCTGCTGGGGCAAACGCCGCACCAGGGCCAGTTGAGCCTGCATTGGCCGGATGCACCCGGCACCATCGGCTACGTGCCCCAGGCGCTGGAGTTCGACCGGGGCTTGCCGATGACCGTCGACGACTTCATGGCCGCGATGTGCCAGCGGCGTCCGGCGTTTCTCGGGCTGTCCAAACATTACGCCGCCGCGATTGGCGACGCACTGGAACGGGTCGGCATGCAGGACAAGCGCAAGCGGCGCATGGGTGCCCTGTCTGGCGGTGAACGCCAGCGGGTGCTGCTGGCCCAGGGCTTGATCCCGACACCGCACTTGCTGGTGCTGGACGAACCGATGTCGGCGCTGGACGAAGCCGGGATCCAGGTGTTCGAGCGGCTGCTGAACGATTGGCGCCAGGCCGGGATCACCGTGCTGTGGATCGAACACGACCTGGAAGCCGTCGGCCGCCTGGCCGATCGCGTCACCGGCCTGAACCGCCGTGTGCTGTTCGACGCCACGCCGAAAGAGGCACTGACCCCGGACCGCCTGCTGACCCTGTTCTCCACCCACCCACGGAGCCCGGCCTTATGAGCTATGAAGCCTTTCGCCTGATGGTCCAGGGCTGGGCGTCTTCCGGGTATCTGCCGGAAGCGCTGGCCTATGGATTTGTAGTCAACGCCCTGCTCGCCGGCCTGCTGATCGGCCCGGTGCTGGGCGGTTTGGGCACCCTGGTGGTGGTCAAGCGCTTTGCGTTCTTTTCCGAAGCCGTGGGCCATGCCGCACTGACCGGCGTGGCCGTGGGCATTCTGCTGGGGGAACCCTACACCGGGCCTTACGGCAGCCTGTTCGGCTACTGCCTGTTGTTCGGGATCCTGCTCAACTACCTGCGCAACCGCACCGGCCTGGCGCCGGACACGCTGATCGGCGTATTCCTCTCGGTGTCCCTGGCCCTGGGCGCGAGCCTGCTGCTGATTCTGGCGGGCAAGATCAATGTGCACATTCTCGAAAACGTGCTGTTCGGCTCGGTGCTGACCGTCAACGGCAATGACCTGTTGGTGCTGGCGATTGTCGGCGCATTGGTGATGGCCCTGGCCCTGCCGCTGTACAACCGCATCATGCTCGCCAGCTTCAACCCGCAGTTGGCGGCGGTGCGCGGGGTGGCGGTGAAGACCCTGGACTACCTGTTCGTGATCCTGGTGACCCTGATCACCGTGGCGGCGGTCAAGGTCATCGGCGCGATCCTGGTGGGTGCGTTGCTGGTGATTCCGGCGGCCGCCGCACGCCTGTTGAGCCAGTCGCTCAAGGGCTTCTTCTGGATCTCGGTGGTGATCGCCACCGTCAGCACCCTGTGCGGGATCCTGCTGCCGATCATCTTCGACCTGCCGATTCCGTCCGGTGCCGCGATCATCCTGGTAGCCGGTATCGCCTTCGCCCTCGCCGCCATCGCCCGCGGCACGGTCCCCAGCCTGAAAGGGAATCTTGGATAATGCGCCCGATGTTTCGACCACTGCTTCTGGCCCTGGCCATTGCCACACCGGCATTCGCCGCCGACGGCGTCAAGCCACTACAGATCACCGCCAACCAAGGCGTTGGCCATGCTGCCTTGAACCAGGCCAAGGCGACAAAACCGGTGAAAGTCCTCGCCGCCTTGCCGATCACCTATGGCTTGGCGCAGGTGTTGCTCAAAGGCACTGATGTGCAGCTTGAGCGCGCGGCACCGGCCAACCTGCCCGGCTCGCGGCAAGTCGCCTATTTCACCGGGCGCGGTGCGCAGGCGCTGAACACCCTGGCGCTGGACGCCGATGCAGCCATCGGCCTGCGCTCGCTGTGGCCCGACGACCCGCTGTACCCGGTGGCCCGGCGCAGCAATATCCGCATCGTCGAAGTCGACGCCGCGCGCCCGGTGGACGGCGGCTTGCCGGGGATTGCCGTGCAGCCGGGCGCCACCGACGGCCTGAACAGCCAGCCGTGGCAAGCCAGCAACAACATGGGGCGCATGGCCGATGTGATGGCCGCCGACCTGAGCCGCCTGGCACCCAAGGCCAAGCCGCAGATCGAAGCCAACCTGGCCGCGCTCAAGCAACGCTTGCTCAAGCTCACCGCCGACAGCGAAGCGCGACTGGCCAAGGCCGATAACCTGACGGTGGCCAGCTTGAGCGATCACTTTGGTTATCTCGTCAGTGGCTTGAACCTGGAGCTGGTCAGCACCGATGCAAGAGCGGATACCGAGTGGACACCCGAGGCGTTGCAGCAACTGAGCGAAGGCTTGAAGGAGAATGAGGTGGCCGTGGTGCTGCATCACCGCAAGCCAAGCGATGCAGTGCAGGCGGCGGTCACGGCGGGCGGGGCGAAGTTGCTGGTGCTGGGCACCGATGGCGCCGACCCGGTGGCGGAACTGGAAGGCAATGTGGATCAGGTGATCAAGGCGCTGTAACGCGCCTCTCACCGGCGAAACACAGTAAATGTGGGAGCGGGCTTGCTCGCGAATGCGGTGTGACAGTCAACACATACGGTGACTGAAACAACGCCTTCGCGAGCAAGCCCGCTCCCGCATTTGAGTCGGTGTTATGCCCGAGGTCCGGGTCAGCCGGCAAGTGCCTGGCTATCCATCTTCTGGCGCAGGCTCAGCGGGCGCATGTCGGTCCACACTTCTTCGATGTAGGCCAGGCACTCTTTCTTCATCCCGCTCTTGCCCACGGTGCGCCAGCCTTCCGGCACGGCCTTGTAGTCGGGCCAGATGGAATATTGTTCTTCATGGTTGACCACTACCTGAAACAAGATGTCTTCGCGGTCGAATACTGAGGTCATTGCTGTTCTCCGTCGGGGTAAGGCTGGCTGCGCACCACGCACAGCTGATGTAAGAAGGAACGTGCCAGCCCGATAAAAAATTAGAGGCTGGTGACTGACGCCGCCAGGGCGCGACCAAAAATCTCGGCCACACGGTCGATTTCTGCGGCAGTAATCACCAGCGGCGGCAGGAAGCGCACGACGCTGCCGTGTCGCCCGCCCAGTTCGAGAATCAACCCGCGCTTGAGGCATTCACGCTGCACCAGCGGCGCCAGTTGGCGATGCACCGGCGGGTGGCCCTGGGCATCAGGCGCGCCGGCGGGGTCCACCAGTTCCACACCGAGCATCAGCCCACGGCCACGAATGTCTCCCAACTGCGGGAAGTCGCGCTGCAGGATGCGCAGGTGTTCGCCGAGGCGCTCGCCCATGGCGGCCGCGTGGGCGGGAATGTCGTGGTCCTTGAGGTAACGCATCACCGCCGAGCCGGCCGCCATGGCCATCTGATTGCCACGGAAGGTCCCGGCATGGGCGCCCGGCAACCAGGTGTCGAGCCAGTCGCGATACACCACCACCGCCAGCGGCAGGCTGCCGCCGATGGCCTTGGACAGCACGACGACGTCCGGGACAATGCCGGCATGTTCGAAGGCAAACATCTTGCCGGTGCGACCAAAGCCGCTCTGGATTTCGTCGACAATCAGCGCCACGCCAGCCTGCTCGGTAATGCGCCGCAGGCCGCGCAGCCAGTCGAGATCAGCCGGGATCACGCCGCCCTCGCCTTGCACCACCTCGACGATCACCGCCGCCGGCAGCAATACACCGGCCTCGGGATCGTTGAGCAGGTTTTCCAGATAATGCAGGTTGACCTTGACCCCTTCCGCGCCGCCCAGCCCGAACGGGCAACGGTAGTCGTACGGGAATGGCAGGAATTGCACGCCATTGCCGAGCAACGCGCCCAGTGGCTTCTTCGGCCCCAGGCTGCCCATCAGGCTCAGGGCGCCCTGGCTCATGCCGTGATAACCGCCCTGGAATGACAACACCGTGCTCCGCCCGGTGGCGGTGCGCACCAGTTTCAGCGCGGCTTCCACCGCATCGGTGCCGGTGGGACCGCAGAACTGGATCTTGGCTTCCCGCGCCAGCGCCGGCGGCAGCAGGCCGAACAGGTCCTGCACGAATTGGTCCTTGACCGGCGTGGTCAGGTCCAGGGTGTGCAACGGCAATTCATCGCTCAGCACCTGGCGAATGGCATCGATCACCACCGGGTGGTTGTGCCCCAGCGCCAGGGTGCCGGCACCGGCCAGGCAATCGATAAAGCTGCGGCCTTCGACGTCCTCGACATAGATCCCTCGGGCGCGCTTGAGCGCCAGGGGAATGCGCCGTGGGTAGCTGCGGGCATTGGATTCCTGCTGGCGCTGGCGGGCCAGCAGCGGGGTTTCATCGAACTGGTAAAGCGTTTCCGCAGGGACCGCCTGGGTCTCTTCGATACGGCTGGTAGCGACTGACATCTCTCGATCCCTCAATACGCTGATGATGGTGACCAAACTGCCCACCCGTTGGCGCCAGGCCCAAGGGCCGCGCACGGATTTCCTGTTCTGGAAACGCATCAGCGAAGGGAGGATTTACACCTGTGGTCGTTAAAAACAGCTTTAGCGGATTTACCCGGCCACCCCGGTGTATTTTTCATTCAACGCATACAGGATCGCGCAGGTCTGCGCATCCAGCCGCCCACTGTAGTCAGAGGGCCGAAAATGCATCTGGAACGCACGGACACGTTGCTGGAAACCCAGGCGATTTTTCGCCGGGGCATAACCGTAGCGCTGGAACGCCCGCTCCACCTCAACCTCTGGCGGCAGGCCGATGTCGAACCGACGTTGATAGGCCATCTTGGCCACCTCTTCATACCAGGCCCCCACGCCCGCCTCGAACAGGCAGCGCCATGGCAAGCGGGGGCCGGGGTCGCTCTTGCGCCAATAGGCAATGTCGGAATGCCCGAGGATGTCGGTAGGACCGATCGCCGGGTAACGCACCTGAATGTCACGAATCAAGGCGATCAACACGTCAATCTGCTCTGCGCCATACGCCGGGAAGGTCAACACACCGGCGTCATCCCGGGCCTGGTTGACGATTTCAATGCCGATGGAGCGGCTGTTGAGGTTATCGCGCCCGGCCCAGTGGCTGGTGCCGGCGTGCCAGGCGCGTTGCGCTTCGTCCACCAGGCGAAATACCCGCAACTCGTCATAGCCGGCGGCGCGGTAGCTGGCGTCATGGGGGTCGGCCAACAGGTAGTGGGCACTGAAACCGTCGCGGGTCAGTGCACGCAATGACGAGGCAAAGGGCGCGGCGGTGTAATGCACAATCACCTGGCGCACGGCCTGGCCATTGCGCTCATTGAAGTCGTTTGCGGGATACGTGGAATCGATAACCAACATAGGGGCTGTCCTTTTCAACACAGGCCGAGTCATTCAGCCGGTTCAAACACAAAAAAATGACCGCCATCCTGAAGCGTTGCGCTCGAGGATGGCGGTAGCTATGTGTGCTGTGAAAAGAAGGTTTCAGCGCCGCAACGGCATGCCCAGGTCGACGCGCATGCCATCGGCCTGGCTGTCGAATTTCAGGGAGCACGAGCAGCGCTGCACGATGGCCTGGACGATCGCCAACCCCAGGCCGCAACCCGGGCTGTTGCCGTTGCGCCAGAAGCGCTGGGTCAAGTGTTGCAAGTCTTCGCTGGAAATCGGCGCGCCATGGTCACGCACCCGGAACACCACATTGTCGCCAGCGCTGGACACACTCAGCTCCACCCGGGTATCGGCCGGGGTGTGGCGCAACGCGTTGTCCAGCAGGTTGCGAAGGGCCGCGACGGCCAGGCCCACCGGCATTTCCAAAGGTTTTTCGGACAAACCGTCTGCCAGGATCAGGTCAATACGCTGATTGTCGCCGCCGTTGGCATCCTGGATCGCCAGTTGCGCAACTTGCTCGGCACTCGATTGCAGGCCGTCATCAAACGACAGGCTGCCTTCGACCCGCGCCAGCAGCAGCAACTGCTCAAGGGTGCGGTGCAAGCGGTCGGCGCCCTCTTCAGCGTGGGCCAGGGACTGGTCACGGGCGGCGCCTTCGGTCATGCGCGCCACTTGCAGGTGGGTCTTGATCGCAGTCAACGGGCTGCGCAGTTCGTGGGCCGCGTCACCGGTCAAGCGGCGTTCGCGTTCGATGGTCTTGGCGATGCGTTGCAGCAACTGGTTCTGGGTGTCGAGCAGTGGCTTGAGTTCGCTGGGCAGCGGGCTGATCTGCAACGGTTCGAGGGAGTCGGCACTGCGGCGCATCAAGGCGTCACGCATGCGGTTGAGCGGCAACAGGCTCTGGCCGATCCCCAGCCACAACAGGCACAGGCAGCCCAACAATGCCACGCCCACCGGCACCGAGGCGGCCAGCAGGATCGACAGGTTCAACGCTTCACGCTCCACCTGCCGGTCGGCGGTGGTGATAAACAAATCGCCACGGGACAGGGTAAAGCTGCGCCAGCCCACGCCATCAATCATCTGGTCGCGAAAGCCGCTCTTGCGCGACTCCAGGCCCTGGTCCGGCGTGGTGTGGCTGCGGGCCAAAACCACGCCGCGCAAGGAACTGACCTGGCACGCCATACCGCCTGGCACGTTCAATTGTTCGGCGCTGAAGTGCGCGCCCTCCCCCGTGCTGGAAAGGCCGGGCATCTGCTCCATCAGGCCCGCCACCATGCGTGCCGACGCCACCAGGCGCTGGTCGAGGGAAAACATCATCTGGTTGCGCAGGTCGTTGAGCATCCACGCGGCGGCCAGGACCCAGATCAGCACGAAAGCTGCGCCGAGCTTGAAGGTCAGCCGCAGGCGCAGGCTCATCACGAAGCGTCCTCTCCACCGTCAGCCGGGCCCAGGCGATAGCCCAGGCCGCGCACGGTTTCGACGATGCCATTGCCGAGTTTGCGCCGCAGGTGGTGGATGTGCACGTTGAGGGCGTTGCTTTCCAGTTCATCGTTCAGGCCGTAGACGCTGTCCTTGAGCTGCTCGCTGGAGAGCACCCGGCCGCGGTTCTGCAACAGGGCCTGCAACAGCGCCTGCTCGCGGCGGGACAGGTCCACCGACTCACCGCCCAGCAACGTTTCGCGGCTGCTGGGGTTGTAGGTCAGGCGCCCGTGCTCGATCAGGTTGACGCTGCGGCCGGCTACCCGGCGCAACAGGGTGTGCAGGCGTGCGGCGAGTTCGCGCAGGTCGAAGGGTTTGAGCAGGTAGTCGTCGGCACCGGCCTGCAGGCCGTCGACGCGGTTGGTCACCGAATCCCGTGCGGTCAGGATCAGCACTGGAATCTCCAGGCCCTGGCTGCGCAGTTGCTGCAACAGCTTCAAGCCGTCTTCATCCGGCAGGCCGAGGTCGAGTACCATCACGTCGAATTCCGCCACCTTGAGCATCGCCCGGGCAGCCGCAGCCGTGCCGACGCGCTCGACCGTCAGGCCCTGGGCGCTGAGCCCGGCAACAATGCCGCTGGCGATCAGCTCGTCGTCTTCACAGACCAGTACGTGCATGGTGAACCCTTTGCAAAATGTGAGGGTGATTAAAAAGGCAGTGGATTAAGCGTGCATTATGCCGCCAACGCCAAGAATCCCGGATAATCGCTTCTTTCTAGGATAGCCCGGTTAATCATCGGTTAATCAACGCCACACATTGTGTGTCCCACTTGCTTCGAACTAAGGCTTGATCATGCGGCATCTGTTTATCTTCCTGCTGGTGTTGTTTGCTGGATTCACCCAGGCCGCGCCTGGCAACAATCCATTCGAGACCAAACCCGACTTCCTCCCGGTGGGCAAAGCCTTCACCTTTACCTCCGAGCGTCTGGCCTCCGGCGAAACCCAGTTGTATTGGCAGATTGCCGACGGTTACTACCTGTACCAGCAGCGCATGAAATTCGATGGCCTGGCCGAAAAGCCGACGTTGCCCCAGGGCGAAGCCCACAGCGACGAGTTCTTTGGCGAGCAGCAAGTCTATCGCCAGGGCCTGGAAGTGAAGATTCCCGCCGGCGCCACCGGCCAGGTCAAGCTCGGCTGGCAAGGCTGCGCCGATGCCGGCCTGTGCTACCCGCCGCAATCGATCACCGTGGACCTGGGCGGCAACCCTGCCGTCGCCGCCACCGGCCAGGCCCAGGACCAAAGCCTGGCCAGCGGCCTGCAACAACGCAGCCTGGGCTGGAGCCTGCTGGTGTTCTTCGGCCTGGGCCTGCTGCTGGCCTTCGCCCCGTGTTCCTTGCCGATGCTGCCGATCCTCGCCGGCCTTGTGGTCGGCAGCGGCGCCAGCCCACGGCGCGGCTTTGCCCTGGCCGCCAGCTACGTGGTGTGCATGGCGCTGGTGTATGCCGCGCTCGGTGTATTGGCTGCGCTGCTCGGCGGCAACCTCGCCGCCCTGCTGCAAACCCCGTGGATCCTCGGCAGCTTCGCTGCGTTGTTTGTGATTCTCGCCCTGCCGATGTTCGGCTTCTTTGAACTGCAACTGCCGGCCTTCCTGCGCGACCGCCTGGACAACGTCAGCCGTAACCAAAGCGGCGGCAGCCTGGTAGGTGCCGGCGTGCTCGGCGCCTTGTCCGGCTTGCTGGTGGGCCCGTGCATGACCGCGCCCCTGGCCGGCGCGCTGTTGTACATCGCCCAAAGCGGCAACGCCTTGCACGGCGGCTTGATCCTGTTTGCCATGGGCATCGGCATCGGCGTGCCGCTGTTGCTGCTGGTGACCGTGGGTAACCGCTTCCTGCCCAAGCCTGGCACCTGGATGAATATCCTCAAGGGCATCTTCGGCTTCCTGTTCCTCGCCACCGCCGTGCTGATGATTCGCCCGGTGGTCGGTGAAACCCTGTGGCTCGGCTTGTGGGGTGTGCTGGCGCTGGTCATGGCCTACTGCGGCTGGCGCCTGGCCCACGATTTCGGGCGTACCGCCATGCTGTTCGGTGCCGGTTCGCTGGTGCTGGGCCTCTGGGGCAGCGTATTGGTGATCGGCGCGGCCGGCGGCAGCGACGACCTGTGGCAACCGCTGAAGGTCTACAGCGGCTCGCGGGCAGCTGGCGCTCCCACCGCCCACGAAGCCTTCATGACCATCAACGACCCGGCCGTGCTGCAAAGCCAGCTCGACAGTGCCAAGGCCCAGGGCCAATGGGTACTGGTGGACTACTACGCCGACTGGTGCGTGTCGTGCAAGATCATGGAAAAACAGGTGTTCGGCAAACCCGAGGTACTGGACGCCCTCAAGGATGTGCGCCTGCTGCGCCTCGACGTCACCGCCGACAACGCCGCCAGCCGCGAGCTGCTGGGCCGCTACAAGGTCCCCGGCCCGCCGAGCTTCGTCTGGATCGGCCCCGACGGTGAAGAGCGCCGCGCCCAGCGCATCACCGGCGAAGTCGACGCCGCCGCCTTCCTGCAACGCTGGACCCAAGCCCGGGAAGCCCTCTGATGCTGACACTGACCATCGGCACCTTCGCCATCGCCCTGAATCACTTGCTGCTGATCACGGCGTTGATCCTCGCCACCCTGGTGGGCTGGCGGGTGGCCAAGCGCGGCGGCGAGAACCCCGAGTCGGTGCTGTTCACCCTGTTTCTGCTGGGCATGCTCGCCGCACGCATCAGCTTCGTGCTGATGTACTGGTCGTACTACCAGAATGACCCGCTGCAAATCGTCGACCTGCGCGACGGCGGTTTTCTCGCCTGGCCCGGCGTGATCGTGCTGATCATCGGCGCGCTGATCTACGGCTGGCGCCGCCCGCTGCTGCGCAAGCCACTGAGCGCCGGTGTGATCACCGGCCTGGCGTTCTGGGCCTTGACCAGCCTGTCCCTGACCCTCTACGAAAAAGGCACGCACCTGCCGGACATTGCCCTGCGCAACGCCAATGGCGAAACCGTGCAACTGGCCGACTACAAGGGCGGCCCGCTGGTGATCAACCTGTGGGCCACCTGGTGCCCGCCGTGCCGACGCGAAATGCCGGTACTGGAAAGTGCCCAGCGCCAGCGCCCGGACGTGACCTTCCTGTTCGTCAACCAGGCCGAAAGCATGCAAAGCGTCGCCACCTACCTGGCGACCCAGGGCCTGAACCTGGACAACGTGCTGTTCGACGCCAGCGGCCGCCTCGGCCAGGCCGTCGGCTCCATGGCCTTGCCGACGACCCTGTTCTACCAACCGGACGGCCGCCTGATCAACAGCCACCTGGGCGAGTTGTCCCAGGCCAGCCTGGCCCGCGCCATGGAACGCTTCGAGCCGACCCCCGCCAAACCGGCCTTGCCGGCCACCACAAGGAATTCGCCATGCTCCGCCTCCGCCACCTGCTGACACTCCTGCCCCTGACCCTGGCCGCCAGCCTGGTCCACGCCGAAGACTGGCCGGCGCCGATCAAGAACATCGAAGCCAAGGGGGCCAAGATCATCGGCAAGTTCGATGCGCCCAGCGGCCTCACAGGTTACGCGGCGCAATACCAGAACCGTGGCATGGCGCTGTACCTGACTGCCGATGGCAAAAGCGTGATTGCCGGCAACCTGTACGACGCCGATGGCAATGACCTGAGCACCGCGCCGCTGGAGAAACTGGTGTATGCGCCGATGGCCAAGGAAGTCTGGGCCAAGATGGAACACAGCAACTGGATCCAGGACGGCAACAAGGACGCGCCGCGCATCGTGTACCTGTTCAGCGACCCGAACTGCCCGTACTGCAATATGTTCTGGGAGCAGGCGCGGCCTTGGGTGAAGTCGGGCAAGGTACAGTTGCGGCACATCATGGTGGGGATTATCCGTGAAGACAGCCCGGGCAAGTCGGCCGCGCTGTTTGCCGCCAAGGACCCGCAACAGGCCTTGGAAGCCCATGAGTCGGCCGGTAAAGGCAGCAAGTTGCAGGCGCTGGAGAAGATCCCGGCGGATATCCAGGCCAAGCTTGATTCGAATATGAAGCTGATGGACGAACTGGAGTTGTCGGCCACGCCGGCAATTTTCTATCTGGATGACAAGGGTGGATTGCAGCAACAGCAAGGAGCGCCGTCGCCGGATAAGCTGGTGAAGATTCTCGGTCCGAAATAAGCAGACTGTTGGAAAAGGCCTCCCAAAAGCCGGAGGCCTGTATCCTTCAAGCGACCAATTCCAAGCAGATCAAACCTCCTCCACCACCAGTAACGTCACATCGAAGTCATTGCCGGGGTTCCCCATCTGACGATTATCAACGCTGAGCCTTGTCGTTGAAGTGGCAGTAAAGGTTCCTTGGAGCAACTGCCAAGACAACCCAGGAGAGGTGATCGAAGTAATATCGGCCCCGTTTGCCACCAACACCATAGAAGGCTTTGGAGGTGAGCCGCTATTGTCACGTATCCAAGCACTGAACCTGTAAATACGGCCTGACTGCAGTTGAGTGTAGAGTTTGAAAAGCTTTTCGCGCTGTGTAACGGGGTTACTGGTGTACGTATTCCCCCAATCAAACAAGTAATACCCCGACGCAGCTCCCGGCACTGCCCCGGTTTTAAGTACCAGGTCACCCTGAGATGCTGCTCCCGCCCCTCTTTGCCAGTTATTCCAGCCTTTCTGGTTCGGGTTAAAGTCAGTTACATCTTTCATAGGCTTGGTAAAAACCAAACTCAGTACTGGGAAGACGATCTCCTGACCCGGGCTGGGACTGCCATCCGGCGTGCAGCCGAATGTCACGACCAACGGTGTAAGGTTACGCAACTGCTCCAACTCGGAGCGCAGGAGAACCCGTCTCAGGCCGTTCTCAACATCCCCCTCGGTAATCAGTTCGGCCATTATCACCCTGATGACATAGGCGCTCCCATCTTCCCTTGTGCCGTCTACTTGTAGCCAACCTCTCTGCCCCGCCAGGATAAACCACCATTTTTCCACAGTAATATGGGCATCTCCCGCGAATGTCCGCAGGTCCAGAATACCGCTTTGGGTCGCAGGTGGCGTGGCCTCGGGCACTACCGGCACCGGCAGCCGCACCGGTACACTGATGCGCAAATTGAGCGTTTTGGAGGGTGCCCGCTTGCAGGCACTGGTGACGGTGTAGTTAATCTGGATCGTTTTACCGGCGCCTTGAATCACCGCTTCACGGGGGATTGGGAAATCCACATAACCCGGGTCGCCGTTGCCGGGCTCCGGCGCCAACGGCAAGCGGGTACCGTCCGACCGAATCCAGTCCAGGCTGATCATTTGCCCCGAGCTGATGTGTGCATACTCCACACGCACCGTCACACCGTCCCGACCGTTCCAAATCGTCAGGTCCTGGCCGACTGCCTCCAGCACCCTTGGTGCGTCGAGCACCAGCGCTTCCTGTTCAAGCTCCAAGTGCAACACCGGGAACCGTTCAGCGCTGGCCAGATCAACCTGGCCATTGAAGTTCACCGCAAAGTGCACGCTCAACCCACTGCAATCCGCCAGTTTTTGCAGCTCATGCCGCGACAGCACCGCACTGACGCCGTCGTGCAACCACTCCTCGGCCAGCGGCTCCCCCTCCAGCACATCAAAATGGTAAGGCGTGCCATCGTCCAATTCACCGGTGGCCCATAACCAGCAAGGCTGGCCCAAGGCACGATAAGGGAAAGGAATCACCAGGGCTTGTGCGTCACCGTGGAAGGTATTGAGGTCCAGTACATGGCCTGTGGCCTGGAGAACCTGCGGTGCAGGCAACTCGCTGACATTGAGAATTTGCACATGGCGTTCAGGCGATGGCCACGTCTGACCTTCCCGCTGGACCGTGTAATGGACCGTGACCTGTTCATTGAAATTGGCGCTGATAGCCGAGGGTGGCACGTGAAATTCCACAAACGCCTCATCGCCAGCATTTTTACATTCCAGCTGCGGGCTACCCGCCCCGGGCGTGCCCTCCCAATAGGCACACACCCAGTCGCATGGGCACATCTGCTCATAACTGACCCGGATGGTAGCCCCCTCCTGGGCATTGACCGGATTGAGTGCATAGTGTTCAGGCGAAATCAGCGTCGCTTCAACCAGCGTAGGTGCCACGAGATTCAAATGGGGTTCAGTGAGCACCGTCAATGTGGTACTCGGAAAAAGTCTGGATGCATCATCCTCCGGACCGTTAAAGGCCACGATAAATACCAGGGTCAGTTGACTGCCCTGTTTAAGCCCCCGCAGTTTGTCCAAGGGTAAAGCTCTGCGCCATCCCTCATGCACCTCGGCTTCTGTCACCTGCTCGTGATTGACCAGGCGAAGCGTAAAGGCGCTCCCGTCCGCCAGGGTGCCATGGAGGTCCAGCCAAACGAACTGAATCGGATCAATAAACACCCAAGGCGTCACATACACCTGCGGGTCTTGCCCACACAATACTGTAAGGTCCAACACCCCATCGACCGCCTGAGGCACGTCAGGATGGGGAAGATCGTTGAACGGCAATGTCACATAAATATCGCTCTCACTGCTGGAAAACTCCTCGCCATTATGGGTAACCACACAACGAAACAGCGCAAAGCGATTGATACGCAGCCCGACGTAATAGGGCGGGATATGAAAATCCACACACCCCTCTGTCACACCATGCAGGGGCTCAGGCGCATATTCTTCCCCTGGCAAGCTCTTCCAGAACACCCGAATGAGGTCATCCTCACTCATTCCTTCATAACAAACTCGAAGCGTTGCGCCGTCGATCGCATCAAGCGGATCCAGCCTTCGTCCCACAGCTTGAACCAATGTAACCTCAGGAACGATGGCGGTTGCAGATTTGGCAGGCATACCTAAACTCCTTTTCCATGAGAAGAGCGCCTCATGACGGACTGAAACCAGTCCGACTGGCGAGCCCTTATCAAATGCTGAAAAAGAAACCGAATCTACTGTCAGAATTCACAGTTCCAACCTCAAAAACCACGCCGCACGACGAGTGGCACGTCGTGGCACGAGTGATTTTCTATCTGGATGACAAGGGCGAACAGCAAGGAGCGCCGTCGCCGGATAAGCTGGTGAAGATTCTCGGTCCGAAATAATCAGCCCTAGCCTGAAAAGACAATGCCCGCATCGAAGCGGGCATTGTCTTTTCAGCGCGGATTAAATCCCCTCGACCAGGAAATCATCCATGTACCAATCGTTGCCGCTCGTAGCGCCTTCATGGCTATAGATTTCCAGCAGCACGGGAGCGATGGTTGGCGTAAAGGTGAAGCTCAGTGTGTGCCAGTTCAGGTCAACCAACTCTTCCACCGGTGTTTGTTGAATGGAGTCTTTGCGCAACGATAACTTGGGCGTCGCGAACGCAACGCTGTACCGTCGAATCCGTACGGAAAACCGATAAGTAAAACCGCTCTCCAAATCCAAGAAGCGCCGCTGCAGGATCGGGCCGAAACTGTTATTGGTGTATGTGAAATTCCTGACTGCGTAATCGGGCTTGCCGTCAGGTCCCGTCCCCATATATTCAATGCTGATATCCCTGGCATCGGGTGCGCCTGACCCTACGGTCCATAAACCCAAGGTCTGATCGTTGAAATCCGTCAGGTCTCTGTACTGCTTGCGCAACAGCAACATCAGCACAGGGAACACAATTGCTTCGCTCACATGGGAGCTGCCGTCCGCCGTAACCTTGAACACGATGTTCAATACGGACCTGTGGCGAAACTTTTCCAGTTCCTCACGAGGCAGAACGTGCGACAACCCATGGTTTGCCTGCTCTTGCGTGATCGGCTCATTGACCAGCAGCTTGAGGGTATGGGACGACCCGTCGAGCAAGGTTCCCGTACATTCCAGCCAGCCCTTTTGCCCCGCCAGGATGAACCACCAGGCTTGCAGCGTAATCTCGGCATCCCCGGTAAAGGTGCGCAAGTCCAGTGTCCCCTGGCCACCGGGCAATTGAGTGGCCTGCGGCACCTCTGGCGCAGGCAAGCGCTGCGGGACACTGATCTGTAGCTCCAGGTCAGCTGACGTGACGTGCTTGCATGCGCTCGCGACGCTGTAACTGACGGGCACTGTTTTGCCGCTTCCAGCGATTACAGCCTCGCGGGGAATGGTGAAGTCAACGTACTTCGGATCAGTGTTACCCGGCTTGGGTGGCAACGGCAGGCAACTACCGTCCGATTGTGTCCAACACACGCTGATCTCGTCATGAGCACTGATGTGGTCATATTCCACCCGTGCCGTCACGCCATCACGGCCATTCCATACCGTCAACTGCGAGCCCACGGCCTCCCGAATGGTCAAGGGTTTCAGGACCAGGTCTTCCTGATGAATATCCAGGTGCAGCACAGGAAACGGCTCGGCGCTGGCCCTGTCGGACCGGCCATCGAAGTTCACCGCAAAATGCACGTCAAAGCGGCTGCAATCGGCCAGCTTTTGCAGATCGCGGCGGGACAGCAGCGTACTGACGCCCTCCTGCAGCCATTGCTCGGAGAGCGGCTCGCCGTCCAGCACATCGAAGCGATAAGGCGCGCCATCTTCCCGCTCACCGGTTACCCACATCCAGCAGGGCTGCCCCAAGGCGCCGTAGGCATAGGCCGCCACCGTCAGTTGCGCGTCCCCCTGGAACGTATTGAGGTCCAGCGTACTGCCCGTGGCCTGTTCCACCTGCGGCTTGGGCAGGCCGGAGATATTCAGGATTTTTACCGGTCGCGGCAGCGCCGACCAGGTTTGCCCTTCCCGTCGGACGGTGTAGCGGACCGACACCTGCTTATTGAAATTGGCGCTGATGGCTGACGCCGGCACATTAAAATCAACAACGTCCCGATTGTCGGCCTGCTTGCACTCGAGTACCGGAGTACCTGCCCCGGCAGTCCCTTCCCAGAAGGCGCAAACCCAGTCGCAAGGGCACATATGCTCATAGCTGACCCGGATGGTCGCACCGTCCTGGGTATTGACCGGATTCAATACGAAATTTTCAGGTGTGATTTGCGTGGCTTCCACCACCGTGGGCGCTACGAGATCCAAATGAGGCTCGATGAGCAACGTCAACACCAAACCAGAAATCAGCCGATACACCGGCCTGGAATCCGCACGCGGCAAAAACTCAACGTAGAACGCAATATAAAGCTCACTGTCATGCTTGAGCGTGGCCAGCTCGGCACGGGACAACTTTCGGGTCCAGCCGTGGCGCACGTCCTCATCTGTTACCGGTGCATCTTCATAAGGGTAGAGACTGGCCTTGGACCCATCAGGGTAAATCCCCCCGATATAGACCTGAGCCACTTGAACCGGGTCGATGAACGGCCAGGCGTCGACATGCAGAACCGGGTCTTCACCGCACAAAAAGGACAGGTCCAGAACACCGCCTGAGGCTTGAAAGATCTGCAGTTGCGGCAAATTGGACGGCAACTTGATGAACACGTCGGCAACGGGGGAAGGATGTTCCTCGCCATCGCGGGTAACGACATAGGAAAACAGCGCGAAGTTATCAATGCGCAGCCCTACGTAATACGGGGGTACGTGGAACTCGACCGAGCCTGCTTCGACGCCATCCAGGGAGGCAATCGGCGCGTATTCCCCCGGTGTCGACTCCCAGCGCAACGCAATACTGTCGGTGCTGAGCATCCCTTCGTAGAACACCCGGACAGTAGCCCCCTCCAGCAACTGGAGCGGGTCAACCCGGGGCTCTCCCTCGGCTTCGACCAACTGTGGCTTGGGCAGGTCAAGGGTCAACGGTGATGACTTGGGCATGATAGAACTCCATTTCAACGAGTGATGGTGTTGCCCATCACACGCCGAAATGCCCCCCTTGCCTACTGTCAGAATTCACAGTTCGAACCTTAAAAACCGCGCCACCCGACGAGTGGCGCGTTGCGCTCCGAGTTAAAAACCCTCCAGCTCCGCCATCAAATCACTCAACCGATCCACCTTCTCGGCGCTGATCTCATTCGCCGCCAGCCCGTCGATATACCCCGCCAACGCCTCCACCGTGCTGCACTCGAACATCGCCCGCAACGGCACATCCCGCTGCAGCGTCTTCTGCACCCGCGAAGCTATCTGCGTGGCCAGCAACGAATGCCCGCCCAGTTCGAAGAAGTTGTCCTGCACGCCGACGCGCTCGACCTTGAGCACCTCGGCCCAGATCCCGGCCAGCGTCTGCTCCAGCTCATTGCGCGGCGCCAGATATTCCTGGCTGTGCAACTGGCCGATCTCCAGTGCCGGCAAGGCCTTGCGGTCCAGCTTGCCGTTGGCGTTCAGCGGCAACCGGTCGAGCCACAACCAATGCAACGGCACCATGTATTCCGGCAGCTCGGCCCGCAGGCGTTGCTTGATGCGATCGAGGCGCTCACCCGGGTTGAGCTGCGCATCCGCCGCCACCAGGTAGCCCACCAGATGCTTGCCGTTGACGCCCTCCTGCACGCCCACCGCCGCATCCCGCACTTCAGGCTGCTCATGCAGGCGCGCTTCGATTTCACCCAGCTCGATCCGGTAACCGCGAATCTTCACCTGATGGTCGATGCGCCCGACGTACTCCAACACACCGTCGCTGCGACGGCGGGCCAAATCCCCTGTTCGATACAACCGGTCCGCACCCAATGGATTCGGCACAAACGCTTGCGCCGTGCGCAGCGGATCGCTGACATAACCACGACCCACGCCGGTCCCGGCCACGCACAACTCGCCGACGGCGCCTTGGGGCACCAGTTCCAGCGCACCGTCCAGCAGGTACAACCGGTTATTGTCGGTCGGCGTACCAATCGGCAGATAAGTGCCACGGGTCGACGCCAGGTCGACGCGGAAGAACGCCACGTCGTCCGAACATTCCGCCGGGCCATACGCGTTGACCAGGCCAATCTGCGGATAACGCAGCAACCACTGGTGCGCCAGTTCCGGCGGCATCGCTTCACCCGTCGGCAGCATCCAGCGCAAGCCATCCAGGCTCATGCGGTCCTGGGCGAGCATGCCCTGGATCAGTGACGGCACGCTTTCCAGCACGGTAATGCCCTGGGCCTGGACGTGAGCGAGCAAGCCTTGCGGATCATGGGCAATGGTATTCGGCACAATGTCCACCCGCGCCCCGAACAGCGGCGCCGCGAGGAACTGCCACACCGAGATATCGAAACTTTGCGAGGCGGTCTGGGCGATCACATCGTGCTCAGTCAGTTGCAGATACGGCACCTTGCTCAACTGGTTATTGAGCATGCCGCGCTGTTCGACCATCACGCCCTTGGGCAGGCCAGTGGAGCCCGAGGTGTAGATCACGTAGGCCAGGTTATCCGGCGCACTGTAGATGCCCGGGTTCTGCTCTGAACCCACCAGCTCCTCCCACACCAGCAGCCTCGGTCGCGAGCCACAGGCAAACTCTTCCAGCAACAGATCCGCCTGTTCCCGACAAGCCTCGGTGCACACCAGCAACGGCGTACGACTGAGGTCGATGATCCGGCTCAAGCGCTGGGTCGGCAGCCCCGGATCCAGCGGCAAGTAACCCGCGCCGGCCTTGAAGCTGCCGATGATCATGCCCAGCAAATCCAGATTACGTTCAGCCAGCAACGCCACCGGTTGGTCCAGCCCGACACCCGCGGCAATCAGCGCATGACCCAGGCGGTTACTGCGCCGGTTCAGCTCAGAGTAGGTCCATTGCTGATCCAGGCAACTGGCGGCAATCCGCTGTGGATGCTCTGCCACCTGGGCTTCGAACAGCTCGATGTAACTGCGCTCCAGCGGATATTCATGCTCGCTCTGGTTGCAGCCGTCCACCAGGAACTCACGCTCCTGCTCGCCAATCAGCGGCAAGTCGGCCATGTCGCCATGGAAGCCCTGCACCAGCGCCAGCAGCAGCCGCTTGAATTCAGCGAGCATGCCTTGCACGGTGGTTTCATCGAAATAACGCTGGTCGTAGGACAGGTGCAAGCCCAGGTCATCGCCCGGGTAGCACACGGCCGTCAGCGGGAAGTTGGTGTGGGTGCGACCGGAATCCGAGGTGGCATTCAGGCTTTGCGCACGGTCCAGTACCGAGACTTCCACCGGGGCGTTCTCGAACACGAACAGGCTGTCGAACAGCGGCTGGCCTTTCGGCAGTTCGCTGTGCTCCTGGATGGTCACCAGCGGCAGGTACTCGTACTCGCGCAGTTGCATATTGCTGTCGAGCAGGCCGCTCAACCATTGGCGCACGCTGCACTGCTGATCGTCCTCCGGCAGCTTGACCCGCAAGGCGATACTGTTGATAAACAGCCCGACAGTGCGCTGCATCTCGGGCATTTCTACCGGGCGCCCGGCCACGGTGACGCCGAACAGCACGTCGCGATCGCCACTCAAGCGCCGCAGCACCAGGGCCCATGCCGCCTGGGCGAAGGTGTTCACCGTCAATTGATGAGCCTGGGCCAGCTCGCGCAATTGCGCGCCGTCGCGCACATCCAGGCGGGTGTAGCAGTCGCCTACCACCATGCCGCCGCTGTGGCCGGCATGCTCGCGCAGGAACGGCCGGTCGCTCGGAATCGGTGTGGTGCGTTCGAACCCTTGCAGGTTCTGCTGCCACCACTGGCGCGCCTCGGCGAGGTTCTGGCGTTGCAGCCAGGCGATGTAATCGCGGTAACGCGGTGGCGTCGCCAGTTGCGCTTCGCGACCTTCGCCGAGGGCCATGTAGATGTCGAAGAAATCGTTCATCAGCAGCGAGCGGCACCACGCATCGATCAGGATGTGGTGGTTGCTCATCATGAACCAGTAGCGGGCTTCGCCTACGCGGATCAGCCGCAGGTGGAAGGGCGCCTGGTTAAGCAGATCGAAACCGGCTTCACGCTCGCTTTTCAGCAACGCTTGCAGGCGCGGTTCCTGCTCGCTTTCCGGCTCCTGGCTCCAGTCGAGGTACTCGATCGGCGTGCTGCCGGGCTTGTGGATAACCTGCAACATGTCTTCGCCGACGTTCCAGCAGAACGAGGCGCGCAAGGCTTCATGACGGGCGATCACCGCCTGCCAGGCCTGGGCGAAACGCTCGGGGTCCAGGGCGCTGTTGATGCGGTAGCGGTCCTGCATGTAGTAGAGGCCGGTGCCCGGTTCCAGCAGGGTGTGCAGCAGCAAGCCTTCCTGCATCGGGGTCAGCGGGTACACGTCTTCGATGGCATTGGCCGGCACCGGCAGCGCATCGAGTTGCCCCTGGGTCAGGTGCGCCAGCGGGAAGTCCGACGGCGTAAGGCCGCCCGCGTCTGCCTTGAGGCAATGTTCGATCAGGCTTTGCAGTTCCGCCAGGTAAGCGTCCGCCAGTTCAGCGATGGTCTGGCTGTGGTGACGCTCGCGGCTGAAGGTCCAGCGCAGCACCAGCTCACCGCCGTACACCTGGCTGTCGACACTCAGCGCGTTGGGCAACGGCGCGTCCGGGTCGTGGGCGATCCCGGCGGACTCGTCCAGCGGGTGGAACAGTGCGTCGGCGCCAAAGCTCTGGTCGAACTGGCCGAGGTAGTTGAAGGTGATACTGGCGGTCGGCAACGCGGCCATGGTCTGGCGGCACAGGTCGTCGGCCAGGTAGCGCAGCACGCCATAACCCAACCCTTTGTGGGGCACGCCGCGCAGTTGCTCCTTGATCGCCTTGATCGAGGCGCCCTGCCCGGCGGCCTCTTCGATATGCAGCGGGGTCAGGCGCAGCGGGTAGGCGCTGGTGAACCAGCCGACGCTGCGGGTCAGGTCGATCTCGTCGAATAGCGGTTCGCGGCCGTGGCCTTCCAGCTGGATCAATGCGGATTCATGGCCACTCCAACGGCACAGCACACGGGCCAGGGCGGTCAGCAGCAAATCGTTGACCTGGGTGCGGTAGGCACTTGGCGCCTGCTGCAACAACTGGCGGGTGCGCTCGGCATCCAGGCGCACGCTGACGGTATCGGCGTCGCGATTGCGCAGCGAACCCTGTGGGCGATCCACCGGCAATTCAACGGCAGGGCCGGCCAACTGTTGCTGCCACACGTGCAGCTCCTCACGCAGGGATTCGCTGCCGGCATACGCCTGCAACCGCGCCGCCCAGTCGCGCAAGGCGCTGGTCTTGGCCGGCAGGTTGACCGGCTGGCCGTCGCTCAACTGGCGATACACGGTTTGCAAATCTTCGAGCAATACCCGCCAGGAAACGCCGTCCACCACCAGGTGATGGATCGCGATCAGCAGCCGGCGCTGGCCTTGCGGGCCGTCCACCAGTAACGCGCGCAACAACGGGCCATGGGCGAGGTTGAGGCTGCGCTGGGTGTCGGTGAACAGCGCGGCGCACTGCTCCATGTCCGCCACCTGGGCTTGCAACAGCAGGCCGCCTTCCGGCACAGCCAAGTGTTCGGCGTGCCATTGGGCGTCGCGCTGGGTGAAGCTCAGGCGCAGGGCGTCGTGATGTTCCAGCACCGCCAGCAACGCTTGCTCCAGGCGATGAGGTTCCAGGGCCTGAACCGGCTCCAGCAGCAATGCCTGGTTCCAGTGTTGGCGCTCCGGGATGTCGGTGTCGAAGAACCAGTGCTGGATCGGCGTCAGCCCGGACGCGCCGGTCAACACGCCTTGATCGGCGCTGACCTGCTCGCTGCGGGTCGCCACGGCGGCCAGGGTTTGCACGGTCTGGTGCTGGAACAAATCACGCGGGCTGAAATGAATCCCTGCCTGCCGGGCCCGGCTGACCACCTGGATCGACAGGATCGAGTCGCCGCCCAACTCGAAGAAGTTGTCGTCAAGGCCTACCTGTTGCACGTTCAGTACCGCGCACCAGATGGCCGCCAGGGTTTGCTCCAGCTCGTTGCGCGGCGCCACGTACTGTTGACGATTCGCCTCGGGGTCCGGCTGCGGCAAGGCGCGGCGGTCGAGTTTGCCGTTGGCGGTCAGCGGCATGCTGTCGAGAACGATCAGGTGCGCGGGCACCATGTAGTCCGGCAGCTGCGCTTTCAGATGCGCCTTGAGGGATTCACGCAGCGCGCCCTGCTCCTGGTCGCTGACCAGATAGGCCACCAACTGCTTGCCGCTCGGTGAGTCCAGCGCCAACACCACTGCTTCACGCACCGCCTCGTGTTCCAGCAGGCGGGTTTCAATTTCTCCCAGCTCGATGCGGAAACCGCGAATCTTCACTTGATGGTCGATACGACCGAGGTATTCCACCAGGCCATCGGCACGCTGGCGCACCAGGTCACCGGTGCGATACAGGCGACCGCCGTTCGTGGCAAACGGATCCGCGACAAACCGCTCCGCCGTCATCCCCGGACGCTGGTGATACCCCTGGGCCAGGCCGGCACCGCCGACGTACAACTCACCCGTCGCGCCTTGCGGCACCAGCGCCAGATCCGCATCCAGAATGTAGGCCACACGCGCGCCGATGATGCTGCCGATCGGCACGCTGCCGGCGCCCTCTTCCAGGGCTTCCGGGGCCAGGCTGGCCAACGGCATCACCACGGTTTCAGTCGGGCCATAGGCGTTGAAAAACAACGCCGGCTTGAATGCCGCGCGAATGCGCTGCAAGTGTTCGCCGGTCAGGGCCTCACCGCCGGTGATGCACATGCGCACCGCCAGGGTCTGGTCTTGCGTGGCCAGCCATTGCGCCAACTGGCTGCCATAGCTTGGGGTGAAGCCCAGGATATTGATGCGGTGCCGACGAATCAGCCCGCAGATTTCTTCCGCGTCCCACTGGCCCTGGGCCCGCAACACAACCTGGGCACCACTGAGCAACGGCACCAGCAGACGCTCGGTGGCAGCGTCAAAGTTGATGGAATAGAAGTGCAGCTCGCAGTCATCCGGGCGCATGCCGAAGCGCTCGATCACCGCCTGGCAATGCATGGCGATTTCGCCGTGGGACACCACCACGCCCTTGGGCTTGCCGGTGGAACCGGAGGTGTAGATCAAGTAGGCCTGATGTTGCGGCAGGCTGATGAAAGGCAACTCGCTTGCCGGGTAGTCCGCCAGGGTCGGCAGGTCATCTTCCAGGCACCAGCGGCCGACACTCTCAGGCAGTTCGCCCAATGCGTCGAACATCGCAGCATCGCTGAGCAACAGGCCGATGCCACTGTCTTCGATCATGTAGTGCAGGCGGTCCAGCGGGTATTCCGGGTCCAGCGGCACATAGGCGCCGCCGGCCTTGAGGATTGCCAGCAGGCCAACCACCATCTCCAGCGAACGCGGCAACGCCAGGCCGACCCGCACCTGCGGGCCCACGCCGCGCTCGCGGAGCATCCAGGCCAGGCGATTGGCGCGGCTGTCGAGTTCGCTGTAGCTCAGGGTCTGCCCGGCAAAGGTCAACGCCGGTGCATCGGCACGGGCCAGGGCCTGCTCGCTGAACAGGTGATGGATGCACTGGTCGAGGCGATGCTCGCCAGCCTCAATGCCAAGGCTGTCTTGCAGGGCGCGCTGTTCGCCAGCCTCCAGCAACGGCAACTCACTCAGGCGCTGTTGCGGATCGGCAAGCAAGGCTTCCAGCAGGTTTTGCCAATGCGCCGCCATGCGCGCAATACGCGGCTCGTCGAACAGGTCGGTGCTGTAGGTCAGGCAGCAACCCAGGCGATGATCGAGGTCAGTGACTTCCAGGTTGAGGTCGAACTTGGTGGCGCGGGCGTCGTTGGCCAGGTATTCGACGGTCATCCCGGCCAGGGTGCGGCTCTGCTGGAATTCCCAGCGCTGCACGTTGCACATCACCTGGAACAGCGGGTTGTACGCCGCGCTGCGGGTTGGTTGCAGGGCTTCCACCAGGTGGTCGAACGGCAGGTCCTGATGGGACTGGCCTTCGATCACGGTGTGGCGAACCTGGTCAAACAGTTCGCCGACACTCATCTGCCCGTTGAGCTGGCAACGCAGCACCTGGGTGTTGAGAAATGCGCCAATCAGCCCTTCGCTTTCCGGGCGAATCCGGTTGGCCACCGGTGCACCGATGCGCAGGTCGGTCTGGCCGCTGTAGCGGTAGAGCAATACCGCGAGGGTGGCGGTCATGGTCATGAACAGGGTCAGGCCACGCTCGGCGTTGAAGGCACGCACGCGGGCGGCGAGGTCATCGCTCAAATCGAAACGGTACAGCTCGCCCTGGTGACTTTGCACCGGCGGACGCGGCCGGTCGGCCGGCAGTTCCAGCAGCGGATGTTCGGTGCCCAGTTGCGCGGTCCAGTAATCCAGTTGGCGCTGGCGTTCGCCGGACTCCAGCCACTGGCGCTGCCACACGCTGTAGTCGAGGTACTGCACCGGCAGTGGCGCCAGTGGCGATTCGCGGTCGTCGATGAACGCTTCATACAGCGCGCTGAGTTCACGGGCAAAGATGTCCATGGCCCAGCCTTCGGTGACGATATGGTGCAGGGTCAGCACCAGGTAATGTTCCTGCTCGCCGGCCTTGACCAGGCAGGCGCGCAGCAATGGGCCGGTTTCCAGATTGAAAGGCGAGTGGGCTTCATGGTCGGCCAGTTGTTGCACTCGCCGTTGGCGCTCGGCCTCATTCAACGCAGAGAAGTCCTGCCAATCCATGCGCACGCCGGTTTGCGCCGCGACCTTCTGCTGCGCCACGCCATTGATGCTCGGGAAAGTCGTGCGCAGGGTTTCGTGACGCATGATCAAGGCCTGCAACGCCGCCTCGAAACGGCCCACGTCCAGCACCCCGCGAAAGCGCGCCATGCCACCGACGTTATACGCCGGGCTGTCGGGCTCCATCTGCCAGAGGAACCACATGCGCTGCTGGGAATAGGACAGTGGCACCGGCTGGCTGCGGTCGACCTTGCCGATGGCCAACTGTTGGTTACGTTGCCCGGAGGCCTGGATCAGCCGGACCTGCTCGGCGAAAGCCCCCAGCTCGCTGGCGTCGAACAGCGTGCGTAACGGCAGTTCGACGTCACAGGCCTGGCGGGTGCGGGAGATGATTTGCGTCGCCAGCAACGAATGGCCGCCAAGGGCGAAGAAGTCGTCCCGCAGGCCGATGCGTGGCAGCGCCAGGACTTCACGCCAGATCGCGGCGATTTGCTGTTCCAGCGCTGTTTCAGGTTCGACGTGCTCACGTACCTGCCACACCGGTTCCGGCAAGGCGCGGCGATCCAGTTTGCCGCTTGGGCTCAGGGGCATCGCGTCCAGGCGCATCAATTGCGCCGGGACCATGTACTCCGGCAGCTCGGCGGCCAGGGCGGTTTTTACGTCTTGTTCATCCAACGGTTCGCTGGCGGTGTAGTAACCGATCAACTGCGCACCGGCTGCGGTTTCCCGCACCAGCACCACCGCTTGGGCGATGCCGTCGAGAGCCAGCAGGCGGGCTTCGATTTCTTCAGGCTCGACACGGAAGCCACGCAGTTTGACCTGCTGATCCAGGCGCCCGAGGTATTCCAGTACCCCATCGGTGCTCCAGCGCACGCGGTCACCGGTGCGATACAGGCGTGCGCCCGCCTCACCCAACGGGTCGGCGACAAAGCGTTCGGCGGTCAGCCCCGCACGCCCGAGGTAACCCCGGGCCAGGCCGATGCCGCCGATGCACAACTCACCCGGCACACCCGCCGGCAGCGGCTTGAACTGATCATCCAGCACCCGGCAAATCACATTGCCCAGCGGCCGGCCAATCGGCGAACGCTCGCCGTCCTCGGCCTGGCAATGCCAGTGCGTCACGTTGATCGCGGTTTCGGTGGGGCCATACCGATTGTGCAACTGCACCGCCGGCAACTGCGCCAGCACCCGGTTGCGCAACTCGGCGGGCAGCGCTTCACCGCCGGAGAACAGGCGACGCAGGCTGGTGCATTCGGCAGCCAACGGTTCGTCGACAAACAGCTGCAACAGCGGCGGCACAAAGTGCAGCGTGGTCACGCCGTGCTCCTGCACCAACTGCGCGATGCGATGGGGATCGCGATGCTCGCCGGGGCCGGCCAGCACCAGGCGGCAACCGGTGATCAGCGGCCAGAAACACTCCCACACCGACACGTCGAAACTGATGGGCGCCTTTTGCATCAGCACATCGGTTTCATCCAATTGGTAGGTGGCTTGCATCCACTGCAAGCGCTCGGCCAGCGCGGCATGGGTGTTGCCCACGCCCTTGGGCTGGCCGGTGGAGCCGGAGGTGTAGATCACATAGGCGAGGTTGTCGCCATTGAGGTGCAAACCCGGCGCGTGGGTCGGCCAACTGTCGAGCTTGAGGCTGTCCATGGCGATGACGCACACGCCTTGCGCCGTGGGCAGTTGTTCCAGCAGTGAAGTCTGGGTCAGCAGCAGTTGCACGCCGCTGTCCTTGAGCATGTAGGCCAGGCGTTCGGCGGGATAATCCGGGTCCAGCGGCACATAGGCGCCGCCGGCCTTGATGATTGCCAGCAGGCCGATCAGCAGTTGCGGCGAACGCTCGGCGGCGATGGCCACGCACACGTCCGGGCCGACGCCCTTGTCCCGCAGGTAATGGGCCAGGCGGTTGGCCTGGGTGTGCAATTGCGCGAAGGTCAGGCTGCCGTCCTGCCACACCACTGCGCTGCGTTCCGAGACGTGTTGGTTGAGTTGTTCCGGCAGCCAGCGCTGCGCCGGTGTGCACGGCGCAGCGCTCCACTGCTGTTGTTGGCGCTGCTCGTCGGCGTGCAACAGCTTCAGGTCGCCGATGGCCTGTTGCGGCTGTTCGCAGATGGCTTGCAGCAGGTTGATGAAGTGCCCGGCCAGGCGCTCGATGGTGGCGGCGTCGAACAGCTCATCGGCGTAGTCGAAGGACAGGCTCAGGCGCCCGTTGCGGTCTTCTTCAGTGTGCAGTTGCAGGTCGAACTTGGCTTCGCGGCTGTGCCATGCCAGCTCGTCGGCAAGCAGGCCCGGCAAGCGGCGCAGGGCGCCGAGGTCACGTTGCTGGTGGTTGAACATCACCTGGAACAGGCCTTGTTCCCGAGCTTGGGGGAAGGCTTCCAGCAGTTGTTCGAAAGGCAGGTCCTGATGGGCCTGGGCGCCCAGCGCTGCGGTGCGGGTTGCCGTCAGCAACTCGGCGAAGGGCAGGCGCGCATCCAGTTCGGCGCGCAGTACGAGGGTGTTGATAAAGAACCCGATCAGGCCTTGGGTTTCCTGGCGCGGACGGTTGGCGTTGGGCACGCCGATGCGGATATCGCGCTGGCCGCTGTAGCGATAGAGCAGGCTCTGGAACGCCGCGAGCAACAGCATGAACGGCGTGGATTCGTGGCTTTGGGCAGTCTTGCGAATGGCTTCGCCGAGGCTCACGCTCACACGCACACTGTGACGCGAGGCACTGCGCAGGTGCTGCGCCGAACGCGGGTGATCGGTGGCCAGGCTCAGGGTTGGGTGCTCGTCGCCCAGTTGTTGTTTCCAGTAAGCCAGTTGCCGCTGGCCCTCGCCTTCGGCCAGCCACTGGCGCTGCCAACTTCCGTAGTCGGCGTATTGCAGGGCCAGCGCTGGCAGCTCCAGGGGTTGGCCCTGGGACGCAGCGGCGTACAGTCGCGAGAATTCGTCGATCAACACGTTCAGCGACCAGCCGTCCGCGATGATGTGGTGCAGGGTCACCAGCAGTTGGTGGTCTTCGTCATCCAGGCGTACCAGCGTTACCCACAGCAGCGGGCCTTTCTCCAGGTCGAACTGGGTGCGGGCTTCGTCTTCACGAATCTGCTTGGCGCGGGCTTCCCGCTCGGCGGCAGGCAAATCGCTGAGGTCGATGACTTGCAGGTCGAAATCAGCCTTGGCGTCGACCCGCTGTAAGGCTTGGCCATCGCGCTCGAAGAAGCGCGTGCGCAGGGCTTCGTGGCGCTGGATCAATTGCTGGAAGCTTGAGCGCACCGCGTCTTCATCCAGCTCGCCGCGCAACCGCAAGGCGCCGGGAATGGTGTAGGCGCTGCTGTGCGGGTCGAGTTGCCAGGTGATCCACAAGCGGTTTTGCGCGAGGGATTGCGGCAGGTCTTCCTGTCGCGACAACCCATGGATTGCGCCTTGGGCCACGCCGCCGTCCTGCTGCAATTGCCCGACGCTGGTGGCGAAGGCGGCCAGGGTGGGCGCTTCGAACAACAGGCGCAGGTTCAGTTCCAAGCCGAGGGTTTCCCGCAGCCGGGCGACGACCTGGGTGGCGCTGATGGAGTTGCCCCCCAGCAGGAAGAAGTGATCGTCGGCGGCGACCTGCGTCACCTGCAATTGCTCGCACCAGATCGCGGCAATCTGGTTTTGCAGTTCGGATTGCAGGACAGCATCGCCGACCGGCGCCTGCACGCCGGGGAACTGCGCATAACTGTCGAGGCTGCCGTCCGCCAGGCGTGTGCGGCAGGCCGAGCGCTGCACCTTGCCGCTGGACGTTTTCGGCAAGCCACCGGGGTTGAGCAGCACCACCACGCTCGGCGCTTCCTGGCAGGCTTCGGCCACCGCCTGGCGAATCGCCTTGATCAGTGCTTCCGGCGGCAGGATTTTCTGCACGCTGCGGCTGATTTCGGCGGCGATGCCAATGCCTTCCAGGCCCTGGTCATTCACCGCGAACGCGGCGACCCGGCCCTTGCGCACCACTTCCACTTCGCGCTCGATGGCTTGCTCGATGTCCTGGGGATACAGGTTGTGGCCCCGCACGATCAGCAGGTCTTTCAGCCGGCCGGTGATGAACACTTCACCTTCGCGAATAAACCCGAGGTCGCCGGTCCGCAGCCAGGTACGGCCTTCGTGCTGGACGAAAGTCTTGGCGGTGGCTTCAGGGTTGCGCCAGTAGCCGTGGGCGATGCTCGGGCCGGTGGCCCAGATTTCACCGACGGCATTGTCGGGGAGCGTCGCCAGGGTGGCGGGGTCGGCAATCAGCACCGCGTGCTCGGGCTGGCTGGTGCCGCAACTCATGATCGCCGCGCCCTGCCCGGGCTCGGCGCGATTGGCGGCCAGGGCCTGCTCGTCCAGGCGCAGGGCCGGGATGCCGTGGCCACGGGTGCCGCCGGCAACGAACAAGGTGGCCTCCGCCAAGCCGTAGGAGGCGAAGAAATTGTTCGGGGTAAAACCGCAGGCGGCGAACTTCTCGGCGAAGCGTTCGAGGGTGTCGAGGCGGATCGGCTCGGAGCCGGAATACGCGACGCGCCATTTGCTCAGGTCCAGGCGATCCAATGCCGATTCGCTGACTCGCTCGCTGCACAAGCGATAGGCGAAGTCCGGCCCGCCGCTGATGGTGCCGCCGTATTCGCTGATCGCTTCGAGCCAGCGCAATGGCCGGCCAAGGAAGTACGCCGGCGACATCAATACGCACGGCACACCGCTGAAGATCGGCTGCAGCAGCCCGCCGATCAGGCCCATGTCGTGGTAAAGCGGCAACCAACTGACGATCACATCGTCGGGGTTCAGGTCGATGCCGAAGCCGTGACGGATCAGCAATTCGTTGGCCACCAGGTTGCCGTGGGTCACTTGCACGCCCTTGGGCAACGCAGTGGAGCCGGAGGTGTATTGCAGGAAGGCGATGTCATCGTCCTGCAAGTTGGGCGCGACCCAATTGCCCGCGATTTCGGCATGGAGGCTGTCAACGCACAGCAACTGCGGCGCGCCTTCGAGTTGCGCCAGCGAATCACCGAGGCTGGACGTGGTCAGCAGCAACCGCGGCTCGGCATCTGCAATGATCGACAGCAGCCGCTCCTGATGATGACGGCGGGCGGACTCCGGCGGGTAGGCCGGCACCGCGATGACCCCGGCGTACAGACAACCAAAGAACGCCGCGACGTAATCCGGCCCGCTGGGGAACAGCAGCACCGCACGATCGCCCAGCCCGGCGTCGGCCTGCAAGGCGGCGGCAATGGTGCGGGCGCGCAGGTCGAGGTCGCGGTAACTGAGGACAACGCTCTGTTCGGCCGTCTCGGCAAGGAAGCGCAACGCCAGTCGATCCGGGGTTTGCGCGGCGCGGCGTTGAAGGGACTGAACCAGGGTGCGGGGAAGTTCGAAGGCGTCCATCATGGGGTTCCTGCCTGAAATCGGCTTACTGGGAAATCGGGGAATGTGTGGCCGGGGGGGCTTGTTCAGCCGGTTGCCCGAGCCATCTGCCGCGCGACGTCATTGCGCCAGCGGGCCAGGTGTTCGTCGGCGTAACGCCGCACACAGCGCAGTACGGAACTCTCGTGCTGCACCAGGAAGAAGTGGTGACCGTCGAACATGTCGAGGGAGAAACCGCTGGCGGTGTCTTGCTGCCAGTCCAGCAGTTGATCGGCGCGCACCGTGTCCTGCTTGCCGCCGAATACATGGATGGGCAGGCTCAGCGGCTCACGCTCGCCGTATTCGAAACTGCCGCACAGCAGGAAGTCGGCCCGCAGGATCGGCAGCATCAACTGCATCAGTTCGGCGTTGGCCAGCACGTCTTCGCCCGTGCCCTTGAGTTCTCGCAGGCGGGCGATCAGTTGTTCGTCGTTTTTCTCGATGGCGTATTCGCTGACATCGCGACAGGCCGGGCCGGCGGTACCCGAGGCAAACAGCGCCAATGGCGGCGGCGCGCCCCGTTCGCGCAGGGCATGGGCCAGTTCGAAGGCCAGCAGGCCGCCGAGGCTGTGGCCGAACAAGGCGTAGGGGCCGTCCAGCTCGGCGCGGATCTCATCAGCCAGTTGCCCGGCCAGGTTTTTGATATCGCGCTGCAACGGCTCGTCCATGCGCATGCCGCGCCCCGGCAACTCCAGCGGCCGCACCTGCAACCACTCCGGCAGCGCCCGCCGCCAGCGGCTGTAGACCATGGCGCTGGCGCCGGAGTAAGGCAGGCAAAACAGGCGTAATCGAGCCGGCGTGTTCATTTCAGACCACTCCCGCTCACACGATAAAAACCCATTTTGTCCTCCTCCAGGCGCTGATCCTTGGCCGGTTTGTTAACTGGCCTTTCACCCATGAGAACGGATGGCACCGGGAAATAATTAGTCAGCGAGACGCCGTTCACACCTCTCGATAAAGCATAAGATTAGTTCGTCTTCTCATTTGACAATCATTATCATTAAGCATAATTTGTTGCCCGATGTGTAGGAGGCCTCAGCAAGGACGCCCCCCCCCAACCTTCTCTTGCAACAAGGTGATTTCCATGACGGAACAAGTATCCACAGGCAGGTGCGACTCACCCCTACTCCAGGCCTTCGTCGACAATCGACTGATCCTGGTCAAGATCGCAGCGCGTATTACCGGCTGCCGATCCCGCGCCGAAGACGTGGTGCAAGACGCCTACTTCCGGTTGCAATCGGCCCCCACCATCACGTCATCGTTCAAGGCGCAGCTCAGTTACCTGTTCCAGATCGTGCGCAACCTGGCTATTGATCACTACCGCAAGCAGGCGCTGGAGCTGAAATATTCCGGCACGGAAGAGGAAGGCTTGAATGTGGTTATTCACGGCGCTTCACCTGAGACCTCGCACATCAACTTTTCGACGCTGGAGAACATTGCCGACGCCTTGACCGAGTTGCCTCAGCGCACGCGTTATGCGTTTGAGATGTACCGGCTGCACGGGGTGCCGCAGAAGGATATTGCCAAGGAGCTGGGGGTTTCACCGACGTTGGTGAACTTTATGATTCGCGATGCGCTGGTGCATTGCCGGAAGGTTTCCGGGACCCATAGCGACACGTTTGCGCGGCGGGCCTGACGCGCCACACATCCCATGTGGGAGCGGGCTTGCTCGCGAAAGCGGTGGATCAGTCACACATGCATTGACTGACACTGCGCTTTCGCGAGCAAGCCCGCTCCCACATTTGATCTTCGTGCACTCAGATTTTTTGCTCAGTCAAACCAACCCACACCGCTCAAAAAACCGCTCCCGCCCCAGAATCATCAACGCCGCCCGCTTATGAGGAAAATCAAACTCCTTCTCACAGTGGAAACACTGATTCTGCATATGCCCAATCATCTTCCCGTTATCCGCCCGAGGCTCAGCCACCACACGCTGCGTACGCGGATCATCGAGAAACAAGTAATGCACCAGCGCCGACAACCAACTCGCTACCTTGTGCGGACCACGGTGGTGCTCTTCGCCCACCAGCATATGAATCCCGCGATCGTAATCCGCCGCATCATAAAACGGCGCAATCCGATCCTCCTTCGCCCAATACGCCTCGAAATAAGCAAACGGCTCATCATCGAAACAGCCAATCAACGTCAACGCATGGGGATCCGCTTCCAGCTTGTCCAGATACTCCCGATGCTGTTCCAGGCTGCCAGTTTCCTGCCAGAAATTCGCCACCCGCGCACTGTTCTGCCAACGATTGAAGCGCGCCAGATCAACATCAATCTCCACCGTACGCAGTGAAATCCACGCCCCCAGCCGCGCATCAAACCGCCGATACACCTCGCCCCGCGGCTTCGGCGCACGGGCAGGATGACGCTTGCCGCCGCTGATGATCATCTGCTGCGGATAAGCCCCCGTGAGAGATTGCCCCAGCCACGGTTGCGGCAACTGCCAGAACAGCGTGCGCTCGCAATGAAACTGCCCGGCAACCCCGGTCGCCACCAGCAACCCACTGCGCAAGGCATCTTCCGGCGCATGCTCAAGACACCAGACCAGTCGCTGACGCCCGGGCTCCCTGGCAAACAGCCAATAACACGCCGCCCACAAGGCACGGGCAGCCGGCACACTGGCGGGCTCCTGCAAATGCACCTGCACCTCATCACCCCGCTCAAGGCGCAGGCGAATCAGCGGCTGGCCCTCAAGGGTGAGGCTCAGGCGGCTATCAGTTTCATCAGCATTCAGGGCGGGTCCCGCCGGCAAGGGCAGCACTGACAGGTCATTCAGATTGGACATGGGATGGGCTCACGAATCGTCGACAGTTCAACAAGTGACGTGAGCCGAGGGCAAAAATTTAGACGATCACGGTACCGGCATTACATCGATGCGGTAAGGCTCGAAGATCTTCAGCAACTGGCCGTTGTCCCTCAGCTGCTTGAGCAGCCCGGCGAACGCCGGCCCCGTGATCGGCGCCTTGGGCCGCAGCAACGCATAGTGGTGGTACACCTGGTCGATCCGCTCGGACACCAGGAACTGCCCCGCCGTATCGGCATTGCGCACCAGGAAATCACTGAGGTAGGAACGTGTCACCAGGGCGATGTCGGCCCGGCCCCGGGCGACCATCAGCAGGTTGCTGTCGTGGGAATAGGTCAAGGTGGCGTTGAAGTGCTCCGCCATGTACTTGGGGTCGGGGTTGAAGTTGGCGAACGCGTAGTGATAGCCGCTGAACACCGCCAGGCGCTTGCCGGTCAGGTCGGCGAAATACGATTGGTCGCGACCGGGCTCCTGCTGGGCCACGAAGATTTCCGCATCCTCCAGGCCCATGTCGACATCGGTGTGGGCAATATCCTGCCAGCCCCACTTGGGGTTTTCGAAGATCGCCATGTCCACCCGACCTTGCTGGAAGTCGCGAAAACGCCGGGGAATCGAGGTGGGTACCAGCACAAACTGGTAGTCGGTTTGCAGGGCGTTCAAGGCTTCCACCAGTTGCGGCAGCAACCCGGTGTCGGCGCCCTGCTCCGGGCGCACGGTGTATGGCGGGAAATGCGCAGCACCGACCCTCACCAGTTGGGCGGCCGAGGCAGGCATCAGCCACAGTGCGCCAAGTGCCCATATTGAGAGTCCTGCAGCCAATCGCCAAGGCGAAAACATCAAGGCACACACCGTCGAAAACTTTGATCCCGCTAAGCTAGGCGTTTTTGTCTATCGAGACAACTTTCTGCCACACAATTAATAGCTTGCGCGAAAGGGCTAGTCAGCTTTCAACACCATCAGCAAGGCTTCGTCGGCCAGTTGCTCGAGGGTCATGCTGCCCTGGGCGCGAAACCAGGTGGTGGTCCAGGACAAGGCGCCCGTCAGGAAACGCCGCGTGATAAACACATCGCCCTTGATGTAACCGGCGTTTTTCGCCTCCCCCAGCACCTGCAACCAGATCTCTTCGTAGATGTCGCGCAAGGCCAGCACCTGGGCCTGGCCCTCGGCCGACAGGGAACGCCATTCATACACCAGCACCGCCATGGCCTCGCCACTGCCGCCCATGATCGACTGCAATTCGCAACGAATCAGCGCCAGCACCCGCTCGCGCACGTTGCTCGCCTCGGCCAGGGAAGCGCGCATCAGGGCGGTGTTGTAGTGGATGGTTTCCTCCATCACCGCCCGCAGGATTTCGTCCTTGCTCTTGAAGTGATGAAAGATGCTGCCGGACTGGATCCCGACCGCGCCGGCCAGGTCACGCACGGTGGTGCGCTCAAAACCCTTGTTGCGAAACAGGTGGGCCGCGGTTTGCAGCAGCTTGCCACGGGCACTGTCGGGGTCGGTCAATTGGCCGGCTTCGACCATGGTGCGCATCACCCGCAGGGCTTTTTGCTCATCCATGCTGCTCTCCTTAACTTCTGGTTACGTCTTGGGCGGCAATTTAGGCCGTGGCAGCCAACCAAGCAAGCGCTTGGGGCAAAGTTATGACCAGAGTTTACAAACCAAGCGCTTGCTTGGTAGTGTTGGTATCAGCAAACCAGAGGAAGGACGCCCCATGAACAAGACGGTACGCATCGGCTGCGCCAGCGCCTTCTGGGGCGACACCTGCACCGCCGCCGCGCAGTTGGTGCACGGCGGCACGCTGGATTACCTGGTGTTCGACTACCTGGCGGAAGTCACCCTGTCGATCCTCGCCGGAGCGCGAATGAAAGATCCCCAGGCCGGCTATGCCACGGATTTCGTCGAGGTGCTGACGCCGCTGCTGGCGGATATCCAGCGCCAGGGCATCCGCGTGATCAGCAACGCCGGCGGGATCAACCCCCAGGCCTGCGCCGCCGCGTTGCAGGCGGCCTGCGACCAGGCCCGAATCCCGTTGAAGATCGCCGTACTGCTGGGGGATGACCTGCAACCGCAGTTCAAGCAACTGCACGGCGTCACCGACATGTTCAGCGGCGCGCCCTTGCCGCCGATGTGCGTATCCACCAACGCCTACCTCGGCGCGCCCGGTATCGTGCAGGCGTTGAAGCTGGGCGCCGATATCGTCATCACCGGCCGTGTGGTCGACAGCGCAGTGGTCAGCGCAGCGCTGGTGCATGAATTCGACTGGTCCTGGCAGGACTACGACCGCCTGGCCCAGGCGGCATTGGCCGGGCATATCATCGAATGCGGCGCGCAGTGCACCGGCGGCAACTTCACCGATTGGCGGGAGGTACCGGACTACGAACACATCGGTTTCCCGATTGTGGAGGTCAGTGCCGACGGCCAGTTCACCGTCAGCAAGGTCGAGGGCACCGGCGGACTGATCAGCGAACTGAGCGTCGCCGAGCAACTGCTGTATGAAATCGGCGACCCGCGCGCCTACCTGTTGCCCGACGTGATCTGCGACTTCAGCCAGGTCAAGCTCCGGCAACAAGGCAAAAACCGCGTGCACCTGCACGGCGCCAAAGGCCTGCCGCCCACCGACCAATACAAGGTCAGCGCCACCTACCCGGATGGTTTTCGCTGCACCGCCAGTTGCCTGATCGCCGGGATCGACGCGGTGGCCAAGGCCGAACGGGTCAGCCAGGCGATCATCAACAAGACCTCAGAGCTGTTCAGTCAGCGCGGCTGGGCGCCCTACACCGACATCAACATCGAACTGCTGGGCAGCGAAGCCACCTACGGCCCCCATGCCCAACGCCAGGACTGCCGCGAAGTGGTGGTGAAACTGGCGGTGCGTCACCCCAGCAAACAGGCGCTGGTGCTGTTCGCCCGGGAGATTGCCCAGGCGGCCACCGGCATGGCGCCGGGGCTCACCGGAATCGTCGGCGGGCGACCTACGGTGTACCCGCTGATTCGGTTGTTTTCATTCCTGATCGATAAAAGCGCCTGCCAATTGCACGTCGACTTCCTTGGCGAACGGCATGCCTGCGAATTGCCCGTCGCCAAACCGCTGAACACCTCGATCGCATTGATCGACCCGCCCAAACCCCAAGGCCGCGCCGACGCCAACGTGCCGCTGGTCAAGCTGGCCGTGGCCCGCTCCGGCGACAAGGGCAACCACAGCAACATCGGGGTGATCGCCCGCGAGCCCGACTACCTGCCGTGGATCGCCGAGGCACTGACGCCCGAAGTGATCGTCGACTGGATGAGCCACGTGCTCGACCCGATCCACGGCCGCGTCGAGCGCTGGTATTTGCCCGGTAGCCACAGCCTGAACTTCCTGCTGGAAAACGCCCTGGGTGGCGGCGGGATTGCCAGCCTGCGCATCGATCCCCAAGGCAAGGCCTTCGCCCAACAGTTGCTGGAAATCCCGATTGCCGTGCCGCAGCACATTGCCGATCAATTCACTTAAAGGACCCGCGCCGTGGCCTTCGACTCGATCTTCAAAGCCGACCTGTTCCAGGGGCAGACCATCATCGTTACCGGCGGCGGCAGTGGCATTGGCCGTTGCACCGCCCACGAGCTGGCAGCCCTCGGCGCCCATGTGATTCTGGTGGGGCGCAAGCCGGAAAAACTGCAAACGGTGGCGGCGGAGATCAGTGAGGACGGCGGTCGCGCCAGCTGGCAGGCCTGCGATATTCGTGATGAAGAAGCGGTCAAGGCACTGGTCGGCCAGGTCCTGCAGGAGCACGGCCCGATTCATGGCCTGGTGAACAACGCCGGCGGCCAGTACCCCTCGCCGCTCGCGTCGATCAACCAGAAGGGCTTTGAAACCGTGTTGCGCACCAACCTGGTGGGCGGTTTCCTGATGGCCCGGGAAGTGTTCAACCAGAGCATGAGCAAGCACGGCGGGTCCATCGTCAACATGCTCGCCGACATGTGGGGCGGCATGCCCGGCATGGGCCACTCCGGTGCGGCACGTTCGGGCATGGACAACCTCACCAAGACCGCCGCCGTTGAATGGGGTTACGCCGGGGTGCGGGTCAACGCCGTGGCGCCGGGCTGGATTGCCTCCAGCGGCATGGACACCTACGAAGGCGCATTCAAGGCGGTGATCCCGACCTTGCGCGAGCATGTTCCGCTCAAGCGCATCGGCACCGAATCGGAAGTCAGCGCGGCGATTGTGTTCTTGCTCAGCCCCGCCGCCGCGTTCGTCAGCGGCAGCACCTTGCGTATCGACGGCGCCGCCAGCCTGGGCAGCCGCGCCTGGCCGCTGCACAAGGCGCAACCGCCGAGCGTGTCCTTTAATGGTTTCCACCGGGCTTACTTGCCGGACGTGCTCAAGGAGGAGAAATAAGCCATGCCGGTGATCGACTCGCAACTCGACGCCCACAGCCCGCAATTCGCGCAGAACCGCGAAGCGATGCTCACGGGCGTCAATCAATTGCGCCAGCTGGAGCAAAACCTGCTGGGCAAGGCCGCCGAAGCCAAGGCCAGGTTCGACAAGCGCGGGCAACTGCTGCCACGGGAACGCCTGAATTTATTGCTCGACCCCGGCGCGCCGTTCCTCGAACTGGCGAGCCTAGCCGGCTACAAACTGCACGATGACAAGGACGGCAGCGCCGCTGGCGGCGGGTTGATCGCCGGCATCGGCTACGTCAGCGGCGTGCGCATGCTGGTGGTGGCCAACAACAGCGCGATCAAGGGCGGGACCATTTCCCCCTCTGGCCTGAAAAAATCCCTGCGCCTGCAACAGATCGCCATGGAAAACAAACTGCCGGTGGTGACGCTGGCAGAAAGCGGCGGCGCCAACCTCAACTACGCCGCCGAGATTTTCGTCGAAGGCGCCCGCAGCTTCGCCAACCAGGCGCGGATGTCGGCCATGGGCTTGCCGCAGATCACCGTGGTGCATGGCTCGGCCACGGCGGGCGGCGCTTATCAGCCGGGTCTTTCGGATTACGTGGTGGTGGTGCGTGGCAAGGCCAAGCTGTTCCTGGCCGGCCCGCCGCTGCTCAAGGCCGCCACCGGCGAAGTCGCCACCGATGAAGAACTGGGCGGCGCCGAGATGCATGCGCAAACCGCCGGCACCGCTGAATACCTGGCGGAAAACGACGCTGACGGCGTGCGCATCGTGCGTGAGATTGTCAGCCTGTTGCCGTGGGATGACCGCTTGCCGCCTGTGCCAAAGCGCGCTTACAGCGAGCCGCTGTACCCGATTGACGAGCTGTTGGGGCTGATCCCCGACGATCCGAAAAAGCCCTACGACGTGCGCGAAATCCTCGCGCGGTTGGCGGACGCTTCCAACTTCCTCGAATTCAAGGGCGAGTTCGACCCGCACACCGTCTGCGGCCACCTGCATATCCAGGGCCGCGCCTGTGGCTTTATCGGCAACAACGGGCCGATCACCCCGAAGGGTGCGAGCAAGGCCGCGCAATTTATCCAGCTGTGCGACCAGAGCCAGACACCGCTGCTGTTCTTCCACAACACCACCGGCTTCATGGTGGGCACCGAGTCGGAACAGCAAGGCGTGATCAAGCACGGCGCGAAGATGATCCAGGCGGTGGCCAATGCCCGGGTGCCGAAACTGACCATCGTCGTCGGCGGCTCCTATGGTGCCGGCAACTATGCGATGTGCGGCCGTGGGCTCGACCCGCGTTTTATCTTCGCCTGGCCCAACAGTCGCACCGCCGTGATGGGCGGCGCCCAGGCGGGCAAGGTGCTGCGGATCGTCACCGAAGCCAAGCAACTGAAAGACGGCCTGGTGCCCGACCCCAAGGTGCTCGACATGCTCGAACAGGTCACCGCACAGAAACTCGACAGCCAGTCCACCGCCCTTTATGGCAGCGCGAACCTGTGGGACGACGGGCTGATTGATCCACGTGATACACGAACCTTGCTCGGGTTTCTGCTGGACATCTGCCACGAGGCCGAGGTGCGGCAACTACAGCCCAACAGCTTTGGTGCAGCGCGGTTTTGATGATCGTTCCCACGCCCCGCGTGGGAATGCAGCCCGGGACGCCCCGCGTCCCCATAGGGAGAACAATAAAAATGATCTTCACCCAGGAACACGAAGCACTGCGTCGCACCGTCCGTGGCTTTGTCGAGCGCGAGATCAACCCGCATGTGGATGAGTGGGAAAAGGCCGGACGCTTTCCGATCCACGAGATCTTCCGCAAGGCCGGCGACCTCGGTTTGCTGGGTATTTCCAAGCCGGAAAAATTCGGTGGCATGGGCCTCGACTACAGCTACTCGATCGTCGCCGCCGAAGAGTTCGGCAGCATTCGCTGCGGCGGCATCCCGATGTCCATCGGCGTGCAGACCGACATGTGCACCCCGGCCCTCGCCCGCTTCGGCTCCGATGAATTGCGCGAAGAATTCCTGCGCCCGGCCATCAGCGGTGAACAGGTGGGCTGCATCGGCGTTTCGGAAACCGGCGCCGGCTCCGACGTGGCCGGGCTGAAAACCCATGCCCGCAAGGACGGCACTGACTACGTGATCAACGGCAGCAAGATGTGGATCACCAACTCACCGAGCGCCGACTTCATCTGCCTGCTGGCCAACACCTCCGACGACAAGCCGCACATCAACAAGTCGCTGATCATGGTGCCGATGAACACCCCCGGCATCAGCGTCAGCCCGCCCCTGGAAAAGCTCGGCATGCACAGCTCGGAAACCGCCCAGGTGTTTTTCGACGACGTGCGCATCCCCCAGCGCAACCGCATCGGCCATGAAGGTGCGGGATTCATGATGCAGATGCTGCAGTTCCAGGAAGAGCGGCTGTTCGGCGCGGCCAATATGGTCAAGGGCCTGGAGTACTGCATCGACAGCACCATCGATTACTGCAAGGAACGCAAGACCTTCGGCAAGGCGCTGATCGACAACCAGGTGATCCACTTCCGCCTGGCCGAACTGTCCACCGAAATCGAATGCCTGCGGGCGCTGGTGTACCAGGCCACCGAGCAGTACATCAAGGGCCAGGACGTGACGCGCCTGGCCTCCATGGCCAAGCTCAAGGCCGGCCGCCTGGGCCGGGAAGTCAGCGACAGTTGCCTGCAATATTGGGGCGGCATGGGGTTCATGTGGGACAACCCGGTGGCCCGGGCTTATCGCGATGTGCGGCTGGTGTCGATTGGTGGTGGGGCGGACGAGATCATGCTGGGGATCATCTGCAAATTGATGGGCACCCTGCCGGGGAAGAAGTCGTGAACACGTTGTTGCTGGAACCGCATAACGGGGTGCTGCATGTGACCCTCAATCGGCCGGACAGCCGCAATGCCATGAGCCTGGAAATGGTCAACGAACTGCGTGCGGTACTGGCCGATGTGGCTGGGGACAAGAGCGTGCGGGCGTTGGTTATCAGCGGCGCGGGTGGGCATTTTTCGGCCGGTGGCGATGTGAAGGACATGGCTCGCGCGGGAGCCGCGGGAGGCTTGCAGGCGTTGAACCGGGCGTTCGGCACGCTGTTGCAGGAAGTGGAGGCGCTGCCGCAGGTGGTGATTGTGGTGCTTGAGGGTGCCGTGTTGGGCGGCGGGTTTGGGTTGGTGTGTGTCAGTGATGTGGCGATTGCGGATCATCAGGCGCAGTTTGGGTTGCCGGAGACCGGCCTTGGGTTGTTGCCGGCGCAGATTGCCCCGTTCGTGGTGAAGCGTATCGGGCTGACCCAGGCGCGGCGGCTGGCTTTGACGGCGGCGCGGTTTGATGGGGTTGAGGCGCTGCGGTTGGGGTTGGTGCATTTTGTGGAGCACGATCCGCAGGCGTTGGCGGAGCGGCTGGATGAGGTGTTGGGGCAGGTTTTGCGGTGTGCTCCGGGGGCTAATGCGCGGACCAAGGCGTTGCTGCTGGCCAGTGGTGAGCAGGTTTTGGGGCCGTTGTTGGACCAGGCTGCCGAGTGGTTTGCCGAGGCGGTTTGTGGTGAGGAAGGGGTTGAGGGGACTCAGGCGTTTGTGCAGAAGCGCAGGCCGGGGTGGGCGCGATGAATCGGGGGCATATCCGTTATTTTTGTAATGGCGACTATGGGTTCCGCTCTTACAGCGGGTCACTTTTGAAAAGCGCAAAAGTAACCAAAACGCTCTTGCCCCACCACTCGGCACCTC
>NZ_AKVH01000069.1:0-48185 GCF_000278565.1 Pseudomonas sp. Ag1
TCGAGGTCATGACCGAGCTGATGGCCAAGCATCACGAGGCTCCCGCCTCAATCCAGTAACTGTGTTGCACTCAGCTCCTGCAACCGCCCTGAGTTGTTTAGCGTTCTTTGCTTAGGCGAGCTTGCCTAGGATGAATCTCACCATAACAGTTCCGCTCCGGAACCAGCTTGTCATCAGCCGTAGGCACAAACCTACCGTACAACCCTGCAATCATAGTCCAGTTGGCCTAGCCCATCTGTTCTGCGAGCAGATCGATTGAGGCATGCCCTTCGTCAGTAGTTGAACGGCATAGGTCTGGGTATTTTGAAGAAGGCCTCTCGGAGGCTCTTTTGACCTTCTCCACCTGATCAGTCTGGCCGAGCGCGGCCATACGATGTATCTCACTATTTATTGGCTAATGGTGGTTTCCGTTTGGTCGGCAGGACGCCGGGCGCAGGGATTTTCTGAGTGAACGCCTGTAGGGAGATTTGCGGGGATTCGTAAATCGTAGTCCAACATCGTTAGGCGTCGATTGCAGTGGGCGCCTACGTAAACAGCTGTTGTGTAAAGGGTTTCAGAACGCCCGCTAGCATGGGGTGCTAGGGGTCGAGTGTTCGAATCACTCCGTCCCGACCATATAATTCAAGGGGTTGCGAGATTTTATCTCGCGACCCCTTTTTATTTTCTGTCGGTTTTACTCCCACAAATCGTCTGGCTTTCGGTGGAATCCTCACCGCTTCCGTGTTGAGCTGAAGCCAGCTTTGGCGCTCTCTAGCACGTTTTTTAGGACGACGTTGTCGCCCTTTCTTGCTGCTTTCAGTATCTAAGGTGTTCTTCTCTTTCAAGCCATCGACAGGGTGCCCATCAGTTTGTACTCGTCAGGCCGACGGAGCCTTCCCGCGTACCGGTGGTTCTTCTTGGAGATTCCAGGATTGAAAAGCCATTGGGAGCCGCGCAGGCCGCAGAGTCCCTCTGCTTTTCTGAGGAGTGCGCGTATAGGTGTCAAAGCTATCCACAAAAGGCGTGGGTATATCTGTGGATAATGACCCAGGCACTGCGGAATACAGGGCTTGCAATGTGCTGGTCATTAATTGCGCAGGTTTTGTGTGCAGCTGTCGTTGGCGAGCAGGCCTAGGGGCGCAAAGTCGCTATCGCTCGGCTTGGGTGCCTGTCCGGTGGCCGGCTGGTGTTGGTCGTGAAGTGGGGGGAGGAGGCCGTGGAGTTCCTGCAATCCCCTTACGGCGAAATGTTCGGTGTGAGATACCCAAGCCCGCCAGTCACCTGCCGACGCTGGTGACCGGGACAGCGGTCAGCCGATGGGGATTGCGCGTAATTCCGATGGCTGGATCACTTACCCACGCGGTCTTCAATTGCAGGCGGAAATGGTCGCACGCTGGCAGGCAGCGGTAACAGCTTATGCACCGGGTGTGTTCAAGCCTTTCGTGCAGTCGCTTTACATCGAAATGGCCGAACATCCCGACCATCCACCGAGCCCGATTCACTTGATATTGCGCGCCGGGTGCAATGTGATCCTGCAGTTTCTCGAACGCCTGAGTGCGGTGTGTCAACCATGTGGTTTCGAATTTCAAGTACGGCGAACGCGATGCCGCTCAGGTGGTGGAAGAAGTTGGCCGAGAAATTTTGCCGCGACTTGAGGACAGCGAAGCCAGCCGAATGGGAGCAATCTGATACGGTTTCTTATGGTGGATCTGAGCCTTTTTTGTGGCTAGGTCGGTGCTTTATAAAGTGCGCGACCGGAGTGCGAGCGGATTGTGCCCGGCCGCCCACTTTTCCAGACTCTTTGAAGATCGGATGGTCTCGGCAGTCCTCAGGAACCACCATGAATACCCGCCGCACGAGATTTCACAGCGTGGCTCTCCCCGAGTCGCAGCGTGACATTCTCGGCATGATCGCGACCAATCATCAACTGGACGACATTCTTGCCGCCATCTGTTTGATGCTCGACGCACAAGATCCTTACACGCTTTGTTCGATACTGCTCACCGATGCCGAGGGCAAGCACCTGCTGAACGGTGCGGCGCCTAGTCTACCAGCTGAATACAGCCAGGCGATTCATGGAATGGCCATTGGTCCACAGGAAGGAACCTGCGGCACCGCAGCGTTCCGTCGCGAGCTGGTGGTCACCGAAGACATCGCCCGGGACCCAAGCTGGGAGCGTTTTCGCGGCCTGGCGCTGGGGCATAACCTACGTTCCTGCTGGTCGGTGCCTTTGCTCTCCCATCAAGGAAGCGTGTTGGGTACATTTGCCCTGTACCAGAACCGCGCCCATGCGCCGGACGAGGCGCAGATTCAACGACTGGCCTGCGCGGCCCAACTGGCAGCCATTGCGATCCGCCATGAACGTGACGGCCAACGTCTGGAGGAAAGCGAGCAACGTTTTCGTTCTTTGTTCACCTATAACCCCAACCCGGTGTTCGCCCTCGATCTGGCCGGCAACATCCAGAGCGTGAATCCAGCGGGCCTGAAGCTCAAGCCGCACACCGCAACCGACTTCATCGGTCATCACTTTGCCAATCTGGTGGTCGAAGAAGACCTGCAACGAGTCAGTCGGCATTTCTCTGCAGCCAGCACCGGAGAGCCCCAGCGCTTCGAGGCCCGGGTTCGCGACGTGAGCGACAAGCTGTTGACCATGGACATTTCCAACCTGCCGATCATGGTCAATGGCGAGATCGTCGGGGTATTCGGAGTTGCCAGGGACATCAGCGAGCAGAAGCACTACGAGCGCCAGTTGAGCTTCAACGCCAGCCATGACCGGCTGACCGGTTTGCTTAACCGTGTCTCTCTTGAAGATCGGCTTATTCTGGATTGTCACATCAGTCGTCGGCGCAAGCGTCGTTTGGCGGTAATGTGCATTGATCTGGATGGATTCAAATCCATCAACGATTCGATCGGGCACTACTTCGGCGATCAGGTGCTGATTGAGGTGGCGCAGCGTATGACCCAGCAGGTGCGTCCCGGTGACACCATCGTGCGCATGGGCGGTGACGAATTCATCGTGCTGCTGCCGGACCTGCTGCGTGATGAGGACGTTGTACCGGTGACGGAGCGATTGATGGCCAGCATTGCCAGACCCTACTGCATCCAGGGCATTGACCTGCACGTAAGTGCCAGTGTCGGCATCACCCTGAGCGATGGTCACATCGAGCAGCCGATGCAGCTGATCCAGCAGGCTGACATGGCCATGTACAAAGCCAAGCAGCAAGGGCGCAACAACTTTCAGTGGTACACCAGCGATCTTAATCAGCGCGTTTGCGAGCACGCGAGCCTGCGCAATGACCTGCAGAAGGCTATCGAAACTCAGTCGTTCAAGCTGCATTATCAACCGCAGATAGAAGCGCACACGTGTCGGGTAGTCGGGATCGAAGCGTTGCTGCGCTGGGAGCATCCGGAAAAAGGATTTATCTCACCAGCGGTGTTTGTGCCGGTGGCAGAAGACAGTGGTCAGATCATCCCGCTGAGCCTTTGGGTACTCGATACGGCCTGCGCGCAGCTGCGCCAGCTAGGCGAGCAGGGCATCACGGGCATTTCGATGGCGGTGAATATTTCGCCGATGCATTTTCAGCGTGGCAATTTCGTCCAGTGTGTCCAAGCCACCCTGGAGAAACATGGTCTCCGTGGTGAGCAGTTGGAGCTGGAGATCACCGAGTCGCTTCTGTTGCATAACGCTGAACAGGCGATCGACACGTTGCACCGGCTCAAGGCGTTGGGGGTGCGCATTGCTCTCGATGATTTCGGCACCGGTTTTTCCAGCCTCAGCTACCTCAAGCGGTTGCCCATCGACAAGATCAAGATTGACCGCTCGTTCATCCAGGAAATCACCACCGACCATCACGATGCCGCGATCACCCAAGGCATCATTTCCATGGCCCATCACCTCAGCCTGACGGTGGTCGCCGAAGGCGTGGAAACTGCGTCTCAGGTGGATTTCCTGAAGGGCAGTCGGTGCGATGTTTTTCAGGGGTATTACTTTGCCAAACCGATGCCCTATGCAGAAATCGAAGCTTTCCTGAGCCATCCCGCGTCCCATCCCTGACCGGAAATTCTGCCCAGTCCCAGCCCTTAAAATCAGACGCTAAGGCAAATTTTCAGACCCCAACGCAGAACTCCCTCTCCCCAGGCAAGGCGCTCCCTGCGCCTTTCTCACACACTCGGCTCTAACGCTATCGCGCTGCATAACAACAAGAGCCGCGAAAAAAATGACCAGTTTCCAACCTGCTACCGAAAGCCAGACCGGCCACATCGGCGCCCGTCAGGCCCGTGTCGAGGACGCCGCATTGTTGCGCGGTCTCGGCTGCTATGCCGATGACGCTGCAATCCCACCGGGTACGCTACATGCGGCGATCATTCGTTCACCCCACGCTCATGCGCGGATCACCTCGGTGGACTTTTCCAAAGCGCTGCTGATGAAAGGCGTGCACGGCGTGCTGGTCGGCGAAGACGTCAAACGCTGGGCGCTGCCGTTCCCGGTGGGTGTGCGTCAGCCGATGGAGCACTGGTGCGTCGCCGTGGACAAGGTGCGTTATGTCGGAGAGCCGGTGGCCGTGGTGATCGCCGAGAGCCGCTATCTGGCCGAGGACGCCCTCGAAGGTGTGCGCGTTGAATACGAGCCGCTGCCCCCGATCATCGATCCCGAACTGGCCACCGCCGAACAGGCGCCGATCCTGCACGAAGCAGTCGGCAGCAACGTGGTCAACGAACGGCGCTTTCGTTATGGCGAGCCGGAGCAGGCGTTCGAGCAGGCGCCGCACAAGGTCTCGCTCAAAGTGAAGTTTCCGCGCAGTTCCTGCACACCCATTGAATGCTATGTGGTGCTGGCTCAGTACGAGCGCGCCACCGGCATTTATGACGTGCTGGCTAATTTCCAGGGTCCCTATGCGTTGCACACAGTCATGGCCCGTGCACTGAATGTGCCCGGCAACCGCTTGCGTTTGCGCACCCCGAAAGATTCCGGCGGCAGCTTTGGCATCAAGCAAGGGGTTTTCCCTTACGTGGTGATGATGGGCCTGGCGTCACGCAAGGTCGGCGCACCGGTGAAGTGGGTCGAGGACCGTCTGGAACATTTGCAGGGGGCTTCTTCGGCGACCAATCGGGTGACCGAAATTGAAGCGGCGGTAGAAGCAGATGGCCGCATCACCGCTTTGCGTTATGACCAGATCGACGATTGTGGTGCCTACCTGAGAGCGCCTGAACCTGCGACTTTCTACCGCATGCACGGCAACCTGACGGGGGCCTACGCGATCCGCAATTTGCAAGTGCGCAACCGAGTGGTGTTGACCAACAAAACCCCTTCCGGCCTGAACCGTGGTTTTGGTGGCCCGCAGGTGTATTTCGCCCTTGAACGGCTGCTGCAACACATCGCCGTGCAGTTGAAGCTTGATCCGTTGGACGTGATCCGTCGCAACCTGGTGCCGGCCGATGCCTTCCCTTATCGCGCCGCCGCCGGTGCGTTGCTCGATTCCGGCAGTTACCAGGCCGGCATTGCCTTGGCGGTGGATGACGGCGGTCTCGACGAGTTGCTCAAACGCCGTGATCAAGCGCGTGCCGAAGGCCGGATCTACGGCATCGGTTATGCCGCCGTCATCGAGCCTTCGATTTCCAACATGGGCTACATCACCACCGCGATGACGCCCGAAGAGCGGCGTAAAGCCGGTCCGAAAAACGGCGCTGTCGCCACCGCAACCATCAACGTCGGCCCGTTGGGTGACGTCAGTGTGCACGTGTCCTCGGCACCGCAAGGGCAGGGCCATCAAACCACCGTCGCTCAGGTCGTCGCTGAAGTGCTTGGGGTTGCGCTTGAATCCATCGTGGTCAACGTCGAGCTGGATACCCAGAAGGACGCTTGGTCGATTGCCTCTGGCAACTATTCCAGCCGCTTCGCCGGTGCTGTGGCCGGTGCGGTCTACAAGGCGGCGCTGAAGATCCGCGATCGCCTCGCCGCGATTGCCGCCGAGCAATTGCAGGCCAGTCCTGAAGATATTCGTTTCGCCGGCGGCAAGATTTTTGTGGTCAATGGCGGGGCGGTGGCGCCATTCCATCGGATTGCCGGTGCGACCCACTGGTCGCCGGGCCTGCTGCCGGAAGGTGAAAGCGGCGGTCTGCGCGAAACCGCGTTCTGGAGCCCGCCGCAATTGGTGGCCCCGGACGACCAGGATCAGGTCAACAGCTCGCTGTGCTACGGCTTTGTCTTCGACATCTGTGGGCTGGAAATCGACCGCATGACCGGCGAGATCCACATCGATCGCTACGTCACCTGCCATGACGCCGGCCGCCTGCTCAACCCGGCGCTGGTCGATGGCCAGATTCGTGGTGGCTTCACCCAAGGCCTCGGTGCGGCGCTGATGGAAGAGTTCGCTTATGGCGAGGACGGCAGCTTCCTCTCCGGGACCTTCGCCGATTATCTGGTGCCGACCGCACCGGAAGTGATCGAACCGGTGATCCTGCACATGGAAACGCCATCGCCATTCACCCCGCTGGGCGCCAAGGGGGTGGGCGAGGGCAACAATATGAGCACGCCGGTGTGCATCGCCAACGCGGTGGCCGACGCCCTCGGTCGCTCGGACATTCGTCTGCCACTGACGCCATCGAAAGTACGCACGCTCATCGGCATCGACGAGCCGCCACGGCCCGCCGGTATGGAGCCCGATGAAAATCTGGACGCAGCATCTGCCGGTGGACCGGCACTGCGGGCCAACGACTCGGTGGTGATTCCTGCTTCGCCGCAACAGGTGTTCGATACCTTGCTCGACCCGCAGACGCTGGCGGCGATCATTCCCGGTTGTCACGACCTCGTGCTTGAAGGCGAAAACCGTTACCGCGCAGACGTCACCGTCGGCGTCGGCATGATCCGGGCGCGCTTCGAGGCCAAGGTTGCCCTGAGTGATCTGGACCCTCCGCATTCATTGCGTCTGTCCGGTTCCGGCAGCAGCTCGATGGGTTCGGCCCAGGGTCAGGCCAAGGTGCGTTTCGTCGAACTGGAAAATGGCCACACACGTCTGGAATACCAATACCAGGTGGCGGTCAGCGGCAAAGTCGCGGCGGTCGGCGGCCGAATGTTGCAAGGGGCCTCGAAAGTGATCATCGGACAAATATTTACTCGCCTGTCGCAACGGGTCAGTGGCCAAGCCATCTCCACCGGTTGGTGGGCGCGGCTGCGGGCCTCGCTTGGCGCGCTGTTTGGCAAGGGAGGTGCGCAATGAAACCGGCTGCTTTCGATTACGTTCGGGCTGGCAACCGTCGTCAGGTGGTTGAGTTGCTCGCCGAGTACGGCCAGGAGGCTCGCATCATCGCCGGTGGCCAATCGCTGATGGCGGTGCTGAACATGCGCCTGGCGCAACCCAAGTTGCTGATCGATATCAATCATGTGGCTGAGCTGGCCTATATCGAACTGCGCAAGGATTGCCTGGCGGTCGGTGCCGGGGTACGACAGGCGCAGTTGCTGGCGCGTTCGACCCTGATGGACGAGGTGCCTTTATTGGCACTGGCGATGCCCTGGATCGGCCACTTCCAGACGCGTAATCGCGGCACAGTCTGCGGTTCGGTGGCTCACGCCGACCCCAGCGCCGAGTTGCCGCTGTGCCTGGTGACGCTGGGCGGCGAGATCGTCCTCGAGTCGAAAAAAGGCCAGCGCATCGTCAAGGCTGCCGACTTCTTCCAGGGCATTCTCACCACCGACAAGCGTGCAGATGAATTGGTCGTCGAGGTGCGTTTTCCGCTCAAGCGCGAAGGCATCACCTATCGCTTCCGCGAAATCGCCATGCGCCACGGCGACTTTGCAATTGTCTCCCTGGCCGCAGCCATCGGCACGGACCAGGTCGAACTCGGCATCGGCGGGGTCGCCGACCGTCCGCAACGTCGCAGTCTGCCTCGTGGTGCGGCGCTGCCGGACGCGCTCAATCAAACCGCCTGGTCGCTCGATGCACAAGACGACGTGCACGCCAGCGCTGCCTATCGCCGCCAACTGATTCGCGAGCTGGGTCACCAGCTGATCGAAGGAGTCTGAACATGCGTGTAACTGCCGAACAAACCTTTGCGATTCGCCTGGAACTCAATGGCCGCCCCCGCGAAGCGCTGGCCGAACCGCGGACCCAACTCTGCGACTTCCTGCGCCACGACCTCGGTGCTACTGGTGTCCATGTCGGATGCGAACACGGTGTCTGTGGTGCCTGCACGGTGCTGGTGGACGGGGTCGCCATGCGTTCCTGCCTGATGCTCGCGGTACAGGGGCACGAACGGCGTATCGAGACCGTCGAGTCCCTGGCCGACGACGACACACTGAGCGACCTGCAACAAGCCTTTCGCCGTCATCACGCCTTGCAGTGTGGCTTTTGCACTGCGGGCATTCTCATGTCCTGCGTGGATTTTCTCGAACGGGTACCCAACCCGGACGAGACCCAGGTACGCGACATGCTTTCGGGGCATCTATGCCGCTGCACCGGCTACACCGGCATCGTCCAGGCTGTGCTCGAAGTCGCTGCCCAGCGCCAAACGAACAAAGGGGTATAACAATAATGTTCGATCTCGGACGCAGCTTCCTCGCTGCCGTTGAACGCCGACCGCACGCCGTGGCGGTCAGTGACGGTGCGTTGAAGAAAACCTATGAAGACTGGTTCGTCGATATCCAGAGCGCAGCTCGGGGCTTGCAACGCCTCGGGCTGCAGCGGGGTGACCGACTGCTGGTAGCGATGCAGAACCGCTGGCAGATGGCGACTCTGCATTGGGCCTGTCAGTTTGCGGGCATCGTCATGACCCCGTTGAACTGGCGCTCGACTGCCGATGAGCTGGGCTACTGCATCGAAGATGCACAAATCCGTGCACTGGCTTACGACGACTCGACGGTGGCCGCGGTGGCCGGTTGCAGCGCCGCCACAAGGCTGCCACGGATCGCCGCCGGTATCCGTGCCGTCGACACCGACCTGAGTTTCGAGGAACTGTGTTCGCAGACCCCGTCCGGAATCATTTTGCAGGCCGACGCCGAAGACTTTTCACTGCTGCTGTACACCTCCGGCACCACCAGCAAGCCCAAGGGGGTGCCCCGTCGGCACCGTTCCGAACGCGCCGCGGCGGTTGCCCACGTAGCGCAAAACCTCTACCGCCAGAGCGAGTGCACGCTGGGTGTCATGCCGCTTTACCACACCATGGGCGTGCGTTCGTTGCTGTCCATGGCGCTGATCGACGGACATTTCGTCTGTGTGCCGAAGTTCGACGTGGAAGCCACGCTGCAAGCCATCGATCGGGAAAAGGTCACCAACCTATACCTGGTGCCGACGCTCTACCACATGCTCATCGAACACCCGGCCTTTGCCCGCGAGCGAGTAGCCAGTGTGGAGAAAATTGGCTTTGCCGGCGCACCGATGAGCGATGGCTTGATGCGTCGCGTCGAGCAGGCGTTCCAGCCGCAATTGTTCGTCAATCATTACGGCAGTTCGGAGATCTACACCTTCACCATCGACCAGCAGGCCAGCCGTAAACCCGGCTCGTCAGGGCGCAGTGCAATGAACCAGCGAGTGCGCGTGGTGCCGATCGATGCTGAAACGGTGGACGTGCAGGCCAACCCATTGGAGGAGGGCCAGATCATCGCCGACCTGGCGAGTGACGAGGCGTTCGAAGGCTACCTGAACCGTCCCGAAGCGACCGCCAAGGCGTTGCGTGACGGATGGTATTTCACCGGTGACATCGGCTACTTCGATTTGGAGGGCGATCTGTTCGTCACGGGTCGCGTCGATGACTTGATCATCACCGGCGGCGAAAACGTCAGCCCGGCGGAAATCGAAAACATGCTCTCCCTGCACCCGGCAGTGGAAGAAGTGGTGGTGGTCGGCCTGCCGGACGAGCAGTGGGGCAAGATCATTGCTGCGTTTATCAAGCTGCGCGCCGAGGTCTCGGAATGCGACCTCGATGCCCATTGCATCGCTTCGGGCCTGGCCAAATTCAAGCGGCCACGGCGCTACCAGTTCATCGATCAGATTCCCAAATCTCCAGTGGGCAAGGTGCTGCGACGCGTGCTGCTGGCCCAATTTCAGGAACAGGCCTTGAAGGCCATCAGCTAATCATCCAGAGGACACTCCCATGCAACAACAAGCGATCCAGCAATTTCTCGATACTCAGTTCGATGGCTTCCAGGTTGAAGTCGATGTGTCCCGCGAGCGCGCCGACATCATCCTCAACCGGGCGCCGTTGAACGTCATTTCCATGGGCCAGCGCGATCAACTGCGTCTGGTCTTCGAAGCCCTCGATGCACACAAAGACGTGCGCGTCATCGTGCTGCGCTCGGTGGGCGAACACTTCTCCAGCGGCGGCGACATCAAGGGTTTCCTTGAAGCTTCGCCGGAGCACGTTTCGAAGCTGGCCTGGAACGTTGCGGCACCGGCACGTTGCGAAAAACCGGTGATCGTTGCCAACCGTGGTTACACCTTCGGTGTCGGTTTCGAACTGTCCCTGGCCTGCGATTTCCGCATTGCGTCGCAAACCACTCGCTACGCCTTGCCTGAGCAGAACCTGGGTCAGATCCCGGGCTCGGGTGGCTCCGCACGCCTGCAGAAAATCATCGGCATCACCCGCACCAAGCACATGGTGATGCGTGCCAAACGCATCACGGGCGACCAGGCCTATGCCTGGGGTATCGCTACCGAGGTCGTGCCGGATACCGAACTGGAAAGCACCGTCGATGCGCTGGCAGATGAACTGCGGCGCTTCTCGCCGCTGGCTCAGCGCACGGCGAAAAAATTGATCAACGACAACGAAGATGCGCCGCTGACCGTCGCGATCGAAATGGAAGGTCACTGCTACAGCCGTCTGCGCAGCTCCAAGGACTTCAAGGAAGGCGTCGAAGCGTTTCACAGCAAGCGTCCGGCAGTGTTCACCGGCGAGTAAATGCGTACCGGCGAGCAGGCCCGGGAGCATGTCGGCAACGGTGTGCGCCCCTACGGAGCAGGGCCTGCCGCCCCTTCACTGAAACTGATAGGGCGCATCAATATTCGTTAATAGAAAACCCGCTGCAGGGCTCTTAGGGTGAGATCGGCTGCACCGAAATCCGTCCAATAAATATAAAAATCGGAGTTCCACTTATGGCTTCTAGCTGGCTGGTATTAACCATCGTGGCCGCCTACATGGTGGTCTTGGCGTTGATCAGTTTCTGGGTTCGACGCTCTACACAAAGTGCGAAAAACTTCACTACCGGAGGCAAGGACTTCCCGGCGGTGCTGATCGGTTTTCTGATGATGTCCGAGTTCATCGGCACTACCGCGAGCATTGGTACGGCTCAGGCGGGTTACACCTATGGCATTTCCGCAGCCTGGAACATCGCCGCCCTGGGCGTCGGTTTCGTGATCTTCTCCATGCTGTTGGCGAAGAAGTACAAGGACCTCGGCGAGAACACCATTTCCGGGGCGCTGGCCCGCACTTACGGCGAGCCGGTACGCTTCGCCACGTCAGTGATCATGATCTGTGCGCTGTCGATCGTTGCGGTCTCGATCTATGCCAGCGGCGGGGCAGTGCTCGCGACTTTGCTGGGTATCGAGCGGACGTCGGCGATCATCATCGTCGGTATTGTTTCGGTGCTGTACGTCGGCATCGGCGGCATGCGTTCGGTAATCTACACCAACGTCTTGCACGCGATAATGATGTACGCCGGGATCATCCTCGCCCTGGGTTTTGCCTTGAGCAAGGTTGGCGGCATGGGCGAATTGGTGGCGCGACTGCCAGCGCCGATGTTCGAAGTCGGCAACGTCGGTTGGCCGAAGATTTTCGCCTGGCTGGTGGCCGGTATCGGCGCGACGTTCGCCACCCAGTACGTGGTGCAGGCGGTGAATACCGTCAGCGACGGGCGCAAGGCCCAACACGCGAGTTTCTACTGCGCATTGATGTTGATTCCCTACGGCTTGATCGCTGCGATGGTGGGAATGTGCAGCGCGGTGCTGTTTCCGCAGATTCCCTCGTTGCAGGCCTTTCCGCAAATCCTCGGGCACATGCACGAATGGATGGCCGGGATCGTCGTTGCAGGACTGGCCGGGGCGCTGTTCGGCACCATGGCCGCGCTAACCATGGGCATCGCCACGTTGTTGCTCAAGGACTTCTATCAGCCGTTCTTCAACCCACAACGTGATGATCGCAAGAACCTCAATTTTGCCCGGACCGCGACCATCATCGCCGGCCTGCTCCCCATCACGCTGGCGCTGTACGCCTCCGACGTTCTGGTGGTGACCTTCCTCGCCAAGGCCTTGCGTGCCTCACTCGCGGTACTGGTGCTGATGGTGTTTTACGCGCCGACATTCGGCACGCGGCAGGGGGCGTTCATCAGCATCATCGCGTCACTGATCATCACCATCGGCTGGTTCCTGATGGGCAATCCCTACGGCATCGACAATGCCTACATCGCGCTGGCCACGCCACTTGTGATCATGACCCTGAGCCATTTGCTGCGAGGCGGCAAACCCGAACACGCCGACAGCGCCATCCCCATCAGTACGAGCGCAACCGGAAGCTGAACCCCAACGAATTAAACGGGCATGCCGTCGGGTGACCGGGCATGCCACCAAAACAATAATGACGAGGTAAGGCCATGCAGCCTGTGACCCTTTCCACCCCCGAAGCCGACATGGCCGGGGACTTGCCAGCAGGCGCCAGCCTGCGTGGCTGGCTCGAACATTTACAGCGCCAGCAGCGTTTGGCAATGATCCGTCCCGGCGTGGACCTGCGTTTCGGCGTTGCAGCGATTGCTAATCGTCTGGACGGCAAGAGCGCTTCACTGTTTCCCCAGCCTGGCGGCCACTCGATTGCGGTGGTTTCCGGCCTGCTGTCCGACCGGCAGTGGATGGCCGAGGCAATGGGCGTGGAGTCCGCTGAAGTGTTGGCGCGTTTCGAGGCGGCCAGCCTCAATCCGCTGCCGTGGCGCGAAGTCAGCGATGCAGCTTGTCAGCAAGTGGTGCATCGCGAGATCGACCTGAACAAACTGCTACCAATTCCCACTCACAACGAGCACGACAGCGGCCCTTACATCACCGCTGGCCTGCTGATTACCCGCAACCCGCGCACCGGGGTGCAGAACGTTTCGATTCACCGCTTGCAGGTGAGCAGCCCAAATCGACTGGGTGCATTGCTGCTGCCACGCCATGCGCTGGCCTTCTTTCAGGAAGTCGAGGCGCTGGGTGAGGATCTGGACGTGGCGGTGGTCATTGGTGCTGATCCGCTGACCTTGCTGGCGTCCCAGGCCATCGTGCCGATCGATCACGACGAACTGGAAATCGCCGGCGCGCTGCATGGCCGTCCGCTGGCGGTAACGCGCTGCGTGACCCATCAGATTCGCGTGCCTGCCGACGCCGAGATCGTCATCGAGGGCCGGTTGCTGGCCAAGGCGCGGGAGATGGAAGGGCCGTTCGGCGAGTTTCCGCAGTACTACGGCGAGCGTGCCGAGCGACATGTGATCGAAGTCGACGCCGTAACCCATCGTCACAACCCGATCTTTCACACCATCGTCGGCGGCGGCCTGGAGCACTTGCTGCTCGGCGGCATCCCGCGTGAAGCGACCATGCTCGCGCATTTGCGCCGCAGCTTTCCGTGCGTGCGTGACGTGCATCTGAGCAAGGGTGGAGTGTGTCGTTATCACCTTTATGTGCAGATCGACAAACGCTCCGAGGGCGAGGGCAAAAACGTCATCCTCGGCGCGCTGGGCGGTCACTACGACATCAAGCACGTCACCGTGGTGGATCTGGATGTGGACATTCATAACCCCACCGAAGTCGAGTGGGCGATTGCCACCCGTTTCCAGGCCGACCGCGACCTGGTGCTGATCCAAGAATCCCAGGGCTCGAAACTCGACCCGTCCACCCGTGACGGTGTTGGCTCGAAAATGGGCTACGACGCCACGGTGCCGCTGTCGGCACCGACCATGCGCTTCAAACGAATCCAGGTGCCGGGCCAACAGGAAGTCGAACTCGACAAGGTGGCGCACGCGGCCCCGCAGGACTGGCAACGCGTGCTCCAGACGCACGATTGAAACCGGCGGCCGCTGGTGTTCAGCGGCCTGTTCCCGATAGCTCCAACCAGCTCAAGACACGTCTTGTGTGAGGCAACCATGACCACGACAACAACTGCACCGCCAACCAGCGTCGCTACCGATACACCGCAGATTCCACCGGGCAAGGCCTTGCTGGCGGCATTTGCCTCGACATTCGGCTGGGCGCTGGATTTGTTTGACCTGTTCATTCTGCTCTACGTGGCGCCGATCATCGGCCGCATGTTCTTCCCCTCGGAAACCCCGACACTGTCGCTGGCCGCGGTGTATGCCTCGTTCGCCGTGGCTTTGCTGGTGCGTCCGCTGGGTTCGGCGATCTTCGGCGCGTATGCCGACAAACACGGCCGCAAGCGTGCGTTGATGGTGTCGATGGTCGGCGTCGGTATTTCCACGGCACTGTTTGGCGCGTTGCCGACCATTCACCAGGTCGGGGTGTTGGCCCCGGTACTTTTTTTGGTATTGCGGGTGATTCAGGGCGTTTTCGTTGGCGGCATCGTTGCCTCCACTCACACCATCGGCACCGAATCCATCTCGCCGCGCTATCGCGGCTTGATGTCCGGGTTGATCGGTGGCGCCGGTGCCGGCATGGGCGCGCTGTTGGCGTCAGTCACTTATCTGGTGTTGTCGGAGATATTTCCCGGGGAGGAATTTGACGTATGGGGCTGGCGCTTCATGTTCTTCTGCGGCCTGCTCAGCACGTTTTTCGGTCTGGTGATGTTCCGTTACCTGGAAGAAACCCCGGTCTGGCAGCAACTGCAACAAGCCCGCAAAACCAAGGGGCCGGCGGTAGTGGTCGTGTCGCCACTCAAGCGTCTGTTTGGTCGCGAGTACCGCGGCGTGATGCTGGTCAATCTGCTGATTACGTTCGGCGGCGGTGCCACGTATTACCTGGCCTGCGGTTATCTGCCGACATTGCTCAACGTGGTGGCCAACGTGCCCCATACGCAGACATCGCAATTGCTCATGTACGGCTCGGTGGCAACGATTGTCGGGGCGTTGGCCTTCGGCTATTTGAGTGACCTGATCGGTCGCAAGAAGACCTTCATGCTGCTGGGTGTGATCAACCTGGTGGGTCTGCCGATGTTGTTCCTCGGTGTCGCCGAACCGGGCTCGCTGAGCCGAACCGCGCTGTATTGCGTGGGCATCGCCTTCATGGGCGGGGCGATCATCGCGCCGATCCTGATCTTCCTCAACGAGCGCTTCACCACCGAGCTGCGCGCCAGCGGCACCGGGTTGTCCTGGAACATCGGTTTCGCCCTCGGCGGAACCATGCCGACCTTTGTGTCCCTGTTCAGCAGCAGCCCCGCGCAGATTCCCGTGGTGCTGGCGATTTTCGCCGCCGGCCTGTCGGTGATCTACCTGATCGGCAGCGTGGTGATTCCGGAAACCCAAGGCAACTTCAAGTAAAGGAAAACGCAATGAGCAGATTGAATGGAAAAGTCGCGATCATTACCGGTGCCGCGCAAGGCATCGGTGCCACTTATGCCCAGGCCCTGGCGGCCGAGGGCGCGAAGGTGGTGCTTTGCGATTTGAAGGCGCCTGACGAAACCGCTGCTGCGATCCGCAACAAGGGCGGTACGGCCCTGGCAATCGCTTGCGACGTGACCGACGGTGCCGCGGTGCAAGCCATGGTCGAGGAAGCCGTGGCGCAGTTCAGCGGTGTGCACGTGCTGATCAACAACGCCGCGTTGTTCGCCACCCTGGAACTCAAACCTTTCGAGCAGACCAGCTCGACGGAATGGGACCGGATCATGGCGGTCAATGTGCGCGGCTCCTTCGAGTGTGCGAAGGCGGTAATGCCGGTGATGCGCCGTCAGGGCTACGGCAAGATCGTCAACATTGCCTCGGCAACGGCTTTCAAAGGCGCGCCGATGATGGCGGCTTATGTCGCGTCGAAGGGCGCGGTGATTGCCCTGACACGTTCGATAGCACGCGAAGTCGGCGACGCCGGCATCCGCTGCAACTGCCTGGCGCCCGGCCTGACCATGAGCGCCAACGTTCAGGCCAATGCCGCCTGGGCCGGGGATATCGTGCGCAACAACATTGCCAGCCGCTGCATCAAACGCGAAGCGGTGCCGCAGGATCTGATCGGCGCGCTGCTGTTTCTGTCCAGCACCGACAGTGATTTCATGAGCGGCCAGACCCTTGTGGTCGACGGCGGTTCGGTGACCCATTGATTCAAGGAGGATTCATGCAAAGCCAACACTTCATCGATGGACAATGGACCGCTGCGGATCGCTGGACCGACAGTCTCGACCCGGCAAACGGTGAGCTGATCGGGTGCTTTGCCGACGGCGGCGAGGCCGAAGCTGAAGCTGCGGTGGCAGCTGCTGGCCGAGCCTTCAACGACCCGCAATGGGCGCAGAATCCACGCCTGCGTCAGCAGCTATTGCTGGAGTGGGCTGCCGGTCTGAAGGCGCGTCAGGAACAACTCGCGCAGTTGCTGACCCGCGAGAACGGCAAGGCATTGGTGCAGTCCCGAGGGGAGATCGGCGGGGCGATTTCCGAGATTCTTTATTACGCCGGCCTGGCCCGGCATAACCCGGGGCACATGCTCGAAGTGGCGCCCGGTGAGTTCTCCAGCATGCTGCGCGAACCCGCCGGGGTGGCCGGGTTGATCATTCCATGGAATGCCCCGGCGGTGCTGCTGGTGCGTGCTCTGGCGCCAGCGATCGCGGCGGGTTGCACAGTGGTGATCAAACCCGCGCCGCAGACCGCGCTGTTCAACGCTGCGATGCTCGAACCGCTGTTCGCGTTGCCAGGCCTACCGGCAGGGGCGGTCAATCTGTTCGCCGAGAGCGGGCATGCCGGGGCCGCACATTTGGTGTCTTCGCCGCGGGTGGATGTGCTCAGCTTCACCGGCTCGACCGCTACCGGCCAGCGCATTATGCGCGACGCCGCGGCGACCATGAAAAAACTCTCCCTGGAGCTGGGCGGGAAGTCCTGCTGCCTGGTCTTTGAAGATGCCGACGTCGCCGTCATCGCGCCGAAACTGGCGGCGGCGGCCACCATTATCTCTGGCCAGCAATGCACTGCCGCCCGGCGCGTGCTGGTGCATGCCAGCCGTTTCGCCGAAATGAAAACCGCGCTGAGCGCCGCACTGGGGCAGATCCGCCTGGGTAATGGCCTCGATCCAGCGAAGAACATGGGACCGCTGATCGACTGGCAATCCCGGGACAGCGTTGAGCGGCGCATTGGCGAGGCGCTGGACAGCTGTGACGAAGTGCTGCTGGCCGGAGGTCGCCCGCAGGGTGAACTGAGCAAAGGCGCATTTCTCGCGCCGTCGCTGATCGCCCATCGCGACAGCAGCGCATTCTTTTGTCAGGAAGAAATTTTTGGCCCGTTGCTGGTACTGGAGTCCTTCGAAGACGAAACCGAGGCTGTAGCGCGCGCCAACCATACCGAGTTCGGTCTGTCCGCGAGTGTCTGGACCGAGCAGGGCGCTCGCGCCTGGCGTGTCGCTCGGGCACTGCGCAACGGTACGGTGTGGCTCAACGACCACAACAAGTTGTTCGCCGAGGCGGAAACCGGTGGCTACCGCAAGAGCGGTCTGGGGCGCTTGCATGGTGTCGATGCGCTGCTGGATTTCAGCGAGCTCAAACACATTTATCAGAACGTCGGCACGCTCAATTGAGCGCAAACGCGAGGGTGACTATGGAGCTGCGTCATCTGAAGTATTTCACCTGTCTCTACGAAGAGGGCTCCGTCACCCGGGCTGCGCAGCGCTTGAATATCGTGCAACCGGCGTTGTCGATGCAGATCGCCAGGCTTGAGGAAGAACTCGGGCAGACGTTGTTCGAGCGCAGCTCCAAGGGCATGGCGCCGACCGAGGCCGGAGATCAGGCTTATCGCTTGTTCATGCCGATCCTTGGCCAACTGCTTGCGGCGCGTCAGACCCTGATCGACCGTGGTGGCCAGATTGGCGGACGCATCAGCGCAGGGCTGATCGCGTCTGCCGCCAACAACGCGTTGGCCAGCACTCTGGCGCATTTTGTCGAGCATCACCCGCAGGTCGAACTGCGCGTCACCTCGGGCTACAGCCAGGAACTGATCGCGAAGGTCCTGACCGGTGTGCTGGATTTCGCGGTCATCAACCAAAGCTTCCAGCATGAGCACTTGATCGGCCACGACATCTTCGATGAGGAGTTACTGGTCGCCACCGGTGCAGCCAATCGCCTCAACGGAGCGTTGCCATTGCCGTTGGCCAGTCTGGCGGGGTTCAAACTGGTGCTGCCCTCGCGTCGTCACGGGTTGCGCAGGGTGATCGACCAACACCTTGCCGCCCAGGGCATTGAAGTCACCCCGCAGTTGGAGGTGGACGATCTGGCGGTCATCGAAGACTTCTTGCGTCGTAGCGACTGGGTCAGCGTGCTGCCGGCAACCGTGCTGCATCGCGGATTGCACGAAGGCGCGTTGCGCGCCTATCCGCTGGCCGCGCCAGGGATCAGCCGGCGCATGGTCTGTGTGCACGACGCCCGTCGACCACTGACCCCGGCGGCAATGCTGTTCATCGAGATGATCGGCAAAACCATGACCACCGCACTCGACACCATCCATTTCTATAAAGAAGGTCCGATAGAGGAAGGCGACTATGAGCGCTCCCAGTAATACCCGACCGCAGCGTCTGATCGTAGGAATTTCCGGTGCCTCCGGCGCCGTTTATGGCGTGCGTCTGCTGGAGCTGTTGCGCGACACGCCGATTGAAACCCATCTGGTGGTCAGCAAATCGGCGCTGATTACTTTGGCCCATGAAACCGAAATGTCCTGGTCCCGGATCAAGACCCTTGCGGACGTCAGCTACGTCAATCAGGACATCGGCGCGGCCATTGCCAGTGGCTCGTTCAAAACCATGGGCATGATCATCGCGCCGTGTTCGATACGCAGCTTGTCGGAGATCGCCAGCGGCGTGACCTCAACACTGCTGACCCGCGCCGCCGACGTGGTGCTCAAGGAGCGCCGGCGCCTGGTGCTGATGGTTCGCGAGACGCCACTGCACCGCAATCACCTGCGCAGCATGACCGAGTTGGCTGAACTCGGTGCAGTGATCGCGCCGCCAGTGCCAGCGTTCTATGCCAAGCCGACCAGCCTGGAAGACATGATCGATCACACCGTGGGACGAGTGCTGGATATGTTCGATATCGAACTGGGTGTCGTCCGTCGCTGGCGCGAACGGCCGGAGCGCGTAGCAACGCTGGATGAGGTGGTCGATGGTTGAGTCACGTTCGGTGCATTCAGGCGGGGAGGCGCTCCAGGAATTCGCAGATCAATTGCAAGGTCCGCTCGGTCGCTTCGGTCTGGGGAAAGTGCCGGCAGTTATCCAGCAACACACAGCGGCACGGTCCAGGCACCTGTCGCTGGATGACCTCCAGTTGCTCGGGTGTGGCGTAGTGGTCTTCGCGACCCTGAATGACCAGCAACGGCTTTTCGATATAAGCCAACTGCGCTTCGAGATCGTCCAGGGAAAAGTCCGGGTGCAACCAACTGTCGCTCCAACCGTGAAAAGCGCCGTCGACATTGGCCCCATGGTGGCGTGCCAGGCGTTCGCGCAATTCGCCCTGATGCCAAACCTCGGTGGTATGGCGAATGCCATCGAGGCTCTCGGTCTCGACAATCACGTGAGGCGCCAGTGCAATGCTGCCCAACACGCGCGGATCGTTGGCGGCGGCATAGGCGAGGACGATGGATGCACCGTCACTGTGACCGAGCAAGACCACTTGCGGCAGTTGCAAGGCATCGAGCAATTGCCGCAGTTCACGAGGGCCGTCGCTGCTCAGGTAGTTCAGCGGACGCGGCAGGGTTACCGGGCTCGATTGCCCATAACCCTGACGGCTGTAAGTGACCACACCGCAACCGCTGGCCTGGGCCAGGCGCAGGGGGAAGTCTTTCCATTGGTCGGCGCTGCCGAGACCTTCGTGCAGCAGCACCAGCGTCGGTCGCGATGGGTCAGCCGCAGGCAGATGGCGATATTCCAGGCGCAGCGGCCCAAGTTGCAAAAATTGTTGTGGCGACATGTTGAATCAACGATTGAACAAGATTGCTCGAAGGTTACCGTAAACGTAACCCTGCATGCAGCACCACGCTTTGCTTGAGGTACAGAAAACATGCGTCATCTTGATGTTCAGGTGATCGACCAGGCACTGCAATGGGCTCGCGCCGGGCAGGCCCAGTGGCTGTGCACGGTGCTCTCCACCTATGGCTCGGCGCCGCGTGCGCCGGGTGCGATGCTGGTGACCAATGGCTCTGGCGAACACGTCGGCTCGCTGTCGGGTGGCTGCGTCGAAGAGGAGTTTCTCGAAAGCCTGACACGCGGTGAGTTACGCGAACCGGCGCAGATCGTCAGTTATGGCGACAGCGTCGAGCAACGCCACCGTCTACGATTGCCCTGTGGTGGCGTGCTGATCGTGCTGGTCGAGCACCGTGCTGCCAGTCTCGAATGGACCGCGCACCTGGAGAGTCTGCAAGCGGCGTTACTGGGCCAGCGCCGTCTGCTGCGTCACGTCGAGCTGAGCAACGGTGCCTTGCGCCTGGACGCAGACACCGGACACGGCAGCGAGCGGGTGCAAGTCGTCGACGAAAGGGTGCGCATCAGTGTTGGCCCGGCGTTACGACTGATTCTGGCCGGGCTGTCGCCGGTCGCGGAAGTCTGCGCCAGTTTCGCCCGCGCCATCGGCTGCGAAGTCATCGCCTGCGACCCCCGGGAAGAGATGCTGCATATCCAGCTCGAAGGCGTGGAGATGCAACGCGTGCTGCCCTCGATGTTCATCGCCGCCGGTGGTTGCCATGCGGCGACCGCGGTGGTGGCGCTGACTCACGATCCGCGAATCGATGATCTGGCGCTGATGGAAGCGGTGCACACTCCAGCGTTTTACATCGGCGCCATGGGGTCTCAGGCAACCTCGGCCAAACGCGCCGAGCGGCTCAAACGCATCGGTGGTCTGACGGATGAACAGATTGCCCGTTTGCACATGCCCATCGGCCTCGATCTGGGCAGCAAGGCCCCGGCGGAAATCGCTCTGGCGGTGGTGGCCGATATCCTGCGCGTTTATCACGGGAAAGAACGCGATGCCTTGTAAGGCGGTTTATCCGATGAGCGTGGGGGCTGCGAAAGTCGAGGTAGACCCTCAATCCTTCGCGCGCGATAGTAGCCAGCCACGTGTTGCTGAACCATTGAGTGACCGCCGGGGTCCAGAAACACATAGACGCCGCGATAATCCTGCATTGTGGCCGAAAACAATATCGCTTCTAGCGAGCGGAGGAATCTGATGTCGATTGCCCAACGGGTTTTCCACGGCAGGTTTGGCCGGGTCGCCTTGCTGAATATGGATCGTTCGCTGGTCACCCACACCCATTCCGAATGCCATGTGCTGGTCAAAGTGTCTGGCGAAGACACTTACTTCAACGTCAACGGTCGGCGGGTTCCGCTCAGCGATCGCACGGCGGTGCTGGTCAACGCCTGGGAGCCGCATTTCTACGATCCGCAGCCGGGTGCCGGTGCCACCGTAATCCTGGCGCTCTACATCGAGCCCGCCTGGCTGGCCACTGCCCAGCAGTCGCTGGCGCTCAGCGGTCGACCGGACTTTTTTGCCCAGCCGTGTATCGAGCTGTCGAGTCGTAATCGCACCTTGGCCGACATCCTGGTCGCCGAAGCGCATGGCTGCGGGATCGTGCCGAAAGAGCGCATGGAATTCATGCTGTTCGACTTCCTGATCGAACTGATCGAGGACTTTTCCAGTTGGCGGCATTTGTCGCTACTGGGTGCGCCGAACTCAGGTGAGTTCCGGGACGCGCGCGTGCGCCGTGGCACCGCCTGGTTGCTTGAGCACCTCGATGATCCGAACCCGATCGACAACGCCGCGCGGGCTTGTGGTCTGTCGCGGGCGCACTTCTTTGCGCTGTTCAAGAAAGATACCGGGATGACGCCGACCCTGCTGCTTAACGACGCGCGTATGCGCCGGGCTTTTGCCTGGCTGGAGAGTGAGCGCAGTGGAACGTTGGGCCTGTTGTCGGAGAACCTCGGGTTCTCCGAGCAAGGTCATTTCACCCGGTTTTTCCGTCAACACATCGGAGCTTCTCCCAGCCAGTATCGGCGTGTAGTGGATTGCTATGCGGCGGTTTGAACCGAGAGGAGGGCGGGGGGTATTGGGCAACCCTCCCGCCTATGAAGTTAGTCTTTCATCTTGAAACTGGCGGCTTGTATAGGCTACGAAAGTTGTAGGGTCTACTAATCGTCCAGAAAATCATAAATCTCTTTCATGCGTTCTTCACGCATCAACTCAAGCTCTTCCTTAGTGTCAGCCACCCACTGCAGAATGAAGTCCCAGCAATCGCAGTCGTGAGCGTCTGCTTCTGCTTCAAATGCTTCTTGCAGAAATTTCAGGCGATATTCTTCTGGCGAAAGCCCGCAGTTTTCAGCGAGGTTGTAGTTCAGCTCGCTGAGTTCAAGTTGGATCCATAAGTTGGCGGCCAGGAACTTTTTCAGGGCGAGTTCGGCTCTAAGCTCTTTTGCAATCATGAATGCTCTCTTGTGTCACAAAATAAGTAGCCGTTTGGTTGAGGTTGGTGCAGCGCTAAATCGGGCTATGTCAATTTCCCGCCATCATCCATCCTCTAACGCCATGACTTTCACTCAACTCTTTCACGACTCGAGCCGCGTCCTGCTTCTGTTTATACGGGCCGATGACGACAAAGTTGTTTTCTTTACGCGCTACCGGCAACTCCAGCTGCTTGATGGCTTTTGTGGCGCGATGACGGTTGGGTGTGTTCAACGCTATTTCGATCACCCATAAGCCGGATGAAGGCGTGACTGAAGCGGGTTTTGCAGTATGGGAAATGAAGCCGCCGCACGTCAAACACGGGCGTTCCAGCGTGATTAGCGAGCCTGGCACGGTGCGAAAGACGTGCCATTGCGGATCAATGGTTTTTTTGCGGGCGAATACGGCCAAGAGCAGGCCGGTAACAGTGATCAGACCGCTGAGAATAATCGTCCATTTGTGTGCCTGTGCGGGCAATGAAGGCAGCGTAAGTACTGGAGTTTCGTCTGGCTTTTCGACCAAAAACTGTACGGCGTCAGCCTCCGTTGAATCGGGTAGGTGGGACCCGTTTTTCGCAAGGGACGTGAGCCCGTCGGAATGTTTTGTACTGAGCTCTGTCACAACTTTATTAGCGGTGTCATCGATGAGTTGTTCGAACTTTGTCACTTTTTGCTGGATGTACGAATTGTCGACGTTATTTTGACAAATGGGTCCTGTAGACATGTAGGTCCATAGTAGTGCTGATAGTTGCCCCAAAATGCCAGTTACCAGGAAGCCCAAGCCAAGCTTTCGCACAGCGGTCATCTCCAAATCAAGTGAATAGTTATTTGTCCCGTTTCTTTCTGATAAACAGGGTTCTATTGTTGATCCTGGGATGGTCTAAATTCTTGAGCGCGTCAGTGCGCCCAAGAGCCAAAACTAGTTGGCTGCTTTTTGTTGTTTGAAAGAACATCGGGCATGCACTTTATAGACTGTTGGTTGACGAAAAAGGCTCAGGTGATCGAAAAAACACCGTATCAGATGGATTTTAGGGTGATGCATTAAAACACTTGTATTCAAGGTGAATATCGAGGCCAAAGCACCTTACTGTCGGAAAGCCTCGACGATTCACCGATATCAATCTGGTGCGCACAGTCAACGTCTTTGTCGACGGCAAATTTAATGAATTGCCGAGCAGCGTTCCTGCCGGATGTTCTTGATGCCTAAAAGCGAAACGTGGAGCGCAGCACCAGTATTTGCGAGTTGTTGCCGCCGGCGCTTTTGATCGCCGAACCGATGTCGTAGAACAAATAGTCGAGGTCAACGGAAACGTTAGCGGTCGGCGTCCAATTGGCGTTGGCCTGATACAGGGTGCCCAAGCGTTTTCCGCTGCTGGTGGTTGTTCCGGGGACTGTGGTCATGCCTGGCAAATAGACGCCGTCATCGTTGCTTTCTCGCCAGGCAGCAAATACGCCCGGTTCGAAACGGAACTTGTTGAAGGGAGAGAACCTGAGTGTCGGGCCTACCAGAATGATGTTCGACAACGTTGTCAGGCTGGCCTGACCGTAGAAGGCGTTCTTGGGAAACAATGGATCGAAAGTACCAGCCTTGTGATCGCCATCCTTATCACCGCTCGCGGCATCGACACGCAAACCCAGACGCGCTTTCCAGGGACCCGCAAAGGTATAACCGCTATCGCTGGAAACCGCCCAGGCGTTGATGTCGGCGCTGGCCATATGGCCCACCTGCTTCATCAGATCCCAGCTCCAGTCGAATTTATTCCATGTGCCGAACAATCGCGTGCCGAAGGTGTAGCGATTGTCCTCTCCGGTAAAACCGTCGAGCTTGCGCTGCTCTGTTTCCAGGCCAAAGGCGTACAGATCGGCTTTCAATACGCTGGACAGGGGCAGGGTGCCATAGAGCCCGTAGAACTTTTGCTGATGATTGCTTGTGTCGTTGAACGAGCCATTGTCTCTGCTAACCACGGGTCTGGTGGCGAACGCGTCCAGCTTGTAACCATCCTTAGCAATCCAGCTCAGGCGCACACCATCAAACGACTGCCGTATGTTGGGGATTTCGCGATAGGTCACCAGTACCTGATTACCGTAAGCCATCTCCTGCCGACCGACCCGCGTTGTCAATGTGCCGCTCTGGTAATGAAGATTGCCGTCGATAAAGGCCTGTTGTATTTCATTACGGCTCTGATCGGAAGGACTGGGCAAGTCCTTACCCCATGTCCGAGTATTTTGTAATTGGATAAAGGTGCGCAGGCTGTCGTCGAATAAGTGCAGGTCGACATGTACTTGCGCACGTTGCATTAAATAAGAGTCGTCCTTTACTCCGCGCAGGCCGAACACCGGTTGGTCCGCCGCATCGGCGCGATAACGCAGTTCCGCTCCGGTCTGCAGCCAGGCAGAGTCCGACAGGCGCTGAAAACGTAATGCATCGAACGGGTCCGTGCGTTTTGCCGGGTTATCGAGAAAGCGATAATCCTCCACCCAGCGCGCAGGTCCCGGACGCAAAGGGCGGGATACCTCAAGGGGCGAGGGAGGCGTGGACTGAATCTCTTGGGCCTGAGCGGTCGACAGGACCGTTTGGCCGAGGGCCATAATGATCGGCAGGTGGAACGAGTAACGCTTCAGTGTTGTGCTGGACATCAGATGACTCCTGTTTTTATTGTTCGTAGGGCAGGTAGACACGCGCGGGGATGCCTCAACATGAAGTTGAATTCGCGTCGATGTTGTTCCGGTTTAAACGTTTCGCTGCTTTGGAAAGAAGCGCTCTGCGTTTGCGTTGAATAAAGAGTGGGTTGATTTCAAGGGACGTAAATCCTTATTCATCCCTTGGTGAGCTTTCATTGAAGTTGTCGAGTAGTACCGCTCGTGTTTTAAAGCGTGCTGCTGCCGTATCGTCGACCGAGAAACAGGACGAGTAACCCGGCGATCAACATCGGCACGGCCATGGCATAGAAAACCGCCGAGGGTGACCAGCCCATACCCAAGGCTGCGCCGACCACGATGGGGCCAGTAATCCCGCCGATCCGCCCGATGCCCAATGCCCAACCGACTCCGGTCGAACGTATCGGCGCCGGGTAGAAAACCGCCGCCAGGGCGATGAGGCTTTTTTGCCCGCCGCTGATGCAGCAGCCTGCGAGGAAGTTGGCGGTCAACAGCATCCACAGCGGGCTTTTGAACGCCAGACCGGTCAATGCCACGCACACGAATCCGACGAGATAAAGAATGCCCAGGGTTTTGTAGGCGCCCAACCGGTCCATGGAGGGGCCGGTAATGAACGCAGCCGCGATACCGCCCACGGTGGTCAGTGTGGTAGCCATCACCACGGTGCTCATTGGGTAGTTGAGCCCCGTCATGATCGATGGCAACCAGCTTTGCAAGGCGTAGAACTCACCCAGGTTAATCGCGAACACCAGCCATAACAGTACGGTGCCCAATACCCGATCACGGGTGAACAGACTGGCGAGTGCTCCACGTTGCCCTTGCCCTTGCTCGAGAGCGTCGACGATGAATGTCGGCTTCTCCTGTCGTGCAATGGTTGGGTCTATTTTTCGGAAAATTTTCAGGATTCGTTCGGCTGTCACCTTGCGATGGATCATGAACACCATGGATTCCGGCAGGAAACGAATCAGTACGGGTACCAGCATCAACGGCGCCAGGGCTCCGATCCAGAACATCGAGCGCCAGCCGTAGTGGGGGATGAACCAGTTCGCCGCCAGGCCCGCCGCGATAAATCCGAGGGAGAAACCGCAGTAAATAGCCAGAACAAAGGTTGCACGAAAGCGTTTGGGGCTGTATTCGCCGGTCATGGCGATCGCACTTGGGGCTGCGGCGCCCAGGCCGACCCCGGTGATAAAGCGCAGGATCATCAGCTCGGTCACGTTGTCGGCCCATACCGATGCCAAGGTGCAAATGCTGAAGACAATGGTGCTGACGATGATTGCTTTCTTATGTCCAAAGCGTTCGGACAGTGGGGTAAGCACCAGATAGCCGATCATCAAACCAGCGAGCGACGAAGAAAATATCGGTCCCAGCATATGCCTGGGCAGGTTCCATTCACTGGCTATATAAGGCGCCATGTAACTAATGGCCTGGGTATCGAATCCATCGAGGAACATGACAAGGCCGCACAGGATGATGACCAAGTACTGAAACGGACTTACGGGTCGTTCATCCACGAACTGCGGAAGCTGCAAGGGCTTTGATTCGGGCAACATGGTTTTTCCTCATGGCCATTTTGGCCTTTTTTGTTTTTATTGCGTGCACACGCAGGCGGAGAAATAACCGCCTATGAAGGCGGTTGGATCTCTCCAGAGGGTACAAATGCGTCGCAGAAGAATGCGTCAGGCGACAACTGGCCTTCGGCAGTCAGGTCATTGAGCGCCGCGGTTGTCATGACCGGATTACCGCAGGCATACACTTGATAGGCACCCAGGTCGGGGTAATCCTCGAGAACTGCGCGGTGCACCCAACCGGTACGGCCGGACCAGCCTGGCTCGGGCTCGGAAAGCACCGGGGTGAAGCTGAACCCGGGCAGGCGCCTGGACCATAGTGCCGGTAGGTCGCCGAGGTACAGGTCGTCGCTGTTGCGTGCCCCCCAGAACAGGTGCATGGGTCTTGAGCCACCGCGTTTGATCTGGTCTTCGATGATGGACTTGAGCGGCGCCATGCCCGTACCGGTGCCCAGCAGGATGACCGGATGGTCGACCTCTTCGTCCAGTGAAAATTCGCCATAGGGCAGCTCGACGTTGAGCGTGTCGCCTTTTTCCAATCCCGCCAACACGCCCTCGGAAAAGCGCCCTCCAGGAACATGGCGAATATGCAGTTGCACGCCATCGCTCTCATGCGGCGCATTGGCCATGGAGTAGTTACGGCTGTCGCCATCCTCCATCAACACTTTCAGGTATTGACCGGCCTGGAATTTGGCGCGCACACCCGAAGGGAAGCGTAGGTGCAGAACCACGACATCGGCGTTGGGGCGGGTGAGGCGATGGACCTTGGTGGTAATGACCTTGCGTACCGGCGCCGCGCGTTGAACGATGCGTTTGGGGGCGATTTTCACCGGCGAGCACGGACGCGCCTGACACAGCAGCACCCCCGTGGCAGGCCCGCGTGCGAGCCCTTGTCCGCGTACTTGCAATTCCCCGGCGATCAAGCCGCCTTCGCAGGTCGAGCACACGCCCTTGCGGCAGGAGTAGGGGATCGAAAACCCCGCCCGCTCGGCAGCATCCAGCACTGTCTCGTCGGGCTCGCAGGGAAAGACGATGTCCGTTCCAGAGACTGTTACGTCGAACGTCATGCCAAAACCTCCTGGCTGGAAAGAGCCGCACCACCTACCAGGCGCAACGCGCGGATCACTGCTTCGGGATCGGCGAGGTTTTTACCGGCGATATCGAAAGCCGAGCCGTGACCCACGCTGGAAAAGATCAGGCCGGCGCCGATGGACAACGCCGAAGCGGTACGCCCGGCCAGCAGTTTGATCGGGATGTGACCCTGGTCGTGATACATGGCAATAAAGGCGTCAAAGCCATTTTGGCCGAGCATCAGATCGGCGCCGACCGGCCCATGGGCATCGATACCCGCCTGCCGCAGGCGCTCGACGGCCGGGACAGTTATCTGCTGATCGTCCTGACCGAACAGGCCGTTTTCACCCGCATGAGGATTGATGCCGAAGACGCCAATGCGCGGAGCATTGATGCCCAGCGCGTGGAGTGCAGAAACTGCTGCATGACCTGCGGCCACCACCAGCTCGGGCGTCAGCCTGGCCAGTGAATCGGCCAGGCGCTCGTGCAAGGTGACGTGGACGATCCGCATCCCCGCACCGATCAGCATCAGAAACACACGGTCGGACTCGACGCCTACCAGTTTGGCCAGCAGGTTTGGGTAACCGGAAAAATCGATGCCGGCGGCATTGATCGCCGTCTCGGAATGCGGGCACGCGACAATGGCGCGTGCCCGGCCCAGGCTCAGACCCATCACTGCGGCAGACAAATAATCCACCGTGGCAGCACCTGCCGAGGCATTCACTTGCCCAGGCACGAAAGCCTCGGATGCCAGACTATGTACGGGCAGCATGTGGATCACTCCCGCTTCTGCCGGTGCGGTGCCGTCAGTCTCTTTGACTCGCAGGCCAACGTCCTGCGCATAGGCTTCGACGACAAACCGATCGCCGACGATAACCGGATTCAACTCGGGTTCGTTCTGCAGAGCCGCGACGGCTTTGACAGCGATTTCCGGGCCGATGCCGTTGGGGTCGCCGATGCTCAAGAGGATTCGCGATGCCGGCAGCCTCATAGCGGCAGCGCCAGCAGCGTGTCGATGCGTGAGCTGTCGCACACCACGGTTCGTTCAGCCAACATGGCTGTTTCGCCGTCGACCCGGTAGCAATCGATATAGCGGCCGGAGACGAAGTTCTCGGTCGTGCCGTCGCGCATGATGCGCAGCACCAGGAATGCAGTCTCGCTGCGCACCAGGTTGCCGCTGTATTCCAGGATCACCGGCTGATTGAGCATATGGCGGTAGCTGTGCCGCTCGTAGATATTGGCGTCGCGCAAGGCGGATACCCGGTCAATCAACATTCCGCGGTTGTCGGCCCAAATCATGCCGGCGGGCAATCCTTGTCGGTAGTTATCGGCAGTGGTAACGGTATACAGGCACTTCTCCAGGAAAAACTCCGGCCATGCTTCAAGCGGGCCTTCATCGATGCAGCGGGCATATAGAGCTTGTGACTGGCTGATCAGTGCAAAAATATTATGTGTCACGAATGATTCCCTCTTCATAGATCCATGGCTGCGCGATAGGCCTTCCAGAAACCGCGGATAGACGCTTCGGTAATCCGGCTATCACTCGATTCGGCGTCAGTCCCGCCCATTTCCAGCACCGCGCTGTGATTGGAGGCGCCAGCGATGCCACGCTGGACAAAGCCGCCTACGCAACCATCTTCCATGGAGATATAGCCAGCGGGACCGACAAGGTTGGCCTGCTTCAGACGCGTCAGTCGTTGTTCGTGCGTGTCGTCTTCAAAGCCCAGGTAGGTCCAGTTGAGCTGAGTCGTTTCCACGCCCCGTGGCAGCACTTGGCGGACGGCGACTGAATTCTGGATCTGTTGCAGTACGAAGCAGGGGAAGATCGACAGGATTTGCAGCGTGACGTCATCACCGACTTCACTGAAGCCTTCGAGCAAAGAGGGATCCTGCAACTGATAGGCGCTGTCGGAGCGGATGCTTTGTTCTGCATAGGAGGCATCGCGCTCGGCCTGACGTTCGGCTTCACGGTCGATGGCCGAGTAGCTGACGTGATGTCCGCCGCTCTCATCAACGATGATCGCACCGCGCTGGGACAGGCGGTTGATCTCGAAGGTGGTGAAAAACAGATGCAGGATACTGGCGTGGTACGAGTCTTTGACGTTCTCGATGTACAACTTCCAGTTGTTGGGCAGCATCTGGGTGAAGCGGCCCAGAACCACTGGCTTGCGTCCGCCGAGAACGCGTTCAATACGGCTGAGGATTTCCTCGCCCAGGTACTCTTCGATATCGGGCACGTCATCGCTGAAGCTGCCGAACACCAGGCCGTGGACAGTCGCTACGCGCAGCTTGCGCGGGCCGTGTTGTTCCATGCAGAACGAAGGCGCCATGCCGCCATTGCCCTTGATGCCATCTTTGAAAGCGATGCCGGTCAGATCGCCTTGCAGGTTGTAACTCCAGGCGTGATACACGCAGGTGAAGTCTTTGGCTTTACCACTGTCCTCCAGGGCAAGGAGGGCGCCACGATGCGCGCAGCGATTCTCGAAGGCGTAAAGTTCGCCGTCGCTGTCGCGGGTCACGACAATCGAGGTCTCGCCAATGAAACTGGTCTTAAAGTCGCCGGGCTCGGGAATCTCAGCCTCGAGGCACAGATAATTCCAGTGAGGCCCCTGGAACAGCCGCGTCTGTTCATCCTTGTACACAGCAGCGCTCTGAAAAGCCCAGTAGGGCACACGGGTCAATCCATCGGGCCACAGCGGGTTTTCAGGTACTCGATCAGTAATGATGTTCATTTTTTCTCCCGGATCAGGTCCTCATGGCTGCAGAAAAATGTTCTTTCCGACAAGCACATGGTTGACATGAGGTTTTATTTTTGTTCGAATAGCGAACATTGTTTCATTTCTCGAACAATTAGAGCGTTGGACAATTATGGTTGTCAAGAAAAATACGTCCGCTGATGGCGTAGCTGTGCGCGCGCCGGAAGGTATGTCGGGCCTAGCAAAGGGCCTGGCAATCATCGAAGTGTTCGGTTTGGAGCACTCGCGGTTGACGGTATCGGACGCGGCGGCACTGACCGACACCACCCGTGCCGCTGCCCGCCGATGCCTGCTTACTCTGGTGGATCTGGGCTATCTGACCCATGACGGCAAGCACTTCAGACCTACGCCTCGGTTCTTGCGACTCGGTGCGGCGTATCTGGATGCAGCGCCGTTACCGCAACTGGCGCAGCCATATTTGGCGTCGGCCCGTGAAGCGCTCGGGGAATCGATTTCCTTGGCAGTATTCGAAGATGGCTGGTCGGTATTCATCGCCCGTGCCGAGACGGCAAAAGTCGTGACTACCGGCGTACGCCTTGGTGCACGTCTACCGGCCTATGGCTCGGCAACGGGGCAGGTCTTGTTGGCGGGGTCGAGCGACGAAGAAATCCGCCGCTACCTGACTAATCCTCCGTCACCGACCACGGCTCACATGATCGTCGACCCGAAAGTGATCATGGACAGGATCGAGCAGGCACGGATCGAAGGGTTTGCTTTTACCGATGAAGAGCTCGAGCTGGGGATGCGTTCAATGGCGGTGCCGGTGAGAAATGCCCAAGGTAAAGTGGTCGCCGCCATGAGTGTCAGCACATTTACCGCACGTTTGACCCTTCAGGAATTACGCGATCAATGCCTGCCGGTGCTCCAGCAGAATGCTGCCTTGCTTGGGTGTATGCTTTGAGTGCGCCAGCTACCCTGTAGTCAGAGTGCGAGGAAGAGAGCATGGGGCACTCGCCGTGCGCTTGCGTGAGCGCAGGATGAGGCGAGGACGAGTATGCACTTGGCCTCGTTTGTGGTTGCCATAGACCAAAATTGGATGATCGACTATGCAGTCCTGACAGCTGCTACACGGGGTATGACCGCTCTTGGCTGTGGATTCAACCGGTCGACAACGGCAGCTATCGACCCTTCCTTGAGTAGTGTCCAGTTCTTGTCAGCCTTAGTAATGTGGTAGTTTTCCATTCGTTCCTCTTAACGCCATTGAGCGCATCTTCGATATGTGATCGGTTGACCACCGTCCTCCTAATGAGTTTAAAAAGGATGAGGTACGCCGGCGTCATCGCTTGCTCATATCATCCGTCACTACTGAGCACAGTTGGCTCCGGAATGGGCTCGAGCACTCAGGTATGATTTTGAGGGGGAGTGCTCATTTCCTCGCTGCGTCCCTCCTCACGTTCTCTCAATAGCCAGCAGACGACTCCGAGCACCAACGTAGCGAAGCCTAACGCGGCAATAGTAAGCGCAGGTGTGGTTGCTGAATCCAAAATGACGAACTTCCTACTGAGCGCTAGCAACGCTATCAACAGCACCGTCCGAACTTGAACGATGCTGTCGCGCCTTAGCGCCGGACGAACAATTGAGTGCTTGAACTCAAGAGCAATGAGCACGGTGAACATTGAGCCGAAAAGGGCCTGAAAAACATTGTGGTCTAAAGGATCCAGCGCACCATCAATTAGGAGCGGCAACACCCTTCGGCAGAGCCGTAGCAACGCCATTATGATTACAGACGCAATGATGAGACTTAGCGCAAGAACGACCACTTGTTCGAAACGCTCGTATGCACTCATCAGTGCCCACTGAAGCCTGAAATTTTTAAGCGTCGAGTTGCTCTCACGCTTTTCAGAATGAAGCTTTGACACGACTCGTCTCCACATCCGATACGATTTTGGGTACCACTCTGAGCAGTGCAAAAAAGCAGTCTGGTGTCGAATCGCGAACGATACAATCTCAATCCTTGCAGGGGAATCCTCGAGTGCTCATGCAAATGCTCATGGACAGTGTCTATCGGTGGGACGCCGCACTCGGCAGGTCACCCCTCCTCTCAGACCGATCTCGAATATGGGTTGCACCACATCAATTTCAAGGGCCTTTTTCTGGCGGTTGAATCAGTCTCAGAGGCTTTTCATAATCGTGGTGTTGGCTTTTGTTACGTGCGAACGCTCGTTCTTAAAGGCTCGCCATTCGCTACGCAATGCGTTGCCGTCCGGGCAGCGGTATTCCTCAGCCTCTTCATTCCAGTAGAAATCGTTACTCGAGAAGCTGTCGTTCTTGCGCTCGGTTTTGTCCCACACTGGCACATGCGGCTCGATGTTTTTTTCTTCCACCATCCAGGCCAGTATTGGCGCGGTACCGTAACTGTCCCATCATGCTGTGTGCTTCCCCTGCTGGCCAATGCAGAGATTTTGCCGCAGGCCAGACAGGGGAGCTACTTTTTCAACAGAATCGGCCGATTACTGCCGATCATGACGGGTTGAAATCGAGCTGAAGAAATCGCTCGTAGATGTCTACGAAGCTATGAGGACTCAGCACTAAAGAATCCTTCTTAAGAAGGCGGCAAGGATTCAGTGGCGGTGTAGGCTGGAAAAGACATCATCGACTCGGTCGGTGTGTGCTCGTAGGTTGAGGACAACACCGCACCGAGCCGATCGCCCAGCAGGTTCCAGGCGCGTTTCTTCTCTTCGGCATAGTCGTGATGCAGGTAGTGGCGCCTCACTCGGGAGCCGGCTAGCACATGGTTTTGGCAGCGATCGATGACGTCCAGGCTGATACCCAAGGCCTGCATCATGGTCGCGCCTGTACGGCGTAGGTCATGCGGTGTCCAGTCACCGTTCTGGCCGTCGGCAAGGACCAGCGTATCGTCATGACGCCGTCTGGAGAGGGCCTTGCGGTTTTTGAACCGCGCCTGGCGATCGCCGACCTGTTTACTCACCACTTTTACGTCCACATGCCCATCATCGAGCTTGTTCGGAAAGCACCATTGGGAATGTCCCGTGAGGGTCTTGAGTTCCTGAAAGAAATGCAGGGCGAAGGGGGAGAGGAAGACATGGTGGTCTTGTTTCTTGCCACGGGTGCCTTTGACGTTTTCGCTCGGGAGGAACCACGTTTGCCGCTCCAGATCGATATTTTTCCATTCAGCCTGCAGCAACTCACCAACCCGGCACAGCGTGCCCAGGCTGATCCAGAGCGCGAGCTGCGTTTCCTTCTTTAGCGGWCGAATGCCGTCGTATTTTTGGCCCGCGGGGAGGGCGTCGTAATCGGCRGTCATTTGCTGGAAGCGGTTGTGCARTTCCAACAGCTCAGCCGGKGARAGGATGCGGCTTCTTTCCGCTTCGTAGTCGGCAGGGATCAAGGGGGAGATGTCGACCAGTTCCGTCGGATCGCCCTCGACCAGTAACGCCCGCCAAGGTTGGCGCTTTCTGGCCCAACTGAACATTTGATTGAGGTCGGCGAAGAAGCTGATGGCTTGCCGGTGAGCGCCGCGGTTGACCACGGCCCGGATCAGTGCCCGAACATCGTGTTCGGAGACGCTGCTCACCGCGGTCTTGCCGAGTGCCGGAAAAAGGTCCTTGTTAAAACGGCGCTGCAATTCAGCATTGCCATCTTTGCGCGCCACGCCATCCAACAGCCACGCCTTGGCCAGATCCTGGACGGTCAGCGTTTTCACCTTCGTCGTTTTTACTAGTTCAGCCTCTACGTTAGCTGCTGCGTATGCTTGTGCCTTGGCGGTTTTCTTTTGCTCGTTGGGATTGATCTGCTCATCAATGAGCGCCCTGGCCTGATTACGCGCCTTGCGGATGTCTGTCAGGGATTTGCGTGGCCAGGACCCGCAGGCGTATTCTTTGTTCTGGTCGCCCCACCGATAGCGATAGAAAAAGCTGACCGACACRCCGTCCTTACGCASGGAAATTCGACCCGCGAGATTGCCATCCTCCCGGAGGATCCGGCCGGCATCATTGGCGGTCAGCGACTCRAGTTCTTTGATGGTGATTTTGGCCATGAAATGGACTCCCCCTACTTTTACCCCCACAAAAACGTCGGCTCTTGATGGACGTTSCTGGACTCTCGTAGAGCAGAACACCGCTGGAGCTCAAGTAAATACTAGCTTAGAAAAATCCAGAGTAAAATTTTGGAAGCTATCAAGAAGTATGAAAAAGGAGATGGGGTGCTAGGGGTCGAGTGTTCGAATCACTCCGTCCCGACCATATAATTTAAAAAGGCCGCGAGATTTATCTCGCGGCCTTTTTTATTTCCCTGCATTCCCAAAAAACACCAACGCCCGCACCTCGATACTCCTCCTTGGCGGTGCATCCACCGGCGTAGTCGGGTCATCAAACGCCGTATGTGCGCTGCGCCTTGCAACATCGCCACGCGAGTCATGGATCTTCAACAGCAGCACTTCATCCGGCCGCAACTGCGGGTAGTAATACCAGCGATGTGCGGGATTGGCCTTGACCGAAAAAGTCTCGCCAACCTTGTCCGGATACACCAGGTCGCTGGGCAGCAAGTCGCTCTCGGCCATGCTTTGCGCATCGCACAGGGCGAGTGGGGTACTCAGGACCGGCGCACCAATCGGCCGCCAGACGTTAATAATCGCAAACCGCTCCAGCAGCCGCTGTTCAGCCTCATCCGCAGGCAAATGATCACGTACCCTGCGAATCGCCGAGCGCTCGGTCTGGTCGTTATGCACGTACCGCACCGGCTCACGCAGCCCGCGGTCCTCGCGTCCGTGCTCGTCTACCCGGATGGTGTGGTCGAAGATCACCACTTTCACCGCACCGGTCTGTTGCTTGAGCAATGCTTCGGTTTCCGGATAGTAGTGTTCACGGACCTGATCATCGTTTTCCAGGTCAGGCACCGAGCTGGTGTGGTCGATCCTTTCGAAACCGTTGCGATCCAGATAAGCCGGTTCGTCGAGCAACCGGGCGTTGTGAATACTCACTTGGGTGGGGTCCAGCACGCCGTTGCGCTTGGGTGTGCCGTCTGGCTGCGGGAAGGTGTAGTTCACCGGTCGCTCGCCGGTGTCCAGCAGGTAGTTGAGTTCGCCGATGACCGATGGCGGGGCGAGATGAGTCTGATGAGTTCCCATGAACAATCCTCCAGGCGTGAGGCGGTTTTCAGAAGGGTTCCTTGAAGGGCCGCAGGTCCAGTTCCTGGGTCCAGGCGCTGCGCGGTTGGGTGTGCAGGTACCAATAGGCGTCGGCGATGTCTTCGAGTTTCAGCGCACCGTCTTCCCCCAGTCGCGCCAGGTAATCCGGTGCCCGGCTTTGCACGCGCTCACCGTCGATGGCGCCATCGATGACCACATGGGCGACGTGCACGTTTTGTGGCCCGAACTCGCGGGCAAATGACTGGCTCAGTGAGCGCAGTCCCGCCTTCGCGGCAGCAAAGGCGGCGAACGGTGGCTTGCCTCGCAATGAAGCGGTAGCCCCGGTGAACAACAGGCTGCCGCCACCACTGGCGAGCAGCAAGCGGGTGGCCTCGCGGGCAAACAGGAAGCCACCCAGGGTCGATGCCCGCCAGGTCTGCTCGAACAACTGCGCGCTCAACTCCAGGGTGGGCGCTGCGACGGAGTTGCCGACATTGAAGATCGCGGCCTTGAGGGGGCCCAACTGGCTGATCTGCTGGCTGGCGGCGATCACCTCGGACTCGATTCCCGAGTCCGCCACGATAGCCACCGCTTCCCCGCCGAGCGCACGGATGCCCTCGACCACAGCCTGCAACTTGTCCGGGCTCCTGCCGCTGACGGCCACCTGCAAACCCTCCCGCGCGAAGCGTCGCGCCAGCGCCGCTCCCAGGCCGGCCACGGCACCCACACCGGCAATCCACACCACAGGCTCGGATCGAGACTCAGACATTAGCCACTTCCTCAATGAGATACGTGGCTAACAATTTACCCATCGCCGGGCGTGAGGAATAAGAACATCGACAGCTAAGGTTATGCGCTGACTCAATAGCGCATTTCCACCGCCACATAAGCCCCAATCCCATCCCCTGGATACAACGATGCCGTATCCTGCCCCTTCGCGTCATACAACGGCTGCACCGCCGTCACGTATTTCTGATTGGTCAGGTTCTTCAAATCCAGCGATACCTTCCAGTCCTTGCTCGGCGTTTCATACCCCACGTTCGCCCCGAAGATTGTGTAGGAGGGCGCATAGAAGCTGTTCGCATAGTCCACCGCCGTACGCGAAGCCGATTGCACATTCACCCCGGTATAGAAGCCCGCCGGGTGCTGATACTGCACTTCGCCCTGATAGATATGCTTCGGAATCCCCGGCAGTTGGTTGTCGCCGAAGGTCGGGTCGTGGCGGTAGTAGAAGTCGTTATAGGTGTACACCTGGCGCAGGGTGATTTTTTCACCCGAGGTGTTTTCCCACAGGCGTGTATTCAAGCCGGCCTCGATCCCTTGGTGGATCGTCGGCGTGGCGTTGAATGCACCGGTGACCGCAGCAGCCGTGGAGGTGGCCGGGATGATCTGTACGTTGAGCAATTCATTTTTCACCCACGAGCGGTAGAGCGCCAGGCTGCCGTCGAAGATGCCCGATGAACCCTTGATCCCGACTTCCACGGTATTGGCTTTCTGTTCCACCAGCGGCCGTACGTACGGCGTGGTCGGCCCGGAGCCGGAGTATTCCCACGACGCCGGTGGGTCGACGGAGCGGCTGACGTTGGCAAACACTTGCAGTTGTGGGTTGAACTCGTAACGCACGCCCACTCGCGGTGCCAGGCTCCAGTTGTCGTAGGTCACGTCGCTCGGGTAGGTGGTGGTGTTGGCCACCAGGGCTTCCTTGACGTCGGCATGGCGGCGCACGTTGATCGCCGAGACGCCACTGGTCAGCCACAGGCCGTCTACCAGTTCCAGGTCGTTGCCCACGGAGAACACGTGATCGAACGAGGAGCTGTAGTCGACGAACTTGCGCGTCTGTTTGTTGGCGAAGGTGGAGTCGACCTGGCCCTTGAGGTGCTCGGTGGAGGTGAAGGCCAGGCTGGAGCGGCTTTCGTGGCCGAACAGGGTGTCGCGGCGGTCGTAGTTGATCACCGCGCTCAGGTCATGCCAGTCCCAGTAGCTGGGGTTGCTCGGGCTGTTCGGGCTGTTGTTGTGGGCGTACTGGTAGTAGACGAAACCCACCGACAGGGTGGCGTCGTCCTCAAAGGTGTAGGTGGTCTTGCTGCCCAGCCATACGCTGCCGGGGCGACGGCTGCCGGCGCCGCTGCTTTCGGCGGTGGCACTGGCACGGTCGGAATGGTGCTTGACCGCATCCAGGGTGGTGGCGCTCGGGTCGTTGTGGAACTCGTCGCGGTAACGCAGCATCACCCGGGTTTCGAGTTGCGGGCTGAAGCGGTAGCCAAAGTTGGCCACCACGCCCTGGCTCTTCGACAGGCTGTAGTCGCGGTAGCCGTCGCTGCGGTAGTTGTCGGCATTCAGGTAGTAATCGAACGCACCCTCGACGCCGCCGACGCTCAGGCTTTGCTTGTTGTAGCCGTAGCTCCCGGTTTCCGCCCGCACCCGCAGGCCGGGTGCGGTGTAGCCGGTCTGGTTGACGAAGTTGATGGCGCCGCCAAGGCTCAGCGCGCCGTACTGGAAGGCGTTGGCACCCCGCAGGATTTCGGTGTAGTTCACCCCCGAGCCGTTGAGGAATTCATAGGGTGTGCCGCCCGGGCCGGTGATCGGCAGGCCGTCGAACAGGAACTTGATGCCCTCACGGAAATACCCCGGCGAGGTGTTGGCGCCCGAGCCACGGATGGAGATCTTGGCCGCGTCGTTGCCGCCGGTGGACTGCACGAACACCCCCGGCTGATAGGCGAGGGTGTCCTGCAAGGTGGCGGTGCGTCCCTTGGCCACCTGTTCGCTGTCGACCACGCTGGTGCCGCCTGGCACTTCGGACAGCTGACTTTTGGCTGCCTCAACGGGCGTGATTTTTTGTGCCTCTACTGTCACCGTCTTTAGCCGTGTTCCGGTCGTCGGTGTGACCTCATCATCTGCCTGCACACTGGCGGAAAAAACCAGGGCTGAGCCCAGCCCCACCATCGCCAGCCAAGTTGCTTGCCGCACGGCAAGTGTCAACTTTTGCAACTCTCCCCGAAAGATTGGATCCATTAAGCGTGTTCCTTGTGAATAGATAAAAGAGCCCCAGCTTTCTATTCGAATAGTCATGCCTGTTTCGCTCTGAGCAGTTTCTATGCCAAGACTATTGGCCAAGGAATACGGGCGCTTAGTTAAGGTTAAGTGTTCTGCGGGATACTTTGTTTTGAATCGGTGTTTGATTCTCAACAGTCAACTTTAATGGCTGGGATTGCTGCAGCTGTCGCGAACGCAACAGTTGATAAGCAGTGTGTAAGGCTACCAACAATCCCGGGGTGTATAACGGGTATAACCATATAAGTGTTTGGCAGTGTTCGCCCCGTTTTACAAGGGTTTTGCGCTGGTTTTGTGGTCAATATGGCGTTTCTTGAAGACTGGCATGCTCACTGCATTACACCCCGTAATTGCAAACTTTCAGTGTTCATCGAGTTCCTCTAAGGAAGTGTCATTGACAACCATCCTGAAACTTTCGGCGGTTATTTCACTGTGCCTGGCAGTCAATGCCTGCTCACCGGCTGCGGCACCGAAACATGAAACGTCTGCGGCTGATGGCACGGTCACCAACGGTGTAGTGACTTATTCGGCGACGGACTTTCATGAGTCGTCACCGGGGCGCAGTGGCGGAACTTTGCGCGTCTCAGCCGCCTCCGACGCCGGCAGTTTCGATGTTCATGCACTGTCTAACGGCAACATCCAGTGGATGGGCCGGATTCTCTTCGATTGCCTGGTGTACCAGGACGAGCAGGGCAATATCAGCCCGTGGCTGGCCCGCTCCTGGGACATCTCCGACGACGGCAAGACCTACACCTTTCACCTGCGCGACGACGTGACCTTCAGCGACGGCGAGAAATTCAATGCCCAGGCGCTGCAAACCAACCTGGAACACATGCGCGACCCGGCGACCAAGTCCCCACTGGCCGCGGCCTATATCGCGCCGTACCTGGATGGCAAGGTCATCGACGACTACACCTTCGAAGCCCATTTGCGCGAACCCTATACGCCGTTCCTGGATGTGCTGGCGCAGTCCTGGCTGAGCATGATCTCCCCCAGGCAGATTCGCGAGGCGCCGAAGACCATCGCCGAGCACCCCATCGGCAGCGGGCCGTTTACGTTGCAGAGCTACACCCGTGACCAGGGCGCGGTGTTCATCAAGCGCCCCGGCTATAACTGGGCGCCACCGGTGACGCGCCACGCGGGCGAGGCCTACCTGGACCGTATCGAACTGAGCTACGTCCCCGAAGCCATGATCCGCTTCACGGCGCTAGAGTCCGGCCAGTCGGATTTCGCGCTTGATGCACCGGCCCAGAATGCCGCCGCCATCCGCGCCAACCCGAACCTGGTGATGCGCAGCCGGATTCGCAAGGGAAACCCGAGCCGCAGCATGACCTTCAACGTCGAGCAGCCACCGTTCGACGATGTACGGGTGCGTCGCGCAGTGGCCAAGGCCATTGACCGCGAAGGGTTGGCGTGGATTTCCGGCTTCGGCGAATACATCGCCAAGGCGGATTTCCTGGCGGCCAACACCCGGTTTTATCAACCCAACAACGACGCCCTGGCCTACGACGTGAAAGCCGCCAATGCGCTGCTGGACGAGGCCGGCTGGACCGGGCGCGATGCCCAGGGCTATCGAACCAAGGACGGGCAGCGCCTGAATGCAACGATGCTGTCCTATGACAACCCGGCGTTTCCCGCCAGCGTTTCGGTGGCCATCCAGGCCGACCTGAAAAAAGTCGGCTTCGAGATGCCCATCGAAATGCTGCCGCTGACCCGCGTGACCGAGAAACGCTACGCCGGGAAGTTCCAGGCGCTGGCGGGCGGTTACTGGCACACCAACACACCCGATGGCCTGTTTGTGCTCTATCACAGCCAGGCCATCAGCACCGACAAGATCATCGGCCAGAACGTCGGGCGCTTCCGTGATGCCGAACTGGATCGCGTGCTCAGCGCCGCCCGCCAATCCCGCGACCCGGTGCAATTGCAGGCGCTCTATGGCGAGGCGCAAAAGCGCCTGACCGAAACCGTCCCGGCGGTGCCTTCGGTGGAAAGCCAGGTGCTCACCGCGTATGGCCGGCAGGTCCAGGGCGTGATTTTCGATACCTCCCACAACGTACCGTTCTTCACCAGCATCTGGCTGGACCGGGGGCAACCATGAGCCTGTTCAAATCCATCGCCTGGCGCCTGCTGGCGGGCATTGGCGTGCTGTGGGGCGCGGCGACGCTGACGTTCCTCGCGGTCAATTTCAGCGGCGGTGACACGGCGCTGGCAATCCTCGGCGGGCCGGATTCGATGCCCACCCCGGAGCTGCTGGCCCGGGTACGTGCCGAGTACGGCCTGGACCAACCCCTGATAGTGCAATACGGCAATTACCTGGTGCGCCTGGCCCATGGCGACCTGGGCGAGTCCTATCGCTTGCGCATCCCGGTGCAGCAGGCGATTGCCGAGCAGATCGGTGCAACCATTCAACTGTCCCTGAGCGCGGCGTTGCTGGCGGTGGTATTGGCCCTGGTGTGCGCGATCCTCACCGCCAACCGTTCGCGTTGGGTGCGTTCAGCCGTTTCAGGCAGCGAGCTGGTGCTGTCTTCAGCACCTTCGTTTGTGATCGGGATGCTGTTGTTGCTGGTGTTTTCGTTTCATTGGCACTGGTTGCCGCCCTCCGGTTCCGTTGGCTGGCGCTCATTGATCCTGCCCTCGATCGCGCTGGCGTTGCCGGTGGCGGCAGTGCTGACCCAGCTGCTGCGCCAGTCCCTGGAAGACACCCTCGAACAACCCTTTATTGCCATGGCCCGTGCCCGTGGCTTGTCCGAAACCGCTGTGCGCCTGCGTCATGCCTTGCGCCATGCGCTGGTGCCGTTGGTGACCCTGGCCGGGTTCGTGTTCGCCAGCCTGCTGGGCGGCGCGGTGGTGGTGGAGTTGCTGTTTGCACGCCAGGGCATCGGGCGCTTGATGCTCGATGCCACCAGCAACAAAGACGTGCCGGTGGTGCTGGGCGTGACCTTGCTGGCCGCCACCGTCTATGTGCTGGTGAACCTGGCCGTCGATTTGATCAACCGCTGGATTGACCCTCGGGCCAACCAAGCGTGAGTGCCTTTGAAGAAGGAAAAACCATGAGTGCTTCGATCCCCGCTGAAGTGAGTTATGCCGACTTGCACCAGCGTTTCGCTGACGTATTTGCCCGGATAGCCGACACCGCCGTCGCCCGCGAGCAGCAACGCGAGCTGGCCCATGACGCGGTGGCTTGGCTGCGCGAGGCCGGCTTTGGCGCACTGCGTGTGCCGCAGGCCTTGGGCGGCCTGGGTGCAAGCCTGCCGCAGCTGTTTCGCCTGTTGATTGAACTGGGAGAGGCCGATTCAAACCTGCCGCAGATCGTGCGCGCGCATTTTGGTTTTGTCGAAGGCCGGCTTTCCAGCCGCGACAGCGCTTCCCAGGATTACTGGTTCGCCAAAGTCGTCGACGGCGAGTTGTGGGGCGCCGCGATGGCCGAGCGCACCGACACCACCCGCAACTCGGTGACCCTCAGCGCGGTCGACTCCGGCTGGCAGCTGGACGGCGAGAAGTACTACTGCACCGGCACGCTGTACGCCAACTGGATCGCCGCCGTGGCCCTGGATGGCGAAGATTTTGTCAGCCTGGCGGTACGCACCGACGCGCCGGGTGTCACCGTCGAGGATGACTGGGACGGCTTTGGCCAGCGACTCACCGGCAGCGGCACCACCCGCTTCAAGGCGGTGAACGTACCGGAGCAGCACATTGTGCGGCGCTTCAAGAAAGACGAACTGCGCGCCGAGTCCTACCTGAGCGCTTTCTACCAGCTGTTCCACCTGGCGACCCTGGCCGGCATCGCCAACGCCGTGCTGCGTGACGCCACCGAATTCGTCAAGGGCCGCACCCGCGCGTTTGGTGTGCCGGGGCAATCGAGCCCCAAGGATGACCCGCTGGTGCAGCGCGTGATTGGCCGCTTGTCGAGCCTGGCCTATGCCGCACGCACCCAGGTGCTGGCCGTCGCCGAGGTGCTGCAGGACGTGCACGAGGCGGAGCAGGGCGGGCACGCAACCGAACAGCATTACACCGAGGCCGAGATTCGCGCTTTTCAGGCGCAACAGATCGTGCTGGAACAGGTGCTGGAAGCCACCACGCTGCTGTTCGAAGTCGGCGGCGCCTCCGCCACCAGCGAGTCGCGTCGCTTCGACCGGCATTGGCGCAACGCGCGAACCCTGGCCTCCCACAACCCGGCGATCTTTCGCGAACGGGCACTGGGCAACTACTACCTCAATGACGTCACCCCGAACGCCGCCTGGCGCAGCCTGCAAGCCGCCGACGCCGAGCAGCAGGCCGCCCGCGACGAAGCGAGTGCGGTATGAGCCATCAACCCTTGAAGAAAAAAGGATCACCCATGCGTTACCGCCAACTGGGCAACAGCGACATCCAAGTCAGCGTACTGGGCCTCGGCACCATGACCTGGGGCCACCAGAACACCGAAAACGATGCCCATCAACAGATCGACCTGGCACTGGCCGAAGGTATCAATTTCATCGACACCGCCGAGATGTACCCCACGCCCACCAAGGCCGAAACCTGGCGCACCACCGAGCGTTACATCGGCAGGTGGCTGGCGGCCAGTGGTCGACGTGACGAGGTGATCCTGGCGAGCAAAATCGCCGGCCCGGCCCGTGACCCCAGCAGCCAGCAGCACATCCGCGACGGCCTCAGCCGCCACGACCGGCGCAACATCGTCGAAGCCCTCGACGGCAGCCTCAAACGCCTGAACACCGACTACCTCGACCTGTACCAACTGCACTGGCCCGACCGCACCACCAACATCTTCGGCCAGCGCGAATACCCGTATCAGGCAGACACCCAGAGCGTCGCCATCGAGGAAACCCTGGCGGTGCTGGCCGATCAGGTCAAGGCCGGCAAGGTGCGCCACATCGGGGTTTCCAATGAAACCCCGTGGGGCGTCGCCGAGTTTCTCAAGCAAAGCGAACGCCTTGGCCTGCCGCGCATTGCCAGCGTGCAAAACCCCTACAGCCTGCTTAACCGCCTGTACGAAGGCGGCCTCTCGGAGTTCACCCATCGCGAAGGCGTCGGCCTGCTGGCGTACTCGCCGCTGGCCTTCGGTGCGCTCACCGGCAAGTACCTGGGCGGCGCACGGCCCGAGGGCTCACGGCTGTCGGCGGTGTACCGCACTTTCAATCGCTACGACAGTGCCTCGGCCCAGGAGGCCATCACCGGCTACGTGGAGATAGCCCGGCAACATGGCCTCACCCCGGCCCAACTGGCCCTGGCCTTCATCATCGACAAACCCTTCGTCACCAGCGCACTGACCGGGCAAACCAGCCTGGCGCAATTGCGCGACAACCTCGGCGCGCTGGACGTGACTCTTGGCGATGAGATCAAGGCGCAGATCCAGGCCATCCACCAGCGCATCCCCAACCCCGCGCCCTAGCACCAGGAGCCTGGCATGACGCAAACCATTGAAACGTTGATCGGCAATCGCCCGTTGCGTCTTGTCGGGTTTACCCAACTGCGGCCGGGTCTGTTGCTCGCCGGGGTATTTGTCGGGCTGTTGCTGTTGGCCGCCGTTGTTCCGCAATGGCTGGCCCCGTATGACCCGTTGGAGGCGTCGGCGCGCATGGCGTTCCAGGCGCCGAGCAATGTGCATTGGCTGGGCACTGATGAGAACGGGCGCGATGTGCTCAGCCGATTGATTTATGGCGTGCGTTCGTCGCTGTTCATGGGCCTCGCCGCCACTGCGCTGGGACTGGCCTGGGGCACCTTGCTCGGCTTGATCGCAGGCCTTGGGCCGCGCTGGCTGGACGGCGCCTTGATGCGCGGGATCGACGTGTTGCTGTCGTTTCCCGACCTGTTGCTGGCGCTGGTGATCATCACGTTTTTCGGTCAGGGCACGGCCAATCTGATTCTCGCGATAGGCATCGCTGGCGTGCCGCGTTATGCGCGCCTGGTGCGGGCGCAAACCCTCAGCGTACGTAATGCCGGCTACGTCGAATCCGCCGTCACCCTCGGCCAATCGCAGCTGGCGGTGGTGCTGCGGCACATCCTGCCCAATGCGTTCAAGCCCGTGTTGATCCTCGCCACCATCGGCATCGGCGGCGCGATCACTGCCGGTGCCGCCTTGAGTTTCCTCGGCTTCGGCGCACCGCCGCCTGCGCCGGAGTGGGGCGGGATGATGTCCATCGGGCGCAGCTTCCTGGCCAATGCGCCGTGGCTGGTGGCCTGGCCCGCCCTGATCATCACCCTGACCGTTGTTTCCATCAGTGCCATCGGCCGCGAACTCTTGCGCCGCAGCGAAGGAAAGCCTCTATGACGATGAACATCCATACCCTCGGCCCGCTGGTCGATATCCGCGACCTCACAGTACGTTTCGGCCAGGCCGAGCCAGTGTTGCACGGTGTCAGTCTGCAGTTGAACCGGGGCGAATGCCTCGCGCTGGTGGGGGAGTCGGGGTCCGGCAAAAGCGTCACCGCCCGCACCCTGGCTGGCCTCACCGGCAAGGACGCCCATGTCCAGGCTGCCAAGCTGGCCTTCCAGGGCGTCGACCTGCGCCAGCTCAACGAGCGGGCCTGGCAGCAACTGCGCGGCGCGAGCATCGGCTTTGTGATGCAGGATGCGTTGGGCGCGCTGGACCCGCTGCGCCGCGTCGGTGCCGAGATCGAAGAACCGTTGCACCTGCACACCGCATTGGGCCTGGAAGCGCGCCGCCTGCGGGTGCTGGAACTGCTGCGGGATGTCGGTGTGCCGGAACCGGAACTGCGCGCCAGCCAATACCCCTGGCAACTTTCCGGCGGCTTGCGCCAGCGGGCGCTGATCGCCTCGGCGATTGCCTGCAATCCGCGGCTGATCATTGCCGATGAACCTACCACGGCACTGGATGCCACGGTGCAGGCCCAGGTCATCGCCCTGCTGGAGAGCCTGCGCGGTGAAGACAATGCACTGCTGATGGTCAGCCACGACCTGTCGGTGGTCTCGCGCCTGGCCGATCGCGTGGCCGTGATGCGCCACGGGGTGATCGTGGAGGAGGGCAGCACCGAACAGGTCCTGCAAGACCCGCGTCATCCGTATACCCAACTGCTGCTGCGGGCCGCCAAGGCCGTGCACTTCCAGCCTACGCGCCGGTTGCTCACGGCGGTGGAGCCCGAGCCGGCGCCCCAGGGCGAAATACTGCTTGAAGCACGCGAGCTGTCCAAAACCTTTATCGGCCCCGACGGCAAAACCCGCACGGTGCTGAACCAGGTGTCGCTACAGCTGCGTCGCGGCGAGACGCTCGGGGTGGTGGGCGAATCCGGTTGCGGCAAGACCACCTTGACCCGCCTGATACTCGGCCTGGAAACCGCCGATGCCGGCGAGGTGTGGATCAAGGGCCAGCGCTGGTCCGACCTCGACGCCAGGCAAAAACGCGAAGCCCGGCGTGCGGTGCAAGTGGTGTTCCAGGACCCGCTCAGCTCCTTCGACCCACGCTACACCGTGCAGCGTGTGCTGTTCGAAGCGCTGGTGGTGGCTGGCGTACCGCGTCATGCCCGGCGCGACCGTGCCCTGGAACTGCTGGAACTGGTACGCCTTGATGCCAGCGCCTTGTCGCGCCGGCCGATCGAACTTTCCGGTGGCCAGCGCCAGCGCATCGCGATTGCCCGAGCGTTGGCTTCCGAGCCGCAGATCCTGATCTGCGATGAACCGGTGTCGGCACTCGACGTGTCGGTACAGGCACAGATTCTCGAACTGCTCGACGACCTCAAGCGCCGCCTCGGCCTGGCCTGCCTGTTCATTTCCCATGACCTCGGCGTGATCAACCACGTCAGCGAGCGCGTGCTGGTGATGAAGGCCGGTGAAGTGGTGGAGTCCGGCTCGGTACGCGCGGTGTTCGACCGTCCGGCCCATGCCTATACCCGCGCGCTGATCGATGCGATCCCGACCCTTGAAACCGACTACACGCCGATCCCGTTCTACCTGAATGTCGCGATCTGACGTATTGGAAAACGTATCTACGAAAGGAGTGCTCCTGGTGCCCAAGCAACTGCACGTGAATTTGTTTGAGATGAACTGCGTCAGCCACATCGTCCATGGTTTGTGGGTGCACCCGGACAACAACCGGCACCGTTTCAATGACCTGGACTATTGGACCGAGCTGGCGCAGTTGCTGGAATACGGCACCTTTGACGGCGTGTTCCTGGCCGATGTGATTGGCACCTATGACCGCTTTCGCGACGGCCCCGAGACCTCGCTGCGTGAGGGCATGCAGATTCCCAGCAACGACCCGCTGCTGGTGATTCCGGCGATGGCCGGGGTGACCAAGAACCTGGGTTTCGGCGCGACCTTTTCCACCACCTACGAACCGCCGTTCGCGTTTGCGCGGCGCATGAGTACCCTCGATCACCTGACCAAGGGGCGGGTGGGCTGGAACATCGTCACCTCGTATTTGCCGAATGCGGCGCGCAACTTCGGGCACGACACTGAGGTGGTTCACGATCACCGCTACGAGATCGCCGATGAATACCTCGACGTGCTGTACAAGCTTTGGGAAGGCTCCTGGGACGATGACGCGGTGATTGTCGACCGTGAGCGTCGGATCTACACCGATCCGGACAAGGTGCGCTATATCAACCATGTGGGGGAGCACTTCAAGGTTGCCGGCCCACACTTGTGCCAGCCTTCGCGGCAGCGTACGCCGGTGTTGTTTCAGGCTACGGGGTCACCGGCCGGGATCGAGTTTGCCGGGCGGCATGCCGAAGTGGTGTTTACCGGTGGTAATGATGCGCCGGCGGTGCGGGCGAATATCCAGGCGATGCGGCAGAAGGCAGTTGAGCATGATCGCGATCCGGCGGGGTTGAAGTTTATTGTGATGGCGGGGGTGATCGTTGGGCGGACGGATGAGGAGGTGAGTGCCAAGCTCGACAGTTATCGCAAGTTGGTGAGTGTCGAGGCGTCGCTGGCTCACGGGCAGTCGGCGATTGATTTGACGGCGTATCCGCGGGATACGTTGATCAGTGATCTGGTGAGTCGGCAGGTCAAGGGGTGGGAGAGTTTGAGCCGGTACAAGGCGGACTCCACTGTTGGGGCGGTACTGGCGCAGCTGGGTGGGTTTAATCGCGAGCGGTTTTTTGTCGCGGGTACGCCGACGGTGGTGGCGGACGCGATTGAGAAATGGCTGGATGAGGATGGGATCGACGGGATTAACCTGAGGCAGTATTTGTCGTTTGAGACGGCGCGGGACTTTATTGAATTGGTGGTGCCGGAGTTGCGTCGTCGGGGGCGGTTTCGTGAGCGGTACAACGAGGGGGAGACGTTGCGGGAGCGGTTGTTTGGGGCTGGGCGGGCGCGGTTGCCGGGGGACCACTTTGGGGCGCGTTATCGGGATCCGGCGGCGTTGCTGAAGCCGGCGTTGCCATTGCGGTTTCCGGCGTGAGGTTTGTGTACATATCCGTTGCTGCGGTAACGGCGGCTTATGGTTCCGCTCTTACAGCGGGTCACTTTTGGCAAACGCCCGGAATGCCGGCCCAGC
>NZ_AKVH01000070.1:0-48916 GCF_000278565.1 Pseudomonas sp. Ag1
CGGAGCGTTCTTCAACGCTGAGTTCGTGATAAGACATGGCAACACCCTACCGGAAAGGTCAGGTGTTGCACTCAGTTTTTGCCGCCGCCCAGGATAAAATCCATGGATAAGTTGGTGTTTCAAAATGCGCCCATTGTAAAACTCGGATCAAATAAGTTCATAGATACGCCTACGGTCCTCCAGTTCGATGATACCCCGCTGATCCAAGTCGTTAAAACAGAAGAAGCTGGGTTCACAACGAGTATTCCAATCTATCATGAGGACGGAACCTACCTCGCTAAGGCTGTCGGCTCCAGGCTACACAGCACTGATGATGGTGTGAAGGCTGGCGTAACTCTGCAGCATCTCGACAAGGTCACTGTGTGCAAACTCAACGGACGAATCTTATTTGAAATACGTCGAGAGGAAGCCGCATCACTAAAGACTGCGGCGGAGCTCTATACGCCTGGCGGATACTTCGTGAAATATTGGACTGCCCGGCCAGAACTTTTAGGTAAAGATGGAGGCGGAATACAGGTGTCTGGGATTCTCATGACGGACACTACGGTCCAAGGATGTCGGATCGGCGTCTGGATGAGGTCTGATGGAAGCGTTGCGATAGGCTGCAGATGAAATGGCAGCCTTTTCGCTGTTGGCCGCGTGAATAAAGGCCCAGCCGACGATTCCAATACCCCAGAATATATAAAATAGGCCATACAAATCAGGCTCTTAGCATTTATCGGAAGCGCCTTTTTTGGGCCAGAATGGGTGGTTTTGCATTCGTTATGCCAGCTTAATGAAAGCTTCTATTTTGACGGAGGACGTGCGCGGCGCGCTGCACACCATCGATGAGAACGAAGAGTTCATTAAGCTGACGCTGGCCGTCCTGATGGCACCTGACTGATCGTCGGGTAAACGTGCAGTTCCTCGCCTCAAATTGCGCTGCTGGCAACCTTCAGGGCATCTCAACATTGAGTTCGCCTTTTGTTTCCGGCCATACTCGCCGTTCGATGGGCAAATACCTAAGGCATCTCCCTGCCCCTTACCAAACCCAATCAATACCTGCAAGGCGTCGCCTCCGATCTCAAGTGGTCATCCGTAGAGCTGATGAGGATTGCGGAGCGGCTGAGCCTTGCAGGGGTGTCTAGGGTCATTTACCTCATTCAATTTTACGATCAGCGGACACTACTCCACATTCTCATGGGGCTAAAATAGTCTCGAACTATGGAGGAATTACGCATGGAAAAGTCGAAAACCGCAGAGGAGATTAGAGCGCTTCTGCTCTCCCAGCGTCCCGACCTGAAAGATGAACTTGCGAAGATTTCAGACCTTGAGGTGCTGCAGCTCATGGCGTGCGCCTACAAAAGCGCGATTGATATCAAAGAAGCCGAACTGGTTGAGATCGATAGGTTATTGGACGAAGCTGCCAGGGTGCTCTTTTCCGCTGCGCGCCACTGATTTCGTCGCACACCTACTCAGCCAAAGGGGCTTGGCAACTTGTATCAAGCACCTGTCCCAGCGCCGAGCTTCTTGCATCTGCCCTTCGCTTATGTACGCGCCCGCCGGCCGTCAGCGTGCCGGAGCGTGGAACTTTCAAAAAATCAAAAAATCGAACGGACATCACTCCATCGTTCGGTGGCGCTATGTCCGTCTTCGAAAATGCTCAATTGATACGCATGCTCCTGAGCCAACTATCTGCCGAAACCGGCGTCGATTCGACAAACCTGATTGGCGATCAGAACCAGATCCTGTTCGGGCTACGTGAAATGATTCGACTCAATTTGATCTCTGGTGCGCGGTACTACAGCGAGTACTCAGACGCCACCGGGCCGTTGCTGTCTTCTGTTTTATCTATTCGCCTGACCAGGCGCGGAGTTGCGCTGAAGGAGCAATAGGCCACTATTTACAGCTTGTCCTGAGCGCCTACCCTTAAAAACTCACGCATTTGAATTGGGAGGACAACCATGGACACCCTAAGCAGGCTGGAAATCGAAACGGTCCTCGCCAGCCGCCTGCCGAACTGTCTAATCTCGTGCTCGATTAGCGCTGACAGCACGCTATCAATCGACGTGACAGGCCCTGAATCTGATCTGTTCACGATAGTGAACATCGACCGGCGCAAGTATCAGGGAGAATCTGGCATTAGTAGGCTAGCCCGAGAAATTCTTGAGGAGATGGTATTTTCGAGGCAGTCCTCTCGCCGCAATGATTCAAGGCGAACAGGATAAATTGCCCAGGCAATCCCCCCCTCTTATCCCCGTCGCGGCATAAATCAGTTACACGCCCTGCTCCCTATGTGCCACTTTGATCTAGGTACGGTTACGTCGATCTTCCTACGAAAATCGCGAGGATCCGCCTCCTACCTCTACCTCCTTTTGCCGCAGCCGTTTGCCACGATTCACCTATCTATAATGGCCGCAAGTGAGTGAACAGCCAGAAGCTGATGATGAAGAAAATAGGATTGCGCCTTAAACAAGAACGCCAAAAGCTCGGCATGACGCAGGGCGCGCTTGCGAATATTGGTGGTGTCCAGGCAAATGCTCAGGGGAAGTATGAGCGAGGTGTACGAAGCCCTAACGCCGTCTACCTTGCACAGTTGGCATCCCTGGGCGTTGATGTACTTTACGTCGTCACTGGTAGGCGGGCTGCTCCTCATCTCAGTGACAGTCGCATCTCCGATTTGGATTTCCTTGAACAGCTATCAATGCTCTCTGCGCGCGAAAGAAAAGCCGTGATAGATCTAATGAGTTGTCTCACAAAAATCCGATAGTGCGCGACGAACACCTCCAAACTCCAGGCCCGCCAACTGGGCCGGCTCCCCGCTCGCTAGAATCTCAATTCTTGGAAGGTGCCATTTTCGTTGTGCACTTTTACCGAGGCGGCTTTCCCTACAATAAGTGGTGCGGTCACCCTCACAAGCCCTTCCTTCGTGGTTGCCTCTGCAAGTGGCTTGACTGAGCCAGTCCTGAACAAACCCCAACCAACTTTCGTTTTCATTATCCTGTACGAATTCATGCGCAGATCCATTCAATCAGATACGTAAGCGTAGTCGATTCCGGCCGATCCACGGCCCTTCCGGTCGATGGTGGCTGTACGCCAAGAACGGTAAAGCGCGGGTCCAATTATAGGCGGGATACCTGTGCTAAATCATATTCGCCGAGATCGGCCAACTGCCCGGCAACGATGAAGGCCCAGGCGAGCATGACGGCTTCGTGATCATCACCGCCGACAGCGCTGGCGGAATGGTGGACATCCACGACCGGCGGCCCGTGGTGCTGACGCCGGACCTGGCTAGGGAATGGCTTGACCCGGCCACGCCCAAGGAGCGAGCAGAACAGATGGTGCTACACCAGGGCGAACCGGCCGAGGCCTTCGAATGGTTCAAGGTCGATACTGCCGTGGGCAATGTGCGAAACAAAGGGCCGGCGTTGATACATAAAATAATGAATCAGTGAATGAGCTCTTTTGCCTTTTCAAGACACTCCGTCGCGCTATCCAGCGCCTCAGCAGCCTTGGCCGAATCCGCACTACCGTTCTCTGTGCGCTTTCCAGTAATCACGAACAGGATATCGACGCCGGATTTCGCGACCGACGCGAGGTAATCCGCCCGCGGAAAACGAATCCCACTCTCGTACCTTCCCTGAGCATTCACTTCCACTCCACCAATCGCACCAATGGCAGATTGGGACAATCCAAGTCTAAGGCGTTCAGATTTCAATCTTGCACCGATGCTCATGACTGTGTATCCAAATGGGTGTACTCATGGGAGCCATTGAGTACAGAGCAAGTTCCCCCTACAGCTTTTTCAGGTACCAAAAAACCACATGACGCCCACAACAGCAACGACCCATCCCAGGGTCAAAAGAAAAGAGAGACCTGCCAGCTGCTTGTCCATAAGAGCCTGCCAGTTCGATAGCTGCGGGCCAACACACGCAAACGGCAAGCGTAGCCTATCGCTATCAACGCGCAATCACTCTGACATAGGCCTGGCACGCCCGCAGCGCGATCACGGCCTTATCCCCATCGTCGGTGATGCCGATAATTCTTTGAGCATGCGCTGGGTCAAGTTGGGCTCGACGGGCTGCATGAACCACGCCGACGGCGCCGGGGGTGGTAGGCACGTCGCAGCCACTGGCTGAATCCGTGGCGTCGAGAAGGACTGACAGCCGCACATCAGCAGTAGCAAGACGGTCACGCAGCAGAGCCTGGTTGCGCTGGGCATCGGATAATTCCTTGGTGTGTTTTTGATCGGCAGCGGCCAGTTGCTGCTCGGTAGCCAGGCGCTTGTCCTGCTCGGCGCGGGCCTGGGCGGTAGCGGCACTGCCGATCGAGTCAAGGTCCGTCTGGAACTGTCCCGCCTGCTTTGCCAGCTTCCCGTCATACCGCCAGTCCTGTACCTGCCAGGCGGCGCCGAAGCCCACGGCCATGGCCAGCAGAACCAAGGCCAGCTTCTGCACCGGAGTCATACCAGCGCCCGCCGCACGCCTTCGGCCAACACCGCGTCAGGGTAGACATAGCCAGCGTTCTCGTGATGAATGATCGCTTTGACGAAACCGGCCATTACCGGTGCCTGAGCCAGATCAATCTCGGCGCCGGGCTGGGTGCCGGTGTTCGCCTCGACTGCGCGGACGTACGCAGCGGTGTCGTTCTCCACAGACGGTGCCCATCGGCTGATGATTGCCTTCACCGTCTTGAGCCCGTGCTTGCGCTGATAGGTCAGCAGCAACTTGCCCAGGGCGCGGATACCGTTCTCCGGCGTATCGAACCGGGCAAAGCGTTTCTCGATGGCCGGGTCGGGCTTGAGTTGGCCCTGCCATTGGTTGGCCGGAACGTAATCGATGTTTCCGGGGTTGCGGTTGCGCACCCCTCGGGTTTCGGTGATCGGCATGCTTTTCTCCAGGCAATAAAAAACCCGCTCAGTGGCGGGCCTTGGAAGGTTGGTCTCTACGCCGCGGCGGGCGCGTAGTTGTCGTCGTCTGCGTAAAACACGGGTGAATATTCGCTCGCAGTAACCGCGCAGGTTCCATCCTGGTTTGGGGTTATTTCAGTGATCATCGCCGGATACCCAACCTGCTCGCTCGGCCCAAACAGGAAGCGGGCCGGCTCAATGCTGAGGTCGGTAATGATGTCGAAGTCAATTGCGCTGAGCGGCACCATCACCTGGTGGAAGCCCGCCTCCTGCGGTTCGAACAAGCTGGTGACGGTTCCATCATGGCGGCGAATTACAGCCCGGGGCGCAACCATCGTCCAGTCCATCTCTTCGCTCAGCGTGAGCATGTACTTGTCCCCCACCTGCTCCACTTCCATGATCAGAGCGCTAGTGGTGGTGTTGGGGATGTCGTCGGCCAGTGTGATTCGATCAATGTCCTCGAACACCAGCGCATCAAGCTCCGTATCCACTGAGTAAGCCCAGCGGGAGAACTGATACTTGCGCAACTGCCGCATGCCGATGCGCCAGGCGCGCGTTTCGTCTGACACCCCGTCCAGCTGGATTTTGTCGACCTTGAGTCCAAGGCTTCCAGACAGCCGACACTGCACCGTTTCCTTGCGGTTTGTGTACTGGTCCACGTATTCGACATCAACGCCATCGAAGTCGTCCGGGCTGGGCGCGGTAAAGCTGGCGGTCAATTCGCTGGCCATCTCATGTGGCGTGATGACTCCGCGGGGTGGCTGGATGCCCTCTCGCTTCACGCTAAGTAGCCCATTGCCGTTCGACAAATGGGACATCCCGGCGGTGAAGATCCCCTGCAGCATCTCCCGGGCCGGAACGGCCTTTTCATGGGACATGTCGTACAGCTCGCCGCGGGGAGTCCAGTAATCCTGGTCAACCGTGTTGAGCGCATCCATGTCGATCAGCGACTCATCAATTCCCAGGCTCTGGCAGACGTGCAGGGCCGCGCCTTTGATTGAGCGCATCGGCGCGCTGTCATAGATCCGGGTTGGAACGCAGTTAACTTGGCGCTCCGATTGAGCGCTGAGGCGATCGCCGCCGCGCACGTCCATTGTGATGACGGTCACGCCCTCGTAAGACTTTGGCCACGGCAAAAGCGTGCGTAGGCCAAGCCATTGAATGGACTCTCGAGCCTGGCCCCCCATAAGCGGTTCAACCCGGCGCATCTGGAACTCTGGACGCAGCGGGTACGGGAAAACCAGCTGGTGGGTGAAACCGATCTGGTCTGGCGTTGCCTCGACATAAGTGTGGGTAATCGTCGTCCAGGCCCCGCCAATGGCCGCATCCCGCCAGCGAACCTCAACCGACTTCGAGGAAACTTTGATGTTCCCCTGTTTGCTGTAGTAGCACAGGCCGTTGTTGAAGAATACGTCGTACTCGGCCATGGTTGCCAGTTCGTTCTCAGGGCATCCCATGAGGGGGCCGATCCAGTTGACGGTTCCCCCAGGCCCCGTAAATGAGAAGTCCAGCAGGGTTCGAGCAGTGAATCCGCCCCAGCTTGTATCAATAGCGCCGAGATCATTGATGCGGCTAATCGAGGCGGTAAGCCCGTCAATCGAGACAACGCTATAGCGGAAGCCGCGATATCCCAAAGCCAGGCGCTGCTGACCCACGGCCAGCCCAGTGAAAGGTGTACCGTTGTCGAACTGCAAGGTGATGGATGCCTGCTGCTCAGCAGAGCCGCCAGTCGAGGCGGTACCAACCACGTACGTCGGGCCGGAACCAAAGATCGGCACAGGCGCGCTGGTCTGCGAAATAGTGCCGCCCTTGTAGGGGCTCAGCGGCTCAATCAAGCGCAAACGCCCCGAGTTGTCTTGAGCCACCAGGCCGATGCCTGAGAGCTGCGACGTTATGATCGACACCAGGGCGCTCATACTTCCGTAGTTCGCATTCAGCGAAACGGTTTTGGTGACCCCCTGGAAGGTCACGGTCCAGACCACAGCGCTCGAACTGAAGTCGTAGGTGGTTGGGGACGCGCTGGCTGTAACAGAAGAGGGAGCCCCCCCTACCCCAGGCACCGGCGGAACGTAAGGCGTTACGCTGGCAACCATCAGATCCAGATCGGTATCACTGCGCAGAGTCACCTTCATGCCAGCGAACGGCGAAAGATCAGTGAGCGCACCGGCGATCCTGCTATATCCGCCAGCAGTGGAAACGGTGAATGTGTCAGGAGTGACTACCGTAAGCACCGTGCCGGCGGCCCAGTTGTCGGGGAAGCGCGGACTGTTACCCAGCAGGGAGATCGTTGTGCCGCTGATCAGTATCGAGTCAGCCAGCGCGGTAGATTCCGAAGGTGCCGTACTTCCGAGGTCCAGGCCGGCGGTGCCTGCGTTGGTGCCGCCAACCTCTCCTACCGGGTACCAGTTCTGGGCGCGAGGATCATTTGCGAGTGATGCACCCGGTTCGTAGATGCTGAAGGCCACGTCAGAACCGAACGCCGCTACCGGCGTGTCGCCGATCTTGAGTGCGCTGGACGGAAGAAGATGCCGCCCGCGGCCAACGCACAGGCACAGGCTGGTGCGCATCAGGCGCTTGTTCACGAACCTCGAGACCGGTGGGACCAAAAGGTCTGGATACACCTTGGCCTTGCCCAATATCTCGCGAATCGGCGAATTCAGCTTCGCGTGGTTGCCAGTAGCCGTGGCCAGGTCGAGGTCATCGCCCTGCTGCTGCTTCGCGGCCTTGGCCTTCGGCATGCTCATGACCATGATGATGGAAACAGCTGCCAGCGCCACAGCGACCCAGGCCGCGACGGCGGCAGCCGCCGCTCTCGCCTCCGGGAAGATCTTCACCGCGGTATCCGGGCCAACTTCCACCGAATGCCACTGATCCACAGGAACAACTGCATCATTCACTTCAATGCAGATTGGATGCACCGCGCCGATATCGAAGCCTTTAACATTGGCCGCCAGCCATCCAGCCAGGGTAATCGTCCCCTTTACCTGGTGAATCTCCAGCGGCACGCAGTCGCCTTTTTCAATGCCAATCCGGGATGGGTAGATCTCGATCACTTGTAGTACTCCACCCGCACGAAGCGGCGCTTGAGCCTGTGCAGAGGCAGGCAGATGACGTTGTGCTTCTCGGTGATTTCCATTGCCTCAAGGGAGGCATCGACGCGAACGACCACGCCGACGTGGCGCATCTCGCTGCCTTCGTACAGGGCAATCAAGGCGCCCTCCTCCGGCTGGCACGGCGTAAGCGTCGGGAACCACCTGCCGGCCACCTCGACCATGGATCCGTCGCCGGCGCGAATGCGTGCCCACTCCGGCCAGTCCGGCAAACCAAGATCGCGCCGGACCTCCAGCACGAGGCCGTAGCAGTCAACAAACGGCCACACCCTGCCCCCCTCGCGGTACTTGCCCGCAGGGTATTTGTCGTGATCGATCATTATTGGTACCGCATGCCTGGGGCGAATTCGCCGGTGTAGTTGTGACGCAGCCAGAGGGTTTCCAGCAGGTTGAAGTAGCCGGCCACGATCTGCGCTTCGGTCGCTGTGACAGAACCGCTCTTCACTTTGTAGCGAAGGTTTTTCGACGGGTAGGCCAGGTCGGTGCTGATGTACTCCCTGTACACCAGGTTGATCTCCCTGCGGTCTTTCAAGGCGGCCCGCAGGAAGCCGGAAACACTTCCGTCGATGTTACAAAGGGCAAACTTCAGGTCCTGCTTTCCGTCACTACCCCGTTTCGGGAGAGCGATGGAAATGCCACAAGCCAGGAAAGTCGCAGTGCCGCCCGTCTCCAGGCCCACCAGCAGATCCTCGTAACCGTCGGTTAGAAAGTGGCGTGCTACCCCGTCGGTCACTTCCAGGGTGCCGTGCAGAATCTCCGGCCCACCGCTGGAGTAGAGCCGGTTGAGTACAAAGCTTGTCATTGTGGCCGTTCCTTCTCTATCGCCAAATCAGGGAGACTCATCCAAGGAAATTACTCTGGCGCGTAGATGGCCAATCCACTTCGCCCGCGGGCTCCTAAGCTCGCACTCGAACCACTGCGAGCCAGAAACCAGCACGTCCTCGAAGCATGCAATCGACACTGCTCAGGGTCATCAGGATGGGTACAGCGGGGCATACCCGAGGGTTTCACCCGCCGGTCCGGATACCCGGAACTTTGTCGTTGGTGTTCCGCTAGCGGCGCCAGCAATAGCGCTTCCCAGCAGCAGGCCTCCACCAAGAGAGCCAAGAGCGTTGAGAGTCGCACCTGCATCCTTTCCGGCAAACCCAGCACCTGGCGTGAAGGGCACGACCGAGTTGTAATAGATGGAGCTTGTATCGTAGGCATACATGCACCATGCGACCGGGGAATCACAGATCGTGCCGCTCGCCACCATACGAGCTGAGCCCGTGGTTGCCATCGAAGTAAGGCAGCCAAATATAGACCCCACTTGCACAGATACTGTTGAGTCGCCACCGAACTGGATACCCGCGCCAGATGCGCCGGAAATGCTCGGGCTCAAAATGCGGATTCCCTTGCCAGTCCCGACTATCCCCTGCTCAGAGCCGCCGCGAGTGGTCGGCGTCATGTCGAAACCATTGATTCGCCCGGTACCGCTCTCACGGAAGTTGATAGCGGGACCAACGCCATATGCAACCGCCGTTAACGTTACGCGGGCCCAGCAGTCAATCAAGCTCCCAGATGACGCGCAAAGAATTTGGACGCCACCGGTTACCGCGCTTCGCCAGTTTTCACCGGTAACGTCAAGCCAGCAGCCAAACGTATCGAATCCGACAGCGTTGGAGATTGCCCCTGCTGCGCCGCAGTTCTTGGATACCAGGCGTGTAAACCCCGAGAAACTGCAAGACTCAATTACGCCGCCCGTGTCAAAGCAGTTTTCCGCATAAGCGTCGGTGTTTGTTGAGTAGGCGCTTGAGCAAAAGAACCCATCAGCAGGGCGCGCAGCTGTTCCGCCGTTGATGGCCTTGCACCGCGTCGTGTTCACGCGGACCCCACTGCCTGAAGTCGCAATACAGACGCCGGGGATTTGCGAAGGCGCCACTGGAGATCCGATAACGTTGCGGCCGGTGCATTCGATGAGTTCGCAGTCCGTTCCCGATGAGATCTCGATAGCGATAGTGCGCGTGGTGAGCACGCCTGTTCGGTTGAATGAGTTCGAATCTACGTCAAGACCGGTGATCTTGAGTCCTACCGGGTTCGCCGAGCGGAACGTGGTCTCATGCGACGTATTCGCCTGCGAGATGATGGTGAACTGCCCTGTGATACCGTTTATCACACGCCCCGCCGGAGACGGGAATGTCATGCCCCTGGACACAAGGAATTTTCCAATGCCGGCCAAATTAAGGCTGCTATTGTGAAACCTGTCCAGCGCATCCGCGTCGTTGGTTACGCCGTCACCCATAGCCCCGGCAGCCTGATACGTCGCGAACCCCGTATGCTTCATCCGGTAAAGCAGTCCGGCATTTGTGCGGATGGTGTCGAAGTCGTTTGCCACCGTTGTGATGTCGGAGAAGTCGGCCTCGTACTCGGTGTTGATGATTGGGCCGCCAGTGCGATACCGGGAGAGCTTCACTTCTGTAGCGGGCGTGGTCGAGGGCATCGTCTTCAGCACGGCCAATGTCGATACCATGCGTTGGCCACCAGGCAGCAGGCTGATGCCTTTGTCGAGCGCGGTCGATGTCAGCTCATTTCGCAGAACACCGTCACCAGCAACAAGGAACTTCGGCTCGTCGATGGCCCAATTGCTGACCGTTGTGTAGGGCAGCACCAGCGAAGGGCCTGGGCGATAGTAGTTTCCGTTCCGGCTGAACACCTGGTTCTGTGCCCCGATCGTGATCGGGCCAGACGCATAGTCGCCGAGAAACTGAAAGCCTTGGTTTAGCAGGAAGTTGGCGAACTGCTTTTCAAGCCCCGCCCAGCTGAGGCGGATTACGCCCAGGCGGTCAATCCAATTTAAATTGGGCGCATTGACGGCAACGTCGAAATTTTCGGCATTGTCTTTCAGGTCGCGGGGATCAGATGAGCCGTTCGGAAGCACTGGGTTCAAGGTGGCAAAAGTTGTCATCTCAAACCTCGTCGGCGATCTGTTGGGCAAGCGCTTTCTGATCTTCGCTCAGCTCTTCCGGAGGGTTGATTGTGGCCGCGATCAAAACTTCATCACGGAACACCTCGGAAATAGTTTGCTTCTGTCCGCTCACGGTGCCGTCCGCGTGGATGCGAACGAGCACTTCATAGGGACGAATGCTTTCAGTAAGTGCCATATCAGCTCACCGTGGTGGTTGTGTTTAGGATTTGCCAGACGCTACCGTTGCTGCGGCATCGCTTCGGGCCGCCGGTGGCGTTTGTGACATCTATTTCGAAACCGGAGAACGCACTGGCCGCCGGCAGGCTGGCCAGAAGGTATTGGCCAACCAGAACGGGCCCCTGAACGGCCAGCGAGGTGGTGAAGGTTGGCGCATTGAGAAATGCGAACTCACTCCATGCCAGCGGAGTTCCGGCACTCTTCACGCGTACGAAGGTTCGATTGCTGGTCAGCTGAGTCCAGTACTGCGCCGCATACTGTCCGTTCGGGTGCTGATTGTGGATGCCGCACCCCTGCCCTGCCGCGGTGCCAGCCCCAATTGGGACGTTCGTGGTGGCGGCGGTGCTGTTAAAAAACTCCGTGAATGCCAGGCTGTTCAGGTTTCCGGATTCGGTGATGTTGACCCCGCCAACACCAAAATCACCTACCCCTAGTGCGCTGAGGTTGGTGCGGGCTCCGGCTGCGGTAGTAGCGCCAGTACCTCCTAGCGCTACGCTGACAGATGATAGGGTTGCCAAGGAGCCTAGGCCAAGATTCGATCTGGCTCCTAAAGCGGTGCTTGACCCGGTACCGCCGTATGCAATCTCAAGCGATACCGTAAGCCCGGTAATCCGGGTGATGTCGCTATTGGATCCGCTCTTGGCCAAGCCAGCCCGAAGCTGTGCAGCTGTTGCCCTTTTCGAGACCCCTCCCTGCACCACCGGGACAAGCTCGGCGCCAGCGATATCGGTCGCAATAGGAAGAGCAGATATTGTCTTGCTCATACAAGAATTTCCTCGCCGGATTCCGTGATTATGTTTTCGCCGGTTTCTGTTAGAAGCGGATCCCCAGACTCAACGAATCGTGGCCAATCGATATTCATGGCAATGTCGAAGATGTTCATTCCAAGGATGAATTGCGGGGCATAGACCGCCCAGCCACCGGTGAGGATTGGCCGCTCCCACAACTGAAGCGTTGCGCTGATGGTCCAACGATCAACCCCGAACAGCTCGGGGCCGTCGTACATCTCCAGAAAGTGTGCCTTGTAGGGTTGAAGGCCCTGCGGGCTTCTCAGCTCGCACTCGAACCACTGCGAGCCAGAAACCAGCACTTCCTCGAACCATGATTCGAAATACTGAGCCTCGGCACCGCTTAGGTTCCAGATGACCTTGACGTTCGTCGGTACCGACGAGTAATTCCGTCGGTATCGAGCTCGCCCTGTCTGCATGGCCGTGGCTTTGAAGGGGCTCACAGGGTTGAACCCGTACCCATCCCGCAGCGGGTACGGGAGTTCCTTTGGGTACTGAATCATCGTGCAGCCCTTCCCATGCCGAGCATCTGTTGAATGGCTTTGGCGCCTTTTCCGTTGTCATTGATGTTTGCAACGAACTGATCAATCACCCATCGGCCATCATCCATCCGCGACTGGCTCTGCCCAGCTTTGCTGGCATCCTCGATCACGTTTACCACTGGAGCTGCACCGACCTGCGCCCTTGCTACTGCATCCGGCCCTGTCCCTTTGGCGCCCGGCCGGATCGGCGCGACGTTGCCCTTGCGCAGCGCTTCAACTGCCGCCACCCCTCCGTAGCGCTGGATATCCTTCTGGCTCCAGACGACCTCACCCTTGTGCACCGTGCCCGCAGGATCGTTCACGCCCCCAGAGCCGGTGTAACCACCATTCGAGAAGCCAATACCTGCGATGTTGGCGACGTTTGCAGCAGTCGCAACGCCCACAGCAGCGGCAGCAGCGAAGTTGAACGGCGGAGGAAATGCAGCCAGCGCCTTTTGAACGGCCAAGTAGCCGTCAATGGTTGCCTGTGTGATTGCTGCAGCCTTGCCGATCACCGCAAGCTTCTTGTTAGAGGACTGGCTGAGAGTCGCCATGTTGCCGAAGAAATCAGCAGCGCCCACCAGCAATGCCTGGTTCTTGGCCTCTTCTATCTTCTGGCGGTTTTGAGTGGTCTGCTCATCGATGTTCGCCACGCGCGCGGCGTAGGTCTCTTCGTTGATTGCCTTCAGGTCGAGGTATGCAGCCTGCTTTTCAAGCTCGGTTGCGCGCCAGGCCTCAAGCTTCTTCGCTGCGTCGTCGAGCCTGTCAATCTCACTTCCTGCGCCACCGACGGACGCGTCAAGGCCAGGTGCCGCAGGAGCTTTTGTGACGCCCTCAATGGTCCCGGGCTTCTGCGCCGCCTTCAGGTTGATGTCCCGGATCTTGATCAGGGTTTCCAGGCGCTTCGCCGCTTCCGTGTTGCCCTGCCGCTCGTACTCGGCCATCTGCGCAGCATCATCCAAGGATGACTTGAGGCTATTGGCTTCGCGCAGTTGCCCGGTCAACGTCAAGAGTTGCACCTGGTCCTTCTGCGCCTGCTGGATGCCTTTGCTGATCTCCGCTTCACGCTCGAGTGCTACGTTCTTCTTGAGTTGGGCGGTGATCAGGTCCTGGCTGGCAAGCAGAGACTTCTGGTCGGCGGTGAGCGTCTTCTTGCCTTTGATGTCGGCGAGCTGCTGCTCCCACTTGATCAGGGCCTGCGCCTGGACACCGACCTTCTCAGTGGCGATGCCCTGGCCGTTCAGCGAAGCGTTCTGCTGGAGCAGCACGGCCTGAGTCTGGCGCGCCGCGTCCAGTGCCTTCATGCCGGCATCTTCGGTGTAGGCTTTTTGTTTTTTCGGAGCCGACTCTTTGTAGATCGGGTTTTCGCGAATGGCCTTCTGCGATGCGGCTGCCTGCTGCTCACTGATGATGTAGCCGGCGGCTCGAGCTGCGTTGATGCGCTTTTCATCATCCTCAAGCGCCTTGTTCATCTTCTGGCGCTTGGTGAAGTTCTGCTCAATGCTTTTTTGGAATCCTTCGTAGGCCACCTGTCCGTCCCGCTGCACTTGTGCGGCGTGGGCAACTGCTGCTGCGGCATCCTGCTCCGCCTTGGCCTTCTTCGTGTAGCCATCCAGCTCTGCCTGGAGAGTAGCGATACGCTGGCGGGCGTTGCCATCCTCAAAGCCGGTATCCAGCGTCGATTTTAGGTAATTGATCTTCTGCTGAATGGCAGTCAGGTCAGGCCCTTTGTTCGACTCTCTGCCGATATCGAGGATTGCATCCCATCCAGACTTTGCAGCCCCTGCCAAATCGTTCCAGGCGCGTTCAAGAGTGCCCAGGTTCTGCTTGATGTTGCCGGCACGCTCGGTAAGCGCCTTGGCGTAGGCCTCTTCCGCAATTGCGGCTGCCGCCTGCTTGTCGCCTTGCTCCTGAGCCGCGCGAACCTGCTCATATACGGAAGCCGTGAGGAAGTTGTACTTATTGTTGAGTTCGGCAATTGCCTTAACCGGATCGTCCGCGAGACTATTGAACTCGGCAACCGTTGTTGAGACTGCCTGCCCTGTCGCCTTTTCCCAAGAGATTGCAGCGATCGCGATTTCTTCGAAGCTGCTGCTGGCGATCTTTCCAGATGCGGCCAGCTGCGCCAAAGCAGACGCGGCCTGGCCGGTGGTGCCGACCGTGTCGCCGATGCGCTTGGCCATCTCAGCCAGGGCGCCGGTGGTGGTGCCAGAGGCATTACCGGTGGAAACCAGCGAGAGGCGGAAAGCATCCTGCTCTTTCGATCCTTGATAGTAGGCCAGGCCAAGGACACCAATAGCGGCGGCGGCCACGGTGAAGGGGTTCACAAGCCCAAGAATATATCCGCCAAGGGCCTTGGCCGCTGGCCCTACGCCGCCGAACATATCTTTGAGCTGGCCGCCTTGCTGGAGCAGCACGGTCAGTGGAGCCTGCCCGCCCTGAAGGGAAACGGCGATGTCGGTAAACTGAGCAGGCACACCGCGCAGTGCCGCCGCGGTCGCTTTGGCGGTCATACCGGTTTTGTTCATGTCGGAATTGAACCGACCAAGATCGGCGCGCGTTGTATTCAGCTTGCCCTGGTAGTCGGCGAATGTTTCGGGGTCGAGAAGCTTCTTGTTCTTGGCCAGATCCTTTTCCATCTGGTCGAGCTCATTGAGCTTTCGCGTGACCGGGTCAATCTTTCCGAGCAAATTTGCCAGCGCTGCCGCCTGCTCATCGTTCGCAGCGGCTGCTTTCCTTGAAGAGTCCGCTTGTCGGCCATTGGCCAGAGCATTTGCATCAGACTCGGCCTGTAGGCGCTTGGCCAGTGCCGCCAGATTGCTTGCCTTGGACCCCGCCACATCGAAAACAGAACCAGCCTTTTCCGTGCTGGCAGACATGGCCTTGATGTATTCGCTCGCGTGAAGCGAGCTTTTAGCCATTTCAACCAATCGGCCCTTGGCTTGGTCGTAGGTCTCTGCAGCTTTCTTGGTAGATGTGCCCGACTTTTCAGAGCTTTCGGCCAGCACGTCAATGGAGCCGGCTGCCTTGCGGGCGCTGTTACCGGCTCCATCGATACCGGCCCCGGCCTGATCCATCGCTGGTTTCACGCGCAGGCCTACTGCCTCCAGCGCGCCAAGAGCCTTGCGGACGTCTTCGGCCTTTTGCTCAGCGTCGCGGCTGTCGATCTCAAGGACCAGACGTGAAGTTTGAGTCATGTTGCCTCCGGGCAAAATTGCCGCAGGGCGGCGGATCAGTCGTCTTCTTCGCTCAGGCAAATCGCATCCAGCGCAAACATCACTTCATCCACTTCCCGGCGATCCAGGGGGGATGGGTGAGCGTCGAGCCAGTCGGAGATTTCGCGGGCAGACAGCGGCAGCGGGAAGGCTCCCACCATGGTTGTGATAAAGCGGCGGCCCCGGCAGACGCCGAAGAACGTGGCGAGCAGGTGCTTGGTGATGGGGTCGGTTGGCGGCTCTTCGGGAATTTCCATGCGCAGGCGCTCGTAGATGGCCCGGCGCTTGTCAGCCTGACCGCCCCACTCCCTTTCCCACTCGAACCGGGTTACTGCTTTTCCACGGTTTCAGCCAGTTCTGTACCTGCCTGGATCGTGGCTTTGCTGCCTTCCTGCAGGACGAACAGGAAGAAGTCGATGTTGGCCTCGAGCAGCTCCGTGCACGCGCCCGCAGTGAACTTGAGCGGGCTGCCCTGATCGTCCTGCACACCGTCCCAGTCCTTCACGATGAACTGTGCCAGGAGAGCGCAATGGCTCTGGTGCTCAGTCATCTCGCCAGCAACCACTCCAATTTCGTCTTGAGCGAAGGTCGCGTCGTTGCGCTGGATGCGCCGGCGTACTCGCTCAAGGGCAACCAGGTATTCAGGGTTGTCGATACCACCCAGCTGAATTTTGGTGTCGTCATCGAACTTGGCCCATCGCAGATTGGTGACCGGGGCCTTCTTGCTCAGTTTGAGAGCCATGCTAAATCCTCAACGCCGCGCCATAAAAAAGGCCACCCGGGCAGGCGTTAGAGCCCGGGAAGCCAAAAGGTTTATCGTGTTATGCGGTGACCGTGATGGTTGCGGTGCTGGTCTTGGTGCCGTCCGCAACGCTGGTGGCGGTGATGACGGATGTGCCAGTGGCAACGCCCGTGACCAGGCCTGAACTGTTGACGGTGGCAACCGATGGGGTTGCACTGGTCCAGGTCACAGCCTGATTCGCACCAGCCGGTGCGACGGTCGCTGTCAATTGGCGAGTTGCCGCGACAGCAATCGAGGCGGTGCCCGGCGCGACGGTCACGCCAGTAACAGCGGTCGGCGATGCCAGTCGGGTGATGGTCGGGCTGATCTTGGCGACGGTGTAGTTCAGCGTCACCTCAATCAGGTCACGCTTTCCGCCGCTTGGCAGTTCGCCATCCACTTCCACCGCAGGGAAGTTGAAGGTGTACTTGTTGCCAAGGGCATCGGTGATCGGGAACACCACGGAGATTGGCAGACGGGTGAAGGTCTTCTTCCAGATCTCCCAGGCCCGCTTAGACCAGGCCAGGGTGATGGTGCCGGTAATGGCCGCTTCGGTTGCGATCTGCGCGCCCGGGCCGAGCTTGGTGTTGCCGATGCAGCGCTGGGCCTGGAGGCTGTTGTCCAGGTTGATGGTCATGGCCGATACGCAGGCCACCCCTTCCAGCGATTCTCCGTCTACCGAGATCGTGCCGACGTTGTTGTTCGACAGAAACGGCGTGGTGGTCGGGGCGTTCGGCGACACCACAATCTGGGTATCGCTGTCGGCATAGTCCAGGCAGGCCATGTTGAAGGTGGTGGTCACCTTTCCATCGGACGGGATATCCAACGCCCAGGTAGACACATGAGCGCCCTTGAACACGCTGTACACGCCTACATCGCTGTAGCCCTTAGCGATGCTGTAGGTGTTGCGAGTATCGCCAACAGACAGCACGTTGCCGGTCCAGGTGCCGTAGAAAGCGGCCTCCAGAAGCTGATCGAACGAGGCAAACGAGAATTCAGCAGTTAGGTCGCCCCCGATGTCCGTGCTGGTGGCCACCGAGCCTTGGCTGATGCGGGAGTCGGTGATCTCGTCACTGACTGCGGTATTGACGGTAGGGGTCAGTGCGTTGCCGGTCAGGCGCAGCGTGTCCCAGATGCCGGTGGGGGTAACGCCTGGCGTGACCTCCTTGATGATGTGCGAAACGACTTTTGCGCCGGAACTCATGGGTGAGTCTCCTATCTGCGGGCATAAAAAAACCCGCTCAAGGCGGGTGGATGGTGTTGCCTGGCTCAGCCGGCGCGGAACCGGATGTTCACGTTGATCTGGTAAAAGCCCTCGAACTCGCCGGCGACCACCTGGCTGGCCTCCATGCATTCGAGATCGCCGGACATCCAGTAGGCGAAGTGCGCTTCGAGTGCGTCGGCCAGTTCGTTGATCGCCTTTGTGCCCGTATTGAGCCGAGCGAAGCACTGGATGCTTACTTGGCCGGGCTTTCGCGTGTATGGCTTGTCGGCCATGCCAGCCATGAATGCCGTGGCGTACTGCACGTTGAAGCGACACCAGAGGCCGGCGGCCGGTGGCGTGAATACGGTCGGCTGGTTGGGGTAGTCAATCCGCGCTTGGTCAATACCCGTGAAGGCGACCATCCTCGCAGTGAGCGCCGCCCTGATTTGCTCGTAGGTCATTTGTAGGCCTCGGATACGCCAATGAAGGCCAGGTCATACACGCCGTCGGGCGCTTGTGTGGAGTGGCCCAGTTCGAGCATCTCGCCGTACGGGCTGTTGGTCTGGATGTAGATGACCGGGAACTTGCCGGACGCATTGATCTGCGACACGCCGTCGGAGATTGTCGCGGATCCCGTTGGGTCAACACGATCAATCACCGACAGGTCTGGCGCGCCGATAGAAACCATATGGCTGCCCCGGAACGTGCCGCCGATGTAGCCCTTGCCGGCCGCCTTGGCGTCGACATAGAAGTTTTCCTTGCGTTCGCGCTGGGTAAGCTTCTTGAACTTCTTGCTCCCGGTGTTGCTGGCATTGCGGGCGTCGACGTTCGCGTCGTATGCATCTGCCAGGGCCACATTCTTCGCCTTCAGCGCAATGTTGGCTTTCCAAAGCGCTGGATTACCCACCGGCGACCGGTTGACAACTTCGGTGAGCATGGCAATTGCGATGACGCGGGCCATCTGCGTTATGTCATCCCCGGCCTGGTCGGCAAAGTCGGTGAGGCTGTGGCTCCAACCGGCTTTACCTGTCATCAGACTTTCCTCAGCTGGATCTCGTAGTGGGCAATGGCCGGGTCGGTCTGCACGTTGATCACGTCGAAACCGTTGATCTTGTGGTCGATGTCAGGCGTGCCGCCGATTGTTTCGTTGGTCAGCGCGATCAGCAGTTGGTCGGTGGCGCGTATGTTCACGCCGTCCACCCTGTCCATCTTGAATGCGTCGAACACGCCTCGGCCGGTGTAAGCAATTACCACTGGCGGACCAGCAGCCTCTGTAACGGGGTCCCACGTGCCAGGTAGTGTCACGCCGCCGGCGAATGGCTGCACAGCATCAGCCAGGTCGGTATCGAAGGCCTCGGCCAAATCCTTCTGGATGTCTTCGCGAAGGCCCACGACTCACCCCCTGTCTACGCGGAAGGAAAATGGGCTGGAACGCCAGGGAGAAAGCAGCGCCAGCGCAAACTGCACATCACCAGGCTGAGCAATGATCTTGCTACTGTCCAGGGAAGCAAACGTCTTGCTGGTGCTGACCGAGCCTGCCTTGACCGTCTTGGCCTCAAGAGACCCTTCGGTCTGCTGCTGGTACAGCTTGCCTTGGGCAGCGACAGACGCCAGTTCGGCGCCCGCCTGTTTAACCTCGTCAGGGATGGCGCTCATATCGACGCCAACGAGGTTGAGCGAGGCCAGATAGGCATTCGCCTGCAACACTGCGCGGGCTTTCTTGTCATCTGGCGCCCATGCAGAGCCCAGGATGGCGTCAACGTCCGCCACAGTGATGTAGGTAGCCATCTGGCCTCCTCTTGAATGAGTGGGGCCTAAGCCCCGGGTTTTACGCCTTCGGCAGTTCGTCTACCTGCTTCTGCAGAGACTCTTTCGAGGCGTTGGCGCGGTAGGTGACCTTGGCCGCGTCCAACTTGGCCTTCAGGTCGGCAATTTCTTTTGCCTCCGCGTCCGCCAGGCGCGCTTGCTCGGCTTGGGCCAGCAAATCGTCGACCTGCTTTTGCAGGGTCTTCACCTTCTCCACCTCGCCATCACGCTCATTGCGCAAACTCTGCACGCCTGCATTGATCGCCTCGAACACCTGAAACAGGCGATCAGCGTTCGGTCCCAGATCGCCTTCGGGGCGCACCAGCGCCTGATCAGCGAATGACTCGACGATCAGGCCGACAGATTCGAGTTCAGCACGGAAGGCATCGATATTGAAGCTGGAGTTGCCACCATCGATCAGCAGCACCTTCGGCACTTCCTTGACCGTCACGTCAGGCACATTGTCGGCAGCATCTTCGCGACTCTCGGTAACGCTTGCGTCGACGATGCGCAGGCCGCTTGCTTTGGCGAGCGCCTTCACGTCTTCCTGGTACTGGTGGAATGGACCAGGCAGATACCAGATGTTCTTGTTAATCATGATCGTTTCCTCGCCAAGCCGGGCACTGGGCCCGACTCAGCTGTCAGGGTTACTTGGAGGCGTCACCGATCAGAGCCACACCGGCGGTGTGCTTGATGCTGGTGGCGGTCTTGTCCCAGTTCGTCCCAGTCGCCAGTTCGGCGTCGGTTGGCGACTTGCCGCCGGTGGTGGTGTCCCAGGTGTAGCCCTTCAGGCCCAGGCCGAAGGTGTAGTCGGTCTGGAGCGTGGTTTCGATACGCTCCTTGCCGTTGGTGGTCTGGACGTTGCTGATGATGTCGCGGCCGTCGTGGACCAGCGCAGCGCCTTGCACCAGGGACAGGATGATTTCCTTGTTCGGGGTGCCGGCCTGCATCAGCGCCGGGGCGTCCGTCACAACGGAAATTTTGCCGAGGATGTCCACCACGCGGACGTTGCCCGCCTGGAACAGCTGCTGCTGGTTCGCCAGGTTCTGACCTACCAGCTTGTGGTAGCTGGTGCCCTGCATTACCTGGGTTACCAGGTTCTGGCTTGCGTCGCCGAACTTCGCGTGAGCGTTGTTCAGGCCGGCGTAGGTAATGCCAGCGGTAGCCGACACATCGTTGACCGCAGCGGCCTGGGCGGTAATCGCAGCAACCAGGGCGGCGATCGCGGTGTTCAACTGATCCTTCAGCAGGATTTCAGCGAAAGCACGGCTGGCGACTTCGATGCCTTGCGCGGTTGGGCGCTCCAGCCAGGTCATTTGCGATGGCTCGTAGCGGATCGGGCCGAAGCCGCCGGCGACTTTCACCGAAGTGTTCTTCAGTTCGGTCAGGTCGGTTGCAGCGACGGCGGCGTTCGCGCTGTAGCGATCCACACGGCGCTGGGCAGCGGCCAGGGTCTGGAAGAACGACTCCTGGAGGAAGTCACCAGTGAAGCCGTCCGGAGACAGCACGATTGCACCGCGGCTGGCGGCGTTGAAAGCGGCGAGATACTGATCCAGCGTCTCGAGAGTCGCCGGCATGATGTATTCGTTGAAAACCTGCATTTGCGACAGGGACATGAGTTATTTCCTTACGATTGAGGGAGATCTGGGAACCGGCTTGCGATTGCAGCCGTCCGTTCCTCTTTGGTGCCGCCGATTTTTCCTTTTGCGGCCCCGCCGCCCTTACCAGCACCGCCGGCCCCGCCGCCCGATGCCTTACTGCCAGCGATCAGCGGACCGAAGGCCGGATCGTTGGTGAATTCTGCTTTCAACTCTTCAAGCGTTGCCGCCGAGAGCTTTCCGGAGGCATCCAGCACGACGACGGTTGGTTTGCCGTCTCGCTGCTCGACGCTCAGCCGGCGTTCGATATGAGGAAGCAATGCCTTGGCGCTGCCAGGGATCGCCAGAGTAGTGGCGATATCTGTAGCGGTACGGCCTACGGTCAGATCCCGGATCTGGCCCTGCAGGGCGCTATTCGTGCTTTCCAACTGCCCCGACAGCTCAGCCTCACGGCGGGCGTACTTCTCGGACCAGGACTTCTCCAGCTCCTCGACGTTGCCGGATTTGCGGGCCAGTTCTTCGCGCTCCAGGCGCGCAGCCTCTTCCGCCTCGCGCGCCTTCTTTTCGGCCGCCTTCTTCTCGCCGAGCAGTTCGTCAACCTTGGCCTTAAGGCCGGTAACGTCTTCTTGTGCTGGCAAGCCATCGATGTTCAGGACGTACTTACCGCCCTTCTCGACGTACATGGCTTGAGTGGCTTCGTCGACGCCTTCGAGGCTGTCCAGTTGGAATTTCAAGGTCATTGCTGTCTCCCAGAGACTTGGTGCAGGCCCTGCCTGCGGGCGTAAAAAAACCGGCTCATGGCCGGCTGGAGTTAACGTCCTGGCTTAATCTCACAACCAGTGGTCTTTAGGTTCGTGGCGGTCGCGGGATCGCCGGTTACGCTGAACGCATCTGAAACATGAACCTCAAATCGAGTGGTTGGAGACGAGGAAAAATTGTCTCGCTGCAACTTGCACAGCTTCTTTAGATGACCCTGGAGTATCAGAAGGGTCATGCCGTCGGCGCCAGATGCAGAGCTTGCGGCATTGCTGATGGCGGACTCGAGAGGATCGAGGCCGAAACCTGGAACAAGCGCCTGCTGGCCGGCAAATCCACCGTCTACGAAGCAATTCGGTCTGTCACACATGCTCACTCTCTTGCCATGCAGGCAGTTAGTTAAGTCCCGCTCGCTCGAAGGCCAGCGGTTCAAGGTCTTTCAGTTGCTGCAGGGTCAGGGTTTTGCCGTTGTCATCGACGAACTTGTCGAGGGTCAACTCGCCCTTGCTGAACAGCGCGTAGCGGTTCGGGCCAAGGATGTCGCGCTGGAAGGCTGCCGGTTGGCGTGACAGCCAGTCCTGATAGCTCGTCTTGCTCGACACCATGGCCACACCGTCAGGACCGATTGAGGGCCGGGTAGAGCCTGGTATCTCGCGGGCAAACTCGTCTTTGAGGACAGGCACCAGCGTTGTGCGGCACCCCCAGTGATACGGAGGCTTTGGCCCATCCAAGGGGATGATCGTCTGATCGATGCCCATGCAATACAGTGTGGTGCTGGAGTCGAGCGTGGCGATCCGCCGCATGCCTTTGAGGATGTCGTCGTTCGCCTTGAGCGTTTCCACCCTGGCCGTGCTGGCAATGTGGTTGGTCATGGTGCGAACGAGCGATGAGGCCTGATCCTGGTGCAACTGGTGGATGCTTGTCAGCCGCCGGCCGATCTGCTGGCTGGTCTCGCCCAGGCTTGAACCAATCTGAATCTCACCGATGATCTCGGCGGCCTTCTTGGTGCCGAACTGGTCGAGGGCGCCGCTGATGCTGATGCGCTGAATGCCCTTGCGAGCCTCCAGCAGCAGAGGATCAGCCAGCGCCGCAGCGCTCACCATCTCCGCTGACGGCACGTTGAGCTGAACAATGGCCTTGATGACCTTGCCCAGCATCTTCCCGTTGAATTCAGCCTCATAGGCAGCAAATTCGCCAAGGTCCAGCTGTGCGCGGCCCTTCAAGTCGTCGTAGATGCCTCGCAAATCGCCCTGGAGCGTTTCTATCTGCGAAGTGTAACGACGAGTGCCGTAATCGCTCAGGCCTGCTGTAACGCGATCTTTGGCTGTTTTGATGGCCTTACTGATGAACGCAGCCACCCGCTTCAGGTTTCCGCCCGCATATCGCTGGACGTAGATCTGGTGCCTGGTGGTGGCGTCCGTCAGATAGCCTTCACTGCTCATTGATTCCGCCTACCGGTGATTGGCTTGCCAGTTCTTCGTCGATCTTGTCGTCAGTCCGATCGGCCTCAAGCACGCCCCCCTGGCGCAGGTTGGTTCGCACATCCGACTTCGCAATGAAGCCCTGCTGCCAAAGCTGTACCTGGGCGAGGATGTCCTGGGCGGTCATGGTCTCATCGAAGAACGACTGATTAAGCCAGAACACGGTGCCCTTCTCGTCAGGCTCGCCGATCATGAAGCGCTCGGCGTCAAGAATGGCGCGCTTCAGGGCTTCCGAAACGTTGCCAGCAATAGTGCCGAGGACAGAGTTATCAGAGCTATACCGGATGCGTACAGCCTCTGCCGTCTCGGCGCCGCCACCCTGCTGGACGATACGAGCGCCGATCATTAGCATTTGCTCTTCCTTGTCCTTCAGCAGCGTTCGGGCCAGCTGGCTTTCTGTTGCCTGGACCAATTCGGCTGAACCGGTCTTGCCGAGGTTATAGCCCCGAGTCGAGCCTATGTGCATGCCGTTGGGATTGAGCTTGATGAAGCTATCGGGATCAATATCGGTAGTAATGAATAGCGTCGGCTGGCTGCTGATGAACCCGCTTTCCTCCACCGTGGCGCTGTTGCCGTAATGCAGGATGTTCACATCGGCCAAGTCCTCAAGGGGCGACTTGTCGATGCTGGCGTCGTTGTTCTGGGCGCCGAAGAAGCTGAACGGAATGTGGTCAAAAGGCTGCCCTGCCTTGTCGGTCGGCAGCGCCTCGTCGTAATCGTCGGAGCCTTCCCGGTAGACACGCTGAACGTATTTCCCATCGACCAGCAGCAGAACTCTGTTTTGTACGTATTTCTCACGCGCAAGCTCTACCGGGTCAAACTCGGTCACGCACTCTTGCAGGTTCACGTACACCAGACGCTTAACGCCATCAATCACCTGCTCTTCCCAGTCAATAATTGCCAGGGAGTCATAGAAGTGAATGAGGGCGCGCTTTGTTGCCAGGTCAGCCATAGAGCTGACGCCGTCCTCAGATTCAGCGGGGGGGAAGTCGACAAGAAAACCGCCGCGCCCCGTGTCCAGGCATTCGCCAACAGACTCCTTAGAAAGTTGCTCGAGGCTCGTTCCGTCACCACTGGCGTTCTCTTTCAGGTACTCAATGGCGCCTGGCAGAGTCAGTTCAGCAGTCTTGCGGAACACCGCCCCCATCAGACCGGTGCGCGTGCGCCCAGTAATATTGAGGAACATAGCCCGCTTCTTGTACTGCTTGTACCGGGCCTGGTTCTCCGGTGTTTTGTTCTCCGGGTCTGGCATTGGCAGGTATTCATCATGCTTGCGAACCTCTCGCGCCCCTGCCACACAACGCTTCACCAGATGCCAGCCTGCCAGGGCTTGCGCGTACTCTGCCCGTGGAATGAAATTTGGCATTGATGGCCTCAGAATGTGAATGTGAATGTGACGGGGATGTGGGTCATTGCTACGCGCTTGGTCTTGGCCACCGCGAAGTAGCGGAAGGCGTCAGCCGGGTGGGATGCCCAGTCGTGAAGCGGCCGGTCTTTCCAGCAGCCTTTCTTGTCGTCCCACTCTTTGCGGTAGTTCTCCAGGGCGGTGATGCCCTCTTCGCACTTGGATTCGTCGAATGCGCAATGGGCCAGGATCTCGCGCGCTTGGTCGATGCCGTCGTCTACGCCGATCTTGGGCACCACCTGGAAGGTCATGCGGTAGTGCTGGCCGTCGATCTCGTAGCCCTCACGGGCCATTTCTCGGCGGGTCTTGGCATCACTGCTGAACTCGCGGTTGTCGATGTCGTGCGGCCCCCAATGCTCGGCGTACACGTAGCCACGATCCTTCAGCACCTTCATGTAATGCCGCAGGCCTTCGCCGCTGTTCTGGTAGAAGTCGATGACGTGGAACTCGGTTCCGACCTGACGCACGAACCAGATGGCCGTGGAGTCGCCGACACCGATATCCCAAAATGTCATCACCGGCTGGTGGCTGTTGTCCGGCAGCACCCCGATACGCTGGGAGGCGTAAAGCTTGGTGAACTGCCTGGCGTAATATGCGCCTTCGATTGACTGCTGGAAGGCCTCGGCGGGGATCGACGGGTACTCCCGCTTCATGTCGTCGCCGAGCGTCTTCTCCTTGGCTGCGTACCAGGCGCGCTGGCCTGGGTTCGTGACGATCCCGTGCTTGGCTGCCAGGTCTTCGAAGTAGGTGATCAGGCGGTCAGGGATGATCGCTGTGGCCGGGTCGAGCCAGTAGGCCTTGTTGTTCCACCAACTGAAGAAGAAGAACTTCCAATCCAGAAGGCCGAGAGCCACGCCGGACAATTGCTGCTTCTCTGCGCTCTGCGAGTACTCGAAAAAGTAGCCTGCCCGGCCCTCCGCCGTCGATTCAATCGTGACGAAGCAATCGGTGGCGACAGCCTCGAAGGCGCCGGTGACGATCTCTCTGGCCTTGTGGGGAAACTTGGCGCAGATCTTCCCGAACTCGGAAACGTGCAGGTAGCGCAGAGTGCCACCCCGAAACGAGGTACTGACGTAGAGTGAGCCGCCCTTGCTGAATACCAGCTCGCCGGCGGCATCGTTGCTCGCAGGGTTTGCGGCGCGGATCTCCTTCGGCAGATTGTCGTAGGCGTACTTCACCTTCTCCCGGAACAGGCGCTTGGCGTCGTTCAGGGTGTGAGCGATCAGGGCGCATTTGGCTGATTCGAACAGCGCCGCGTCCAGCTGGATGATGCAGCACTCAGTGGTGAAGCCAAGCTGCCGAGCCTTCAAGATCAGGTTGCGAGTGTGCATCCCCTCGAAGTATTCAATCTGCTCATCCGTCATCCGGAAGCGGACCTTCTTGCCCTGCTTGTCCGTGATGAAGTAGAGGTTGTTCAAGCGCCAGTATTTGTCCCGGAGCAGCTTCAAATGCTCGGGTTTCATATCAGGCGTCCTTCGATAGATCGTCCATCATCTTGGACAGCTCGTCAGCGTCATTGCCGCCGGATTTGGTGTCGAGGTCGTAGGCTTGGCGCTCCAGCGAGATCAGAGTCTTCAGCGTCTCCGCCATTTCCTTCATCGTCTTGGAGCGGCCAGGCAGATCGATGATCTTCTGGTACAGGTCGTTGCGCTTGTCCTGCCCGTTGTCATCCTCGGAGCGCATCAGCTCACCGAGCTCTTCGAACAGCTGGCGGTTATCGGTCAGGCCCTCAAGCTCGTCCAGCAGCTTGTTGGTGAGTCGCCTCCCACGGGATATGTCACCGCGGTGAGCCATGCGGATGTTCGCAATGACCTCAGCGTTGACCTCGATGATCTCGCGCTCGGTTTCCACCGATTTGCTGGCAACCTGTGTGGCAACCTCTCGTTTGGCAACCAGCGAATCAGCCTTGGCCTTGATCTTTGCCTTGAGGTCGCGCTCCCAGCCATTGGCCTTGGCACGCTTCTGGATGGCTGTGTGTGACACGCCACAGGAAGCGGCGATCTCTCTGACGGAAAGCAATCCGGCCCGGTAGGCGCGTTCAATTGCCTCCCAGTCGGGTTGCTTGGTTGTCATGGGAATCCTTAGTCTTGGCTGTCCAGCAGCACATCAATCAGCTTCTGCTCACCCAGGCGCATCGCACCGAGGCATTGCAGGTCATCGCACTTGGGGCCGAGGCCGAACACGGTTACCTCTCCCTTGGCGCCGATCAGCGTCAGCGCGCCTACAGTGCATTCCGGGTGCTCGCCGGCATCAAGGTCATCAGCAATCTTGCGCAGGGTCTTGGCGGCGTCGCGCCAATCCTCCCGCTTGAATTCAAGAACCTTGACGGTCATTCGGTCACCTGCTGCAGCCACTCTTCAATGATCCGCTTCACCACGAGCTCAGTTAGGATTGAGGACGGCTTGTCGCCAGCGATCACCGATTGAACCAGGGCGTGCGGGATTACGTGGGCACCATCACTGGCTACCACCATCAGGTGCGGGCGCTGGTCGGCGATGTCATAGACGTTAACTTTCATGACCTTCTCCAATCCCGCGCCACGATTCGGCGCATTCGAAAACGTGGCGCGGTTTAATCAACCTTGCGGGCTGGCAGCTTGAAGTCCGTCACGCGGTCGGCAATTGTGCGGATCTTCTCCACGCCCAAGAAGCCAACCCAGCCACCGACGAATGTAGCCATGCTCTGCGGGAGCGAGAAGAACTCAAGCCCGCTGATGATGGTCAGGGCTAGACCACCACAGATGGCGCCTTCCACGATCATCTGTCGCCGCGTGCCACCGCCGTAGGTGATTCGAAGGACGGCCATGGCACAGGACAACGCAGCCGCATAGAGGATTGGCGAATGCTGACTCAACCACGCAAGCGCAATCGTCCAGGTTTCTGGTTTGTCTGGCATGTTGGACATCTCAGTTCCTCCCCGTCAGGGAGTTAGGAATACGGCAGGCCGTGACCTGCTGATTTGAATCAGCCCCGGCGGCACTCCCTGCTCATGGCGAAGGGTGTGGCGGGGCCGAAAACGAAAAGGCCCCAGCAAATGCTGAGGCTCAAGAAATGGTGGTCAGAATTCACTTCCGGAGATATCTCCTTCAGATGAATGGCAGTGATATCATATTGCCAGATTAGACATCACAAACTACGGGGCAATATCTATGAACAGACTACTCATTCTCGCTACTTCGTTACTGGCTTCTCAGGCTTATGCATATTCACAGTCGGATATCTCTGGTACCTGGGAATGCATGATTCCTGGTAGAACTTACACAATGACGTTCACTCCTGAAGGGAAATACGAGTCTCATGCCGGCAGCGGTAGCGACTACTCAGGCACCTACTCTATTAACGGGATTTTTCTGTTGACAAACTATCGAAATGTCAATTATCAGAGCTCCAACCTAAGCTCATCTTACCAAGTCAATCGCGTGACAAGTAATCAGTTGGTGCTTGAGGCGGACGGGAAAATGATCCCCTGCATCAAGTAACGCATAGAACAATAGCTTTCAAAACAAACCCGGCCAAGCCCCGGTTTTTTGCGTGGTGGGCGCGCAGGCTGCGGCCGTATTCCTGTAGTACTGAACCGGCTTATCAGCGTCCAGGCCTTCCTTAAGGCTGCCGTGGCTACAGGTGAAATGAGAAAGCGGGCGAGATATCGAAGTAGTAGTCCTTCCCTTCTTCGAAATGCTCGGCGCGGTCGGCGGCCACGTTCAAGGTGTATTCACCGTAAGGCGTGTACTTGCCGTAGATCGCGTCTTCTTCAGCGGGATTGGCCGACCACACGGCACCGAAGTGCACGCGTGTCAGTGATTCCGTCGAGCCCTGAACAGGCCCTTTGGAGCGGATAGTCATTTTGCAGCGATTGATATCGCGACATCGACGGTTCCTCTGTATCGATTGGCCAGGAGGGTCTTTCCGGTCTTTCGCCTGCATTTGGGCAATAAAAAAACGGCTTGGTGCCCGGGCTTCTTTGGGTATCGAGTAAGCATACGATCACGTCGGTCTACACGACGTTCGGCGAGTGGATCCAATCTTAAATTGGTGATATCAAAAAGCGTGGCAATACGCCACTCAACCAACTGGTATCGAAATGGTTTGGAAAAGCGATGACAACAAGAAGTATCGCGGCAAAATTGATCGGATTTATGTATCCCTCACCGAATCATGGGAGGTGGAGTACTACATCGATCATTATCTGAAGACTCGAGGCCGCGCAGTGACCGACGAAAACCGCAGCAAGGTCGCGCATAAACTTGAAGCTTCGCCGGGACGCGCGCCGCACATGCGCTCGGATCTCAACGCTTGGTTGGATAAAGAATGGGGGTTGAAAGCCCAGTAACAAAAAAGCCCGGACATAATGGCCGGGCTTTCTCTGGCGTGTCGCGCTTGAAAAGCTGAACACGGTGCCATGAGAACAGAGCTATTCCGCGAGTGCAAGTTTTTACGCGGCTTCGATAAGTTTCTCAAGCGAACAGTCAATCCAGCCGACGCCCGTCTTGATGATCTCCCTGACCTTCGCCTCGCTCATGTCGTACTTGTTGCCGATCCGCTTGGCTGGCCACTTGGCTGCGTAATACAGCCAAACAAAGTCGCCCATCTCCGGGGCCCGCTTGCACAGCCTGGCGACAGCACCATCAACGACGCTGGCCAGTTCGTCCGTGATGACGTAGGACTTGCTCGTCGACGGGATCATGTCCCGCATGATCGCCCAGGACGGTGACACATAGCCCGGGACGCCCATGCCGTCCATGCGCCAGAAGCCCCATTGCTCAAGCATGTACTCGGTATCCCCCAGAGGGAGGCGCGCTGGTTTTCTGGTATTCATGCGGCTTTCCTCGGATCTGGATCACTCAAGCCAAACAAGTCACGCAGCAACCGGTCAGCGAGTTTGTTCTTGGCGTTGCCCTCGATCAGCCAGCGCTGCCCGAAATCGTGGAACCCGATCTGAGCCCGACTACCGTGCCAACTGGCGACCATATCCAGCAGGTAAGCCAGTGCACTCGGGCCGCCGACTTTGACCTTGGCCAACTCTTCACCCGCGATCTTCAAAAATCGCCGCTCCAAATCGCTCATGCTTTTACGCGGCAATGCCGCTGTGACGTTACTCATGGTTTCTTCCTCCCCTTGTACTGGTCGGAGAAGGGGCGGCCGATCTCCACCTCTTCCTGGCTAGGCTCGCGGCCCGCGAAATTGACGAACCGGGCGAACTTGCCCTGCTGCTGGACGATGCAGGAGCCCACCGGTGCGTGCCTGCACTTGGGCATGAGCAACTCGGTAGCGCCGTTCTGCCCCTCCTCGCTGTCCATATCGCGGTGGACCAGGATGATGCAGTGGGCGTCGGCCTCGATCTGGCCGGAGTCGCGCAGGTCGGAGGCGATCGGCTTCTTGCCCAGGCGCTTGGTCGAGTCACGGTTGAGCTGGGCCAGCAGGATCACCGGCACATCCAGCTCTTTGGCGATGTTGACGATTCCGGTGGATATCTTGCCCAGCTCGGCGGTGCGGTTGAACGCCTTGCCGTCGGAACCGATCAGGCCGATGTAGTCGATCACCACCACGTCGAGGCCGTGCTTGCTCTTGACCTGGCGGCAGATGCTGCGGATGCGCGGCACCGTCAGGCCCGACTTGTCACTGACGTAGAGAGGCTTGTCCATGATCTTGTTGACCGCGCAGGTCAGGCGCGGCCAGTCATCGTCTTCCAGCTTTCCGTTGTCGAGCACCTGCAGGTCTATGCTGCCGAGTGAAGCCAGCGCACGGTTGGCCAACTCCTCCTCTGGCATTTCCAACGAGAACACCATGCCGACGCCGAGGCCGGCGCAAGAGATATGCTGGGCGATCTGCAGGCCGAGGGTTGTCTTGCCGCTCCCCGGAAGTCCCGCGACGATGGTCACGGTCTTTTTGCGCAGGCCGCGGATCAGCTTGTCGAGATCTGACAGGCCCGTGGAGAGCCCCGCTTGAATGGCGCCATTGAACTTGGCGTCGATGATGTCGACGTTTCGAGCGACCACATCGTCCATGCGTTTGTAGTCCGGCTCCCCCGTGTCGAGGTCTCGCAGGTCCGCCAGTGCCATATGGCACTGATCTAGGATTTCGTCCGCCGGCAGGTCTTCACCCACGCCGACATCGACAGCCCTACCAAGATCGCGGAACTGCCGAACGAGCGCCCACTTCTTAACCTGCTGGGCGTAAGCTTTCCAGTTCGCGGTGGATGGGACATCACGCGACAGCGTTGCGGCATAGGCCATGGTGGTCTGTCCGCTGGGAAGCAATCGCTGAACCGATCCAACAGTCACCGCATCCACTGGCATTCGCTGCCCAAGGCAATCCCGGATAGCCTCAAAAAGCGCGGCATTGTCCTGGTGGTGGAAATCCGCAGAGGTCATCTGCGAAACGATGTCCTCAACCATGCCGATGTCCCCCTGCAGCGAGGCCAGCATGATCGAGCCCAGCACGCCCTGTTCAGATTCGAGGCGGTAGTATTTGTCCTCTTGGCTCATACGCGCCCCCGTGCCGATTCCCACGTGAACCCGACCAGCAGCGCCTTGTTCTCGCGCAGACGGTCAAGGGCTCGCTCGCCGATGTACTGGCCCAGGCCCTTGGCGTTGAGGTTGGACACCACTACCGTCGGGCGAACCAGGTTGTAACGGCGGTCCAGCACCTCATGCAGAACCGACAGCTCGTAGTGAGTGCCGGCCTGGGCACCAATCTCATCAATCACCAGCAGGTCAAAGCTCGCCAGTTCGTCGATCACGTCGCCCTCGGTGTAACCGGCATCCCTGACCATTGAGCGCTTGAACACTCGGATAATCTCGGCGGCGGTGGTGATTACCGCCACGGCCCGGTGCTGGCGGATGACGTGCTGGACGATACCGCTGGCCAAATGCGTCTTGCCGTTTCCGACGTTGCCGCACAGCAACAGGTTGCGGCCGGCCTGGAAGTGCTCGCCGAAGTTGTCGGCATATCCCCGGCACGTTTCCAGGGCCTGGGTCATATCCGACGTGGTGACCCGGTAGGTCGCGAAGGTGCTATCGGCAAACCGAGGCGTGATGCCAGAGCCTACAAGCGCGCTGTTGACGCTTTCAGCTTGCAGGTTGGCCAGCGCCTTCGAATGCTCGTCGCTGCCCTGTGGTGCTACACGCAGCCCGTGGAACTGGCATTGCTTGCATGGGCGTACAGCCATGGAACCGTCAAACTGCTCAACCTCGGAGCGATCAACAGATCCATGGACCGGGCATTCGCCGGCGAATGTCCGCTGTTCGGGCTGACGATGGAAGTTAGAACGCTGGGCCATTGTCGCCTCCTTGGTACATATCCGGGGTGTGGGTGGGCAGGTTGTTGAACGCCGAAGGTTTTGCTGCGGATGCTGGTACCAGTTCGTCCGTCCAGCGTTCGCCGTTCAGCCAGGTCGAAGCCATGGGCACGTACTGGCCGCCGTCCTTGGTCCAGTCACGAGAACCGCAGTGGTTGCTCAAAGCGGTCATCAGGGTCTGACGAAGTTCGACAGATGGCTTGAGCTTCCCCCATGCCGTACGAGCATCCTTTTTCGATTTCTTGTTAGGGAACAGCTTCCAGAACTGGTCGAAGCCTTCCAGCGGATCCACAGCACCGTTTTTGATGCCCCGCATCGGTTTCGGGTCTGTCGAAGCAGATTGATCAGGCACCAATTGCTCCTGCCCATTTGCCTCAGTTTGAGATTTCAGCGTCGCGGCGTCCGGCGGAGCATCGCGACGATGGACATGCTCTTGATCTTGATCTTCTCCCTTCCTATTACCCATCCCTTCCCTTCCGGGGTCGAGGCCTAGCAGAGGAGTCGAAGAGTCCTCGTCGAGCGGTGGTCGAATGTTCGCAGAGTGGTCATCGACAGAATCACCTGCAGCCCCCGGTTTCTGGTCGGTACCATTGCCCGCCTCTCCTGGCTGAGGTTTGTCCACCGTCAGAGCAGGTAAGAACTCCGGGTACTTGAAGGTTGGTTTATCGATCCTTTGGTGCTCCCAACCACAAACATGCAAATACCGCTTGCCAGAGTGCTCGTAGAAGGCCAAAAGACCGTTCGACGACAGCTCGTCGAGCATTCGACGAATACTCGACGAGCTGATTTCGTCACCGGGAAAAACCCGGGCCTTGATGGTTTTCTCTGAGTCAGGATGATTACCGCCATCGTCACAAAAATTCCAAATGCCAATGAACAGCAGGCGTGTCAGAGCTTGGCACTCCATCACCTGTTCACTGCTCCAGAACTCTGGCTTGATCGTCCTAATGCGTGCCATCAGATATCCAGCTCCTCTGTCACGCGACGGATGAAGGCATCGTAGGTTTCAGCCATCTCGAAACCCTGGCGCTCTAGCGACTCGCGGTAGGCTTTAGCGCTTCCGTAAAGCACCCAGCGCTCGCGCTCTGAAAGCGTTCGGAAGTTGCCGTAGGTTGGCCAGGGGCCGGCGATGGTGCAGGCCCCTGCAGGTTTAATTACGGGGATTCCTGTAGTTGATTCGACAGAGCCGATCATTGCAGCGTCTCCCCATGCTTGCGGCACATCCCGGTGCCCATGGTTTCCATCGAGCCGCCAGACAGGCGCAACACCAGCAGGCGCAGTGCTGTGGTGGAGTCAATGGAGAGCGTGCGAGCCTCGTCCAACGCCAAAGCCTGCGGTGAGTGGTCCATGATCAGAACTCGAACGCGATCGCGGTAGTTGAACGCTGCGCAAGCCAGTTGTTGGTCCGTAAAGCCGGCGAATGCCTCATCCGGTAGGCACTCACCAGGGAACACGACGACGGGAATGCTGTTTTCTGGTCGCGGCTTCCCCTCCAACAAGTGGCGGCTCATTGCCTCAAAATGATCCTGGGCCACTTGCCTAGCGTCGTGCCCAGTCCTACGCCTGAACAACACCATGAGTGCGTAGTAGGCTCGGTACAGGTCAAGGTGAGTGTCGTCCTCTTTCTCAATGGAGTACTCCGGCTCGTTGATGACGTCCAGCGCGTCCTTGACGACCTCGAAACACTTCAGCAACAGCGCTGCATCGGGATATTTCTCGAAGTGCGCTTCGTCGATGACGGTGACAGGTAGCTCTTGGGATATTTCGCTCATGGGTATGCCCTCCCGATTGCAGATTGGTGAAGTGGGATATAGGCAAACTCATCAAAGTCGGGCTCGTACTTGGCATGCTCAAGCATTGAAGCCATATGACTGAGGGGCATTGCAGCGCGATGCTGTTGCACAAAGGCAACCAAGAAGGCGCGGCCAGGCGAAGGCTCGTTCGCGCACATATCAATCAACGCCTTTATGCGCTGAGTCTGCTCGGTAAACTGCCTATGCTTTTGGTAACCCCGAGCCTCTTCTGGTGGGCTGGCTAGTGTGTGAAGTTTTGTTATTCGGCCAAGCAGATCACGACCGAGAGTCTCGAGCAGGTCACGAGCAACTCGCCCGTCTGTTAGCCCAAGGCCGAAACCGTACACACCACGCCCGTCGAAAACCTCAACCAGGTAGAAAGGTTTTTTGTTGAAGCCTGGACTCTTAGAGTCAATGACCTGGTTCATGGCCGAACCTCCGAGAGATTCGGCGCCACGCTTTCTGCCTGGCTGTTTTGTGGCGCGTAACCTTCATACGGACCGAACTGACCAAGACGAGCCAGGAACTCGTGCCCAGGACGCTCAGCCGATCGAACTGACTGGATCATGTCTGTTACGCGGTCGTTCATCCGGAGGAAGTTTTCGAATCCTTTTTCCCAGCCTGCTACCCACGAAATACGAACAGGGTACGGGGCTACTTCCGGCTCAAGCATGGCCTTCAGCTCTAATGCAAGACACTCATCCAGCACGCCGGGGTAGGTTTGTTTTAATCCCGCGTCCTCATAAACAACTTGAAACTCGTAGTAGGTAAAGCCTGCCCGCTCATCAAAAGGCTGCACCGTAGGCGTGATTGACACGCTCTTGGGCACACTGACCAGCCGGGGTTTAGATTGGATGCGCTCAGTAACAGGCGACCGAACTTGTTTACTACGAATTGCATGTGCCATGATTCACACCTCTGCAGTTGTGTAGTCCTGATCACACAGGACGATTAGATGAGCCCGGTTCCCGCCGGGTTTGTTGCTTTCTGCACCGGGCAAAATTCATTCTCCGCCCGTTTTATTCCTCTGATACCTAGCCGTTCGGACAGGTAATCACGCCGCTTTGACCGACTCCTCCAGTACCAACAAGCTTTGCCGGACATGGCCAATCTCCTTCTGGATGTTTGCTTTCTCGAAAGGTGAAACGCGGCCATCCGCAAGGGCGTCATGGACGAGACGCGAAACGTCTCCGTACTCAGCCGCAAGGTGCACCAGAGCCTCGATGAGGTTCTTACTCGCCGGTCGCGCCTGCGGTACCAGGGCATAGCCCAATGTGTTGGCCAGGTGTTCCAGCGGTTCAACATTCTTGCTGTGCACCAGGATCTGGAGAAATTGCTCCAGGTTCAGGCGGTGCGAGTCATCATTTGGGTTGCTGCGATTGAGCAATGCGGTGTGGCTCATACCCATCAGGTGAGCCAGTTGCTTTGGCCCCGCCTCCAGAACTGCCTCATGTATTGCGCGGTGTACCTGTTCCATTTCGGGAAACCTCTTCGTGGTTGTCGTGGCGGAACGTTCAGCTCAGGGCGAAGATATGCGCCCTCGATCAGGGCTTCTTTTAAACAGGTTTAAAGATTCGGCTCTTGGCCTGAATTGCGCAGATAGGCCCAGTCGACATCGGGCCGGAGCTCTTCACAGGTCACCGCCCTGCTCGACTCCCGCTCAAGATTGATGGCGAGGCCTGGGCCTGCGCGGCGGAAGCCATGGGCGATCTGTTTAAGGTTCCCGGCACTGGTGCCGCTGCGCTTGGCCAACGACTCCACCGAAGGTGTGTCGAGGGACCGGATGAGTTCGAGTAGCGTCATGTTTGTCTCCGAAAGAAGTCCAGATTACATTTTGCTAATCTCAATAGCAATAGCATTTTATAATTTACTGTTTGCTAACGCAGGGACACTATTCGCCTATGGATATCAAAACTCTTCGGGTCGACGCGCTGCGGCGCGTCATAGGCCCACTCAGCCAGAAAGACTTCGCCGACCAGCACGATCTGGACGCTTCGTATTTGTCACAGATCCTCAATGGGCACCGCTCATTGGGTGAGAAGGCGGCGCTCAACCTCGAGAAGAAAATCGGGCTCACGCCTGGTGTGCTGGTCAACCCGAATGGGCACGGGCCGGCGCTGATCGAAGGTGAGTACACTCGTCAGGATGTGGTGCGAGAGGCGGCTTCGGCCTACCAGGCCCTTCAGGACAAGGCTACGCCGCGGGCAGTTGCGGTTATTGAGAAACTCGCCAGGGCCGCCGCGAAAGGAAGACTCAAGGAGTCGGACTTGGTGCTGCTGGAGGGCATAGCCGCCCTGCTTGAGAAGGCCAACGCTGAAAAGCCTTGAGCCAGATGCAGAAAGCCCGGCACATGGCCGGGCTTTGTTTAACAAATCAAGACATTAACCGTGCTTCGGCACTGGCGCAGATGCTTTCATCAAGTCGGCGTAGGTGGTAGGCACCTCACCGCTTTTGAGCATTGCTTTGAATACAGCATAAACGTCAGTTCTTGCGCCATCTTTCCGGAGTGTTACCTCATCGTTCAGCCAAGCATAAATGATGCTTTTGGGAGCATCGCTTCTGAACTGGAAAAATAAGCGATAGCGATTCGGGAGCCCCGCCTTTACTCGACGCCAATGGCGGCAGTTTTTCCCAAGGGTGTTCCCCTGAAGGTACTCAGGTGCTGCCGGGTTAGCAGGTACTCGCTCTCTAATGGAGTTGTCTACCTTTTCAAGCAGCTTGTAGTGCGGATGCTGGTGAAAGCCGTCTGGATCCTCGTTAGAGAGGGTTTCAATCTCTTCAAGCAAGTTTTCTAGACGATTTAGGAATAATGGATGGCCGAATAGCGCCCAATCGTTGATAACCGTGATCGTCCCTGACTGCATTTCTTACCCTTCAAGAAGCTCGCTACGATCACGATTTGCTTGTGCCTTTGCGCGCAGCCGATCTATACGACCCAGCAACGATGCTGAAATCGGCTCAATACGCCCAGGATTTTCGGCTATGTCGGCATGCAGAAGCCCAAGAAACGCCCTTTTGGCTTCTTGTGCTTCACGTTCAGCGGCGATAGACACCACTTGCGCCTTGGTTTTAGACATGACTCACTCCTCGAGTCGCTGCTACGGTTTGCTAACTAATGTACGAACTATACAACAAAATCGGTTTCGTGTGGTTTCGTGTGGACGCATGTGGCTACGCGTGGCTTATTTTACCCGTACGTTGAGTTAAGCAGCCTCGACTACTTACGCACCGTCGAACAAAGCCCGGCGCTGGACCGGGCTCTCTTCATTGCTACGCCAACAAGTCTGCGTCCCTCTCCCGCCACAACGCTTCCAGTTTGGTCAGCCCCTTCCCAGTGATCAGCGTGGAGCACGTTGGGATCGTGCCATCGATTGGATGCTCGAAGGTGCCCAGCTTCACATCAAGCAGGCCGGCCTCGATCTTCGCCTGGTATGGCTCGTTCGAACGGGTCACCCACCCTTTCTGCCGCATGAACTGCAGCAGCCTGGTGCGGCCAGTGCCAATGATCTTGGCAGCCTGGGCAGCGTTGTACTTCTTGTGCGACACCACAACCATGTCGTGAAAGGCTACCTTGGGAGCGTCCTGCTCCACCTTCGCTTCCAGCTCATGGTTCTCTTTCGAGAGCTCTGTGTTGTCAGCTTCCAGGGCAACAACCTTGCGGACATTGTCGGTCAGCAGTGCGAGCAGTACCTTGGGGTCATTCAGGCTGGCAATGTCGAAGGCGGGCTTGGCTGACAAAGCCTCCAACTCTTGCCAGCGGTCAACCAGGCGAGCCGTGAACTCAGGGCTGAGCTGGGCCACGATGATGAAGCTATCGCGCTTGCAGACCATGTACTCATTGGCCTTACGACCCAAGCCGTCAAGATATTCCACCACCGGTGGAGAACCAATAACCTTGCGCTCAACCAGTCTTTCGATAGTCCGCTTTACACTATCGTGGCGTGAGCTCACAAGATCGGCGATTTCTCGCGATGACATTTGTTGCGCCACGTTTTGCGCTTGCAGGAAATGTGGTGTGTCACTAGAGAGCTGCCCTGATTGGATGGAGAGATTATTCATCATGCTTTCTCCAGGCCTTCAGTGACGGAGTCGATAGCAGCCTTAGCAGACTCGACCGCCATGTGTAGCAACCATGCTTGACTGGGTGTCACAATATGCTCTGCCATGCCCGCGTCTTCTAACGCCTTTTTCACGCTATGAAGAGTGCAAGATGCCTGATTCAAAGCATCAACAGCGGGAACGCCTGGACGGACGCCGTACAAATCTTGCCCCTCAATGTTGCAACGCGCGAATGAAAGCCCCATGGTCACCGGTCCCTTGAAGGCGCCAGCATTGAGTTTTTCGTTTACTTCGGTATGCTTCGTCATGTGAATGTCCTCAGAAATGTTCACTGCTTCATAGGCCTCAAGCGTTGGCGCGCTTGGGGCTTTTTCATGCCTGTTGTTTTTCATGAACAAGCTCCTGCTCCATCATTTTCCTTAAGCGGAAAACTACCTCCCCGTTCGCTGTCCTTCCGTTCTCCTCTGACTTCGTGCTCAGCCACCCCCTCAGTTGAATTGGCAAACGAATCACCAGCGGAATTTTCTCTTGCCTCATCCTTAACCCCGTCGATATGCGTGTGATCACTTGTGATCATTTGATACCACTTGATATCACATGTCAATACTGATCATTGGGGATCATTTGTTGTCTGATATAGTGATATGAAACACAGTAATTAAAAGGCTTCGAGGGCTCATGACCGATACCAGATCTTTTGCTGAACGACTCCTATGGGCACGCTCCGAAGCAGGTCTGACCCAAAAAGATCTTTCCGAACAAAGCGGCATTAGCCAACCTCAAATCGTCCGATATGAAGCTGGTCGCTCCAAACCCCGCCTGGGTGGCGCCCTCAAATTGGCCCGGGTTCTGAAAATGGACGCCTACGATCTGATGCCGGAACTGAAAAAGACCACTAAGGAAATCGAGATTCAGCTTAGCGCCGAAGAAGCCGAGCAGTTCGATACGGAGGCGGAAAAACTTGGCATTTCGACTGAAGAACTGATGCGAAAACTGACGATCATCGGGCTCCGGATGAAACTTAAGGATCCTGAGACACGGCGCATGATGGAAGAGGAATTTCCAGGCATGGTCGATCGGTTTGATGCGCTGCCAGCCCCAGATGATGATGGAGATATTAAGGTCGGTAATTAACCTCGTGTGCGACGTGCCATGTTTTTTCCGCCTATGATCTTCTCTGCTCAAACCGCTATACATACCATCGGACTCCTAACGAAGCGTCTGCGATTACGATGGTTTCCAATTATTCACACAAAATCGATAATTGAAAGGCACTAAAAAGGGCCATCTTCTTTCCGGAAATAATCAAGACGCAAAGTCTTCCGAATTAATCTTTGCTCGCTGATCGAGCCTCATGGGCAGCCACTGCCAACAATGTGTCGAGAATAGTTCTATCTGAATACCCTCCCCGCCCAACCATTTCCAAAGCGATAGGAGCGGTTGTTTTTCTAATCGTTTCCTCCCCTCCATCTCCCGTTGGAAAAATCAAGTTCGCCATTAACCTGTTAGGAATACTTACCCCTGTAACTTCAGCCCAAGAAGTAAGGTCTATAAATGGTAATACTCCAAGCCTGATCCAAGACGCAAAATCTGCTTTCCTATACTGCTTTGGTGAGCCTAGATAGAAATCATCCCTCGTCTTTGCAAGCCACACTTTAAAAGCCTCAAGCAGAATCGCATCTGGCATCGTTAAATCCACGTCCGCTATAGCATGTAGCGATGTTCTTTTTTGTGACATATAGAGTGGCAGATCTATAAACCCCATAACTTCATATGCAAGTTTTAGATCACTGCCACCTACACCGAAGTCGTCACGACTTATATTTTCCCACCACTGATTAGCCCTTTCCTTTGCTTCATCTCTGATCTGTCCTTCCTGCTGTAAATACTGCCTATAAGTCAGCGAATGAATGGACTTTGCATATTCAGACTTAACACGACCATTCGCACCATCATGCCCACACATAGCAGACAAAACACTGGAATCCTTTAAAGAGATATTTGTTTTCCCCCATATCTCTTCGGCAGCCCTATATGCCAAATCCCCCCCAGCAACTTGCACCTCATTATTTTTTCGAAAACCAAGCATAAGAAAGAGCTGTTCCCTTGCAAACAGCTGCTCATACCACCCTGCACTATCAAGCCCCGCTAAAAACTCATAGTTATTTAAAGAAAACCAACTCGGAATATCTGATACTCCGCGTATAGGATTACTCAGCCGGGCCATTGACGCCTCCAATGCAGTCAACTAGGGATGCGTTCAGTCTAATGAGCTCGTTAGCAAAATGTAATAGGGTCACGGGCGCATCCGAGGACCACAACCAGAAAGGCGATGCCAGCAGGCGTTGAGACGTGCGCTTTGGGTTGGTAGAGTCAGCGCCCTACCACCTGAATCATGGAAAGATGATGACCACACTGCGCTGGATGTTGCCGCTGATCGTTGCTGGCCTGAGCCAGACTGCATGGGCCGACGGAGAGATCGATCGCCTTACGGGGTCGACGATTGTTGCGTCAGGCGAGCTAGAGCAAGTCCACTGCCCAGTCGGCGGAAAATATGATTGCATGACGTGGCCGCACGATCTTTACAAATTCAGCATGCAGAACATCTGCTTCACCGCAAATGTGTCGTGCGGTTTCTCGTGCGAGGGCTTCATTGCTCAGAAGAATCAGGTCCAGACGTTGTACATTCTAGGCTCCCGTCTCGACAGCTCATCGATCAATCTCTACAAATGTCCCAGCATGTTCTGAGCGATAAACGTATGCACACTGAATATCTGGAATTATATTTCAGAAGACTCATCATAAAAACTATCCCTGCTGAAAGCCGAACACCATAAAATAATACACAAACATTAAAACATACATATTGAGAACACTAAGAATATGAACACCAACACAACCATAATACTCGCCCTGGTAGCTTTACTAATTTTAACGCTAATTTCAACCATACTCTACTATATGTATCAACGAGGCGCCGCCAGCGGTACAAAAAACCGAGAGACGGCCTCTGACAGCTTCAAAGAAAATAATTGTACACAACAAGGAAGTGGGAACTCATCCGGAGCAGGCACAACGCCAAAATACGATAAAAAAATAAAGGAAAATATAGAATATGAAATATCCATGCTACCAAACTTTCCAGCAGATGAAATTAATCTTGAAATACAGAAAATCATAACCAAGATAAATTCTCACAGCGGAAAATACATCGCAGCATCAGACTGCGCAAGCCTAATAAAAAAAGCAAAAGCACAAAAAACTCAGAAGCCTACAATAATCGTCTCAACTCAAAAGATAAACAACATAACGAACAACGAATCAACAGAACAAATCACGCCCACCAAAAAAAAACCAAGACCATAATAAATAAACACATATTTCAACCCCAAGATATTAGCCAAGAAAGTTCTCGCTTAAATCGCCCTGCGCTTTCTTCGCTTACCTTGGGGACACCACGGACGTTATCACCCACATATGATCCTCCCTTGTCTCCCAACCACTAAGCCAGCGCTCTGAGGGCTACTTTCAGGGCGAACTGACTCTCATACATCCGTCAAGGGTGGCGAGTACTAAGTGCTCGGAAGATTGCGTAGCTTTGGCTCCGCTCGACAGTATCAGGAGCGTATCAGCAGATAGCGAAAAGCCCGCAAGTGGCGGGCTTTTTTGCAGTGACGGATTAAAGCGAGTCGTTCTTTGTTTTTTTCAGCTCCGCGGTACATTCTGGGCTATTGTTGAATGCGTATTCCACCACGAAATAACCTTTGTCTCTGGCAAGCGCTCGAGCATCAATTGAGATGCTGCTGATATCGTTTTTAATTCCGGGCCCCTTCCACTCTGCCGCCAAAGTTCGGTCCTGCTTGAAAAGTCCGGTCATCCAATCATTCGAGTCTTTCCAGATGCTGCTCGGCATCAAGAAGTCATAGGTCTTTGGCTTCCCGTAGACAGTGGTCAGTGCATCTTTCATCGTGCCGTAGCCTGCTTGCAGCTGATGCCCGAAGTCATTTGTCTGGATCGTCTTACCTACGGCTCTAACAACACAAAGGCCGACCGTAGGAGATATGACCAAGCCATACTGATCAAAAGCATCATTAGGCTTAGGGGCCTTATCGAGCAAATATAGATTTTCAGACTCCTTGACGAGTCTTGGAGCTTCGCCTGTCATTTTTTCAATGACATCTGCGCTTATTCCCGCCTCAAACCCAAAAGGCCCAGCACCTGGAGGGAGAAGATCAGACTTGGATGCAGGTGGAGGCGAACTCACGGAGGCGCCTTGGGTTGCGCTCATAGTAGATGGCTGCACTGAAGATCGGCGGATGGGGTTCAAACCATATTTTGCAACTAGGTACTGCTGCTCTAACATCGCAAGAGTCTGCTCGCTAGTCGCTATAGCGGAGAGCTTCAACGCTTGGATGAGGCCGCCGCTGTAACCGGCTGCTTCAGCTTTAGCAGACGCTATACCTGCCTTTGCTTGAGCTATTTCACCAGCGAGCTTGTTGGCGAGATCATCGTCCACCTTGGAAGCGACAGTGGCTACGGTCACGTTAGCTTTAGATTGGACGGCCAAAATTCGTTGCTCTAGCAAAGCTTGATTGGTTTTAAGAATCTCAATCCGAGTTGATATCAAGTCCTTTATCAACCCGCCACTGTATACAGCCGCCGACCTGGTACCAGTATCAATATCCTGTTTTGTCTGCAAAAGCTCAGCTTCTAGGCTTGAAACATATGCCTTTTGCTCAGGAGTAAGGTCTTTTTCCCCGCAGCCTTGAAGACTAATGGCTGCTAGCAGGCAAAAAATGTATCCGTAATGACGCATGGCATCCCTCCCGTAATTGAGCCCGCACTTTACCATTCGTGGCGTACAGCCACCATTGGCAGGAGACGATGCTAGACTCGCAGAAGTCGACTGTTACGAGCCGTTGGGTGGCCATGAATTCGTACAGGATAGTGAAAACTAAAATAGGCTGGGGTCTGTTTCGGGCTGGCTCCGTAAAGCCGCTCGCAGAGGCCGACACAAAGGATGGGCTGGTAAAAATCGCTGCCCCGTTGATTGCAGGGAAGGCTGCTTCAGTGAAGATTCACAACGAGAACGGCACATTCCAGGAACTGAGATTTTAAGCAGAAACAAGAAGCCCGACGCCGGGCCGGGCTCGATGTAACCGCGTCAGAAACTAACGATGCTTGTTCTTGTGTTTATGCTTGTTGTTGCCTTTGTGCTTCTTACCATACGACCGATGATTGCTCTCATCATCCGCCAGGTTGTTTCCAAGCGCGCCACCCGCAGCGCCGCCGAGACCTGCGCCGATCGTCGAGCCAGTCGTGCCGCCGAGGCGGTTACCGATGAGCGAGCCACCAGCCGAGCCGATACCGCCACCTAATGCGGCTTCAGCTCTGTTGCCTCTCTGAGCGCCGACAGCACTGCCGGCAGCACCACCTACGCCTGCGCCTACCGCCGCGCCAGTTGAGCCGCCGAGCTGTTGACCTACGATATTGCCAAGTGCACCACCAACGCCACCTCCAAGAGCGGCTGTGCCATCTCCGGCAGCCATTGCTCCTTGCGAAATGAGGACACCCAAAACTAGGGCGGGCAGTGTCATTTTCATTTTGTGAACCTCTATGGGTTGTCAGCAGGCGCTCACGGTTTAAAGCACGCCTAGCATTAGGACTGGAGTAGAAGTTTGAAGTTCTCCGTGGGCGGCGCCTACGGGGGAATGGTTGTAACAAGATATGCCGTGATGGATTCGGCTACGGAGGGCGGGCTTAAGCGGGTGCTGAGAATTGGGATGACCAAAGGAGCCGAAGTGTGAAAGGGCAGAAACAAGAAGCCCGGCACTGGGCCGGGCTTTGAGGCTTCAAGCTTCAGTACTGAATTGAAATCTGACCTTCAGGTCGTTCATCCACTTAATGTCAATCAATCCATCGTGTTGAAGCCGGCCAAGTACGATACCGGGATGAATGCCAAGCATTCCAGCAAAAGCCTTGACGGCGTCCCTTGTCTTGAGACTGGCAAGATGGTGCGTATATTTATCTGGGATCAGGAAGTCTCCAGCCCACTGATTGGCCTCCAGCTCCTTCGGGTCATTCGATGCCCCTTTGCCAGGATCATCGAGATAGACTGATTTTTTCTCATTGGCGTGCAAAAGAATGTGCGCAGCCTCATGAAAAAAAGTAAACCAGAATCTGTCATTCCACTTGCCGTACAGCGACATCTGTATGAGGGGGCGACTGGTATTTAGCCAGCGAGCCACACCACTTACATGCGACCGTGGAATGGCTGGTACCAGAACGAATACAACTCCCGCCTCGGTGAGTAGCCTATTCATTTTAGGTTGAAATACTTTCGGCTCCTCGGTGCTGAAACTCCTGATCTGCGCCAACGCTTTTTGAAATTTATCACGGTCGTACTTGGGCCCGTCGAATTGCTCCGCTTGCTGCTCGCCAAGCCTCAGCCAGGCTGAAATAGCGCCAACGTCACACTGTTCCTCTCGACTGCGCCTGAAAGAGACCTCCATTCCACCGTAGTGGGAATGCCACTCGTCAGGGGAGGCGACGCCGAAGAAACGAAGGCACGCCTCGACTATGCTGGGCTTGCTTCTGGAGTCTATGCGCTTCTTCTCAATAGCCTTGCAATCCATCAAGTCCTTGATTGGCAGCCTATCAAGCCAGCCAACCCATGCGGAATGCCGCTCTGCGGATTCTAAGCGCTCTTTGTGTCTCTGATAGTTGGTCTCTAGTGCCAGCCAGAATTCTGCGGTGCTTCCCAGGACTCGTTCTAGACGCACAGCAGCGTCCATTGTTAGCGCGACTTTCCCGTTCAAGAGTAGGCTGACGTGTTTCTCTGTATAGCCAAGGCGCTGGGCTAGCTCTGATTGAGACCAGCCACGCTCTTCAATGATGTCTAAAATTGACTCGCCTGGATGAGAAATCCAATCCGGAGCGAATGGAGCGCTTTGCTCAGTCATGATAATCCCCAATGTATTCAATGCAGACGATGGTTACTTGAGACCAGTCAATGCTTACATCAGCATCATGCGGACAAGGATCATTATCAGGGGCGAACACCAGTCTCCAACCACCTGCAAGGTCTAGGGCAAACTGACCATCGCGGTCGGCTTTGAGCGGATGAGGGTTTCCTGCTACCAGGTCAGTTACCTTGGCGGCGGCCTCGATCGCGCCGAGCCTTATGCGAAGTTTTTTCGCACAATCTGCTCCAAGCTTCTTCTGAGCTGTAGCTTGCTTTTCGCAAAGCTCACGGATTTTCTTGTCCTTGAAATTGATCTCCAAGCTTACCTCATAGTAGCCGGTCTTTACCTGCTTGGTAAAGATTAGATGCTGGAATGCGACGAGAAGTCACAAATTGCAATTCTATACATCACTCAGCCTTCCCCCGCGCAATCCTTCCCGCCTTCACCTCATCCGCATACCACACCAACCTGTCTGCTTCCTCATAGAGCGTGCCCACCAACCCCATCAGGGCTATGGCATCGGCATCGCTGAGCTTTTCCGCAAGCTTTCCCAAGTCGACACAGGATTGCTCAAGGTTTGAGGCCATCGCCTTCAGATCGCGGCGCAGTTGTTGATTGGGTTTGGTTAGGCCCATGGAGGTCTCCTGAAGCGCCCAAAGGCGCCAGATAAACAGGCGCGTTTAATTCGAGGAATTTAACACCATTACTTGGCCACTACGAGTCAGCCCTCCTCCTCCCTAAAAAATTAGCAAACACAAAATAATAAAACTATTTGCTAATTTATTTAGCTGTTGCTAATTTATAGCCACTCCTTCGCTACCTCATGGCGAAACGAGAGCACCTCAATTTTTTGCGAAAGCCAACAACGCGGCGGGCCATTGCTCGCCTTGGAGAAAGTGAATGTCCCGTAAGTCCCTCACGCCGCTTCAGCTATTCAAGGTGATGATTTCAATCCTGCTCTACATCACCGCCTCGGGGGCCTGGCTGCTTTTTGCAGCCCGCGACCTGATCAGCAGCTCCTCGATTTTGACGTGACGGCGGCTTTCTTCGGTACCGCAGTTTGGCTGATCGCGAGCGCCTGCTTATTCCTCCTCATCACCACGCCGAAATCAGGCGATTAGCCCATTCAATCAGTTCCCAATATTTGGGAAGCTCTCCAGGAGATCATCGTGAGCACCAACCAATACGATTCCCGTACCGCTGACAAGTTTGTGGTACGACTGCCTGACGGCCTACGGGCTGATATTGAAGCGGCCGCGAACGCCGCGGACCGAAGCATGAATAGCGTGTTCGTCCAAGCTGTACGCCAGTATCTGGAAGGGCAGAATCGCCAAACCTTGCTACTGGACGCACTGGCAAATGCCGGAACCCCGCTCCCGCCAGCTGTGAGTTCGGGCCTATGAGTCGCCGCAACGGACAATTGGGTGAGCGCTTGATCGAGCTGTTCAACGCCCTGCATCGTCGGGAAACCACCTTCTGCCAGGTCTACGCCATGTCAGCATCGTGCGGGATAGACGCGCGCCGGGTGCTGAGAGACCACTTTCAAGGCGGTGCACTTCATGGCTAAGACAGTACTTCGGGTGCGCCTCGATGGCGTGGCGTTCTACATGAACACCGAGACCTCCTCACCTGGAACCGGACACAGGAACAGGTATCGCTTGTTCAAGACAGAAAACTACGGGCGCGATAAAGCCGGCTGGATTCAGGTGGGCTCGATGGCTGGCCAGGAGTTGCTGGCAGTGGAAGATGAAGGCGCCCTGCTAAAGGCGTGTGAAAAGCTGTTCGTCAGCAAGAAGCCCCACCGTTACGACCTGCATGGCGCGATACGAGGCAAGCCTGGCAAATGGGAGGGAGAGGCTTTCGCCATTCGAAAGTCAGTACAAAGCCCTTAATCGGTCACAGGGCTGCCAGTGAGCTGCGCGCTAGATTACGGAAGCTGACTATCAACCCAGCGCTCTGCGACCGACATCGCTTCCTCCAGGGCGGCAGGATAATCAGACCACGGCCCTGTTAGCTCAGCTGCGACTTCACCCATTCCGTGTATGTCCACGGGCTCGATGATTGTCGCGGATGCAGGCACCGGGTCGTTCGGCCTTTCCCAGACGAACTTCAGGAATACCGTGTGACCTCGGTACTCATGAGCGATCGGCACATCCAGATTATGTGACACGCGTCCTCCCACAGGCGCAACGAATTGAACACCTGTTGTACACCCATCCAAAAGGTTAAGAAACCCGAGCAAAAAGCCATTACTCCATTCCCCTACATGCCTGCCGGTGAGCGGTGGGCGAGGTATTTCTATGGCCAACACAAAGTTAGCGCCGGTCCTAGAGACCGCGCCCCGCTTCATCCGGGCGAAACACGCACCTACTTATCTCGGCATGTGTCGAGCAGTTTTCGACGAAACCGTCCGCCCCTACGTCCGTGAATTCCCCATTGGAAAACAGGGCGTTGCCTTCGACCGTCATGAGCTGGACCAGTGGGCAGACGCCTACATCGAACGCATGGCAATTGAAAAGCAGACCGATCAGGACAACAATTCGCCCCGCAGTGGGCGCCAAGGAGCAAAACAATGGCGCGAAAAACAATGTCGGGCCTCTACCAGAGGAACGGGATTTGGCACATCGACAAAGTCGTCAGAGGTAGCCGACTTCAAGAAAGCACTGGAGCTAGCGAGAGGGAAGAAGCCGAGCAGTACTTGATTCATCGGCTGGAAAAGCTGCGGCAGGAAAAGATATACGGTGTGCGCCAGGTGCGAACCTGGCGTGAGGCAGCTACCCGGTTTCTGGTCGAGTTCAAAGACCAGGCATCGATCGGCCTTTCCGCTTCCCATATCGAACAGCTTGACCCGTACATCGGTGATCTGCCGATAACGCACATCGATGATGGGAGCCTGGCGACGTTCATCCGTGACCGGCAACGACCAGGCAAGACGGCAGCGGGAAAAGCCAAACCAGGCGTATCGAACAGGACGGTCAACATCGCCCTGCAGCGCGTCGTCAGGATCCTGAACCTGTGCCACCGCAAGTGGCGCGATGCTGAAAAGCGGCCGTGGTTAGAGAGCGTACCGATGATATCGATGCTTGAGGAAAAGAGGTCTGCCCGGAAACCCTACCCGATGTCCTGGGAAGAGCAGGCAATTCTATTCCCTGAACTGCCGGATCACCTGCTGAGGATGGCCCTCTATAAGGTGAACACGGGGTGCCGGGAGCAGGAAGTGTGCAAACTGCGGTGGGAATGGGAGATACGGGTGCCCGAACTGAACACCAGCGTGTTTCTGATACCTCCCGGATTCGGGGGGCGAAGTGACAAAGCGGGGGTGAAGAACGGCGATGAACGCCTAGTCATCCTGAACAAGGTGGCCATGAACATCATCGACAAGCAACGCGGCCTGCACAAAGACCTGGTGTTCCCGTATGGGCAACCAAATCAATTTGGGCCCACGGCCATGGAGAGGATGAACGACACGGCATGGAGGAAAGCCCGTAAGCGCGCAGCGGACAAGTGGGAGACAGCCAACCAGTCGCCGGCACATCCAGGGTTTAGGGCATTCCGGGTTCACGACCTAAAGCACACCTTTGGCAGAAGGCTACGTGCAGCAGGCGTGACAGAGGAAGATCGGAAGGCATTGTTGGGGCACAAGAACGGCAGCATTACGAGCCACTATTCTACCCCGGAGTTGCAGCACCTGATTGATGCTGCGAACAAAGTATCGGCAACTGACTCTCGTGGGCCAGCACTGACGATCTTGAGGAGGAAAACGGGATGAACCCCCGCAAAAGTCCCTACGCGTAAAAAAGCCGAACTAGCTAGAGTTCGGCTAAGTCACTGAAAAATATGGTCGGGACGGAGTGATTCGAACACTCGACCCCTAGCACCCCATCTCCTTTTTCATACTTCTTGAAAGACTCCGAAATTTCACTCTGGATTTTTATAAGCTACTATTTACTTGAGCTCCAGCGGTGTTCTGCTCTACGAGAGTCCAGCAACGTCCATCAAGAGCCGACGTTTTTGTGGGGGTAAAAGTAGGGGGATTCCATTTCATGGCCAAAATGACTATCAAAGAACT
>NZ_AKVH01000071.1:0-49147 GCF_000278565.1 Pseudomonas sp. Ag1
ACAAGGATTAACGTCATGATGCACGCGGATTTGATTGACCAGGATGACCTGCTGGGCCAGCTGCGGTCGTTGGGTTTCGAGGTGTCCAGCGGCGCTACCGCCGAGCAGGCTTGCGAGTGTGCGGTGCGCGGCTTGAGCGCGGCGCGGGCCAAGGCGCTCAAGGGTATGGTTGAGCAGATGTACACCGGCAGCGCGACGATCTTGCCGGCGGTGAGGCAGGCGATCGACAAGCAGTTGTTGCCGGCGCTGGTGCAATTTCGGCAGAACTCTGGCGCCTGATATACCGCATTCGCGAGCAAGCCCGCTCCCACATTCGACCGCGTTCCTACTGAAAAAACGCGGTCAAGTGTGGGAGCGGGCTTGCTCGCGAATGCAGGCGACTCGGTCTAAAGCCTTACGCTGGCGAAAGTCGACTCATTCCTGGCCTGGCTCAACGCCGACAACGGCCCGGACAACGGTGACAACACCAGCGCCTGCGGAATCGGCATCATCGCTACCTGCTGCGTGGTGTTGGAACCCACACGCTCATCCCGCGGCGGAATGCCGAAGTATTCGCGGTAGCACTTGGAGAAGTGCGGCGTGGAGACAAACCCGCACACCGACGCCACTTCGATGATCGACATCGGCGTTTGCTTGAGCAACTGCCGCGCACGGATCAGGCGCAACTTGAGGTAGTAGCGCGACGGCGAACAGTGCAGGTATTTCTGGAACAAGCGCTCCAGCTGACGCCGGGACACCGCTACGTACACCGCCAGTTCATCGAGGTCGATCGGCTCTTCCAGGTTGGCCTCCATCAGCGCGACGATTTCCTGCAACTTCGGCTGGTTGGTGCCAAGCATGTGCTTGAGCGGCACGCGCTGGTGATCCTGTTCGTTGCGGATGCGCTCGTACACAAACATCTCGGAGATCGCCGCCGACAATTCACGGCCGTGGTCGCGGCTGATCAGGTGCAGCATCATGTCCAGCGGCGCGGTGCCGCCGGAGCTGGTGAAGCGGTTGCGGTCGAGGGTGAACAGGCGTGTGCTCATGGCCACGCGGGGAAAGGCTTCCTGCATCGACGCCAGGCATTCCCAGTGCACGCTGCAATCAAACCCGTCCAGCAGGCCGGCGCAGGCCAGGGCCCAGCTGCCGGTGCACACCGCGCCAAGGCGACGGGATTGGCGCGCCTGGCTTTGCAGCCACGACACATGTTCACGGGTCACGGTGCGCTGGATACCCACGCCGCCACAGACGATCACGGTGTCCAGGGCCGGGGCTTTGTGCATGGAAGCATCGGGGGTGATTTGCAGACCGTCGCTGGCCCACACCTGGTTTCCGTCCACACTCAACGTCGTCCAGCGATAAAGCTCGCGGCCGGAGAGTTGGTTGGCCATGCGCAGGGGTTCGACTGCGGAAGCCAGGGAAATCAGCGTGAAATTGTCCAGCAGCAAAAAGCCGATGGATTGAGGCGCACGGTTCTGGGGTTGAGCCCCGGAGTTGAACGACGTCATCGCGGTATCTCCTCACACAAAGCGGGTGATGGCCTCAGGCGAGGCTCTTGTTATTGCGCTCATCGCCTTAAGGAAACTCCTATGGCGAGAGGCTTTGTATTGATAGAGCAAATGCCATGCCTAAAGTTGAATGCGTATTCAATAACTCCTGAAAACGACCTCATGACGTGTCTATATAAGCCCGCGCATGGAGTGGGGGATATGACCCAGAAAAGACGTGAGAGAACGCAGGCTCAAGGTGTGTGAGCAGATCGGTAGCACTTGTGGGAAGGGAGAGAAACGACGTGGGAAAAGTCTGTCACCACAAGCACGGGTGACCGATGGTCATGAGGGGAAATCGTTCGGGAGCTACTTATCTAATTGCGACGCGCTAAAAGGTGGCGCTTGCGGGTGTCGGTGTTCACTTTATGAGCAATGTTGCTCTTCTGTGGCGAGGGAGCTTGCTCCCGCTGGAGTGCGAAGCGCTYCCAAGATTTTGGGGCCGCTGCGCAGCCCAGCGGGAGCAAGCTCCCTCGCCACAGCAATCTACCTCCCCACAGCAATCTCTCCCCACAGCAAGCTCCCCCGCCACAAAAGCCTTTCCGGTTGTTTGTAGACCGCTATAACAACGACAGCGGGTAACTGATGAATATCCGGTTTTCATCAAACTCGTTGGTACTGAAATCCCGGCGCATCGTTGCGTTGCGCCAGCGCACATTCAGGTCCCGCAGTGGACCGCTTTGTACCGTGTAGGCCAGTTCCGACTCACGGCCCCACTCCTTGCCATTGGTGATCGCCCCGGTGTGCACGTTATCGCCACTGATGTAGCGGTTCATCATGGTCAACCCGGGAATGCCCAGTACCACGAAGTTGAAGTCGTGCCGCACCTGCCAGGATTTTTCCTTGGCGTTGTCGTAGCTGGCGTTGTAGCTGTCGTTGGCCAGGGTGCCGCCGCTGGTGCCGTTGACCCGCATCCAGGCGCTGTCGCCGGTGAGTTTCTGCAGGCCGATATAGAAGCTGTTGCCTTTGTATTTGGCCGAGAGCAGGGCGAACGCGGTTTTGTTGTCGAGGTCGCCGGCCAGGGCCTTGCCGTCTTCCTTGCCGGTGAAGAACCCGAGGTTGGCGCCCAGGGTCCAGTCGCCCACGGGCTGGCTGTGGGTCAGGTTGAAATACTGTTGCTGGTAGATGTCACTGAGTTCGGCGTACCACACGCCAACCTGGGTGCGCTTGTCGTTGAAGGTGTATTCGCCGCCGCCGAAGTTGAAGCGGTCCGAGGTGAATGCGGCTTTGCCGTTGAGAAACATGTCATCCATGCTCGCGTCGTTGCGCGGGCTGTTGCCGCGAAACTGGCCGCCATACAAGGTCAGGCCGGCGATTTCCCTGGACGTTACCTGGCCGCCGCGGAACGTTTGCGGCAGTGAGCGGCCGTCATCCGAGCGCAGGATCGGCAGTACCGGCATCCATTCGCCGACTTTCAATTCGGTGTTCGACAGCTTGGTTTTCAGCGCCACGCCCAGGCGCCCGAAGTTATCGGCAGGACGGCCATCGCTGCGGGTCGGCAGCAGTTGGGTGCCGGCGGTACCTTTGCCGCCGTCGAGTTTCTGCGAGTACAGGCCCAGCACGTCCAGGCCGAAACCGACGGTGCCTTGAGTGAAGCCGGACCTGGCATCGAGAATGAAGTTTTGCGTCCACTCCTCGGCCTTGCCCTGGGGGTAGGCGGGGTTGGTGAAGTTGCGGTTGAAGTAGGCGTTGCGCAGGTTGAGCGTGGCGGTGGCGTCATCGATGAAGCCTTCTGCCGAGGCGGTGGCGGGGAGGGTAAAGGCCAGGCTGCTCAAACCGATGGCGGCAAAACGGGTGGTGCCGGAGAACTGGCGGACGTGTTGGCTCACAGTGACGCTCCCTTGTCTTTTTGTTGTTTTTATTTTTTGTTATACGTTGTCGTACAACATTGAGGGCGATATTTGCGAGGTTTCAGGGGGTTGTCAATCGAAAGTTATACGATGACTCCCTGCGTGAAGGGAGTCAGTGGGGGAGGAGTTATCCCGCTGCAACCATGGGCGGCAAGGTGCCAAGCAGCGAAACGGCGGCTACCGCTGAAACACCTAGTAACCATTCAATCATCACGCTGGCCTTCAAGGCAGGCAGCCGCTGCTCACAGTTGTGAATCCGCAGGCGGTTCAGGAGCGCCAGGGCGAGCATGCCGAACACCAGCAGCACCTTGATCAACAGGATCAGGGCGAACCCTGTGAACAAGGGCGTCGGCCAGAACTGCCCGGTGAGCACCCGCACGTTGATCAATCCGGTCACCAGCAGCCCTGTCACCAGGCCATAACCGATGCCACTGAAGCGCTTGAGGATCGGTTCCAACGGATAGCGGGGCGATTGCCTGAGGATCAACACCAGCAGGAGCAGGCCGCCCAGCCAGGCACCGACACACACCAGGTGCACCACCTGATTGAGGATCAGCAACTGTCCGGCCATGCCATTGAGCATGGCGCCATGGCCCACCGGTGCCAGTGTCGCCAGCAGCAATGCACAGAGCGGCAGGCGCAACGCTTTCCACGGCGTCATCAGGCCCAGCACCAGCAGCACGTTCAGTAGCAAGTGCCAGGTCCAGACCTGGCCGAAGAAGGTTTTGCCCAGCACCAACTGCACGGTCGACCATTCCAGCGCGCCCAGCCCGACACCGGCCATGCTCGCGCTGATCAACAGCAGCCACGCCACCCCCGACACCAATGCCAGCCACGCCAACCCTTGGGTGATGCGCGACAGTTGGCGGTCCAGCACCGGTTGCGGTCCCGCGCCCAGCAGCCAGGGCCTGAACACACAGGCCCCGAACATCAACAGCACGACGATGAAATGCAGGAAACGGCACAGCACCAGCAGGGTGGCCATGGATTACTGGCCGACCTTGAAGCTGTATTCACCGTTGCTCTTGTGGGTATCCACCGAGACCGCGTTCCACACCACTTTGTAGGTGCCGGCGGCCAAGGGTGCGGCCGGTGTCACCACCAATACTTTCTTGTCGGCGTCCGGGGTTTCCAGGCCCTTGATCGCGACTTCGGTGCCGTCCTTGCTCAGGGATACCTTGGTGAAGGTCGCTTCAACGCCTTCGCTGAACGTCAGGCGCAGGTCCTTGGGCGCGGCGACGCTGCTGTCGGCGGCAGGCTCCGAGCTTTTCAGGTGGGCGTGGGCAAACGCGGCCGAGGCGCCCAGCAGGGAAGCGAGCAGGGCAACGGTGGTGAGGGTCTTCTTGATCAACATTGTTCAATACCTTCAGGTGAGAGTCAGTCGTTCGGTAGTGCCATGTGCAACAAGGGGAAGGGCTTGCCTTCGCCATCGACGGGCGAGCGGCCGGTCTGGATAAAACCATAGTGCAGGTAGAAACCCACGGCCTGTGGATTCTGCTCGTTCACGTCGACCCGCAGGGTGTCGTGGCGGGCGCGTACGAAGTCCAGCAACTGGCGACCGATGCCCTGGCCGCGTCGGTTCGGGTCGATAAACAGCATCTCGACATTATTGCCGCCGGTGCCGACGAAGCCGCCAATGCCTTGGGTATCTTCGTACACCCACACTTCAAGTGCGGGCATCGGCAGGTAGCAGTCGCGTACCAGGGGCAGCAGGCGCTGGATGTCGTCTTCGCTGAGAAAGTCATGGGTGGCGCGCACCGAGCGTTCCCACAGTGCACCCAGCACCGGGTCGTCGCACGCGCTTCGCTGTCGAATAGTCATGGGGGATGATCCTTCGAGGGGATGGCGATGCTAACCAATCCGCTATCGACGGGGAAGGTTCTTGTACGAAGTTTCACAGTGGCGTGTCGCCGCGATCTAGAGCGGATGGTAGTCTTGAAGCCATGTTGTTGTCAGGGAGCCCTTATGGGCAATCACAAGATCGGTATTCGTCGGGTCAACGTCGAAAAGATTCTGCTGGCGGCTGAAAAGGTCTTCGCCGAGAAGGGCTATGGCAGCACCGCCATGGCCGACATCGCTGAAGAAGTGCAACTGCCGCGCTCCAACCTGCATTACTACTTCAGTACCAAGAGCGAGCTGTACAGCGCGGTGTTGTTCGACCTGCTGGAGGTATGGAAGCAGGACGCCTTGTGCTTCGAGATGTTCGACGACCCGCGGGTGGTGCTCAGTAGCTACATCCGCGCCAAGATGCAACATTCCCGCAGCCGGCCTTATGGTTCGAAAGTCTGGGCGAATGAAATCATCCACGGCGCGCCAACCCTGGGGGAGGCGCTGGATGTGAGCCTGTATGACTGGGCCAAGATGAAGGAAGCGAAGATTCGCCAGTGGGTGGAGGACAAGCGGATTTTGCCGGTGGAGCCGTCGAGCCTGCTGTATATGATCTGGGCGTCGACCCAGCACTATGCCGACTTTGATCATCAGGTGAAGATCCTGAATGACCATCAGCCGTTGTCGGACATGCAGTTTGAGCGGGCGGTGCAGACGGTGACGAGTGTGATCCTGCGGGGGATCGGGTTGGAGCCCTAGATCGTTCCCACGCTCCGCGTGGGAATGCCGCCCTGGACGCTCTGCGTCCGCTCTTAAGGTCGTGACGCGGAGCGTCAACGGATGCATTCCCACGCGGAGCGTGGGAACGATCATTCAGGCTACACCGCCTCGCGGTAGGGGTTCCTCGGATCCTGCGTCCAGTTCAAAAACGGCTTCCCGGTATCCACCGGCACCATCTCGATACAGTCCGCCACCGGGCAGGTGATCTGGCACAGGTTGCACCCCACGCACTCATCATCGATCACCTCGTATTTATGTGTCCCATCTGCCTGCTTCAAGCTGGCAATCGCCTGGTGCGACGTATCTTCACAGGCAATATGGCAACGCCCACAGCCAATACATGCCGCCTGGTCAATTTTGGCGATCACCTGGTAATTGATATCCAGGTACTTCCAATCCGTCGTATTGCCCACCGCCCGCCCGGAAAATTCCTGCAGGCTGCTGTAACCCTGGCTGTCCATCCACCGCGACAGCCCGTCCTTCATTTCTTCGACAATCCGAAACCCATGCAGCATCGCCGCCGTGCACACCTGCACCGCGCCGCAGCCCAGCGCAACGAATTCCGCTGCATCGCGCCAGTTGCCAATCCCGCCAATCCCGCAGATCGGCAAGCCTTGTGTCTGTGGGTCCCGGGCAATCTCCGCCACCATGTTCAGCGCGATGGGTTTCACCGCCGAGCCGCAGTAACCCCCGTGGGTGCTTTGGGTGCCGACCATCGGCAGGGCGACCATGCGCTCCAGGTCGACACTGGTGATGGAGTTGATGGTGTTGATCAGCGACACCGCATCCGCGCCCCCACGATACGCTGCCCGCGCCGCCACGCGTATGTCGGTGATGTTCGGCGTGAGCTTGACGATCACCGGCAGCGAGCAATAGGTCTTGCACCAGCGCGTCACCTGTTCCACATACTCCGGCACCTGGCCCACCGCCGCGCCCATGCCGCGTTCCGGCATGCCGTGGGGGCAGCCGAAGTTCAGCTCGATGCCGTCGCAGCCTGTGGCTTCCACCAGCGGCAGGATGTGTTTCCAGGATTCTTCAACACACGGCACCATCAGCGACACGATCAGTGCGCGGTCGGGCCAGTCTTTTTTCACCTGGGTGATTTCCCGCAGGTTGATCTCCAGGGACCTATCGGTAATCAGCTCGATATTGTTGATGCCGAGCACTTCACGGTTGGCGCCAAAGTGCGCCGAGTAGCGCGATGAGACGTTGACCGCGGCCGGGTCTTCGCCGAGGGTTTTCCAGACCACGCCGCCCCAGCCTGCTTCAAAGGCGCGGACCACGTTGTAGGCCTTGTCGGTAGGCGGCGCGGAGGCCAGCCAGAACGGATTGGGGGCTTTGATGCCGGCGAATACAATCGAGAGATCGGCCATTACGCAGCCTCCACATTCAGCATGAGTTGAGCGTGCATGGCTTCAGCGGCCAGCTTGCCGTGTTGCACGGCCTGGACGGTGAGGTCCTGGCCGAGGCTGACGCAATCGCCGCCGGCGTACACACCGGGGATGCTGGTGCGCAGCTGTTCGTTGACGAAGATCCGATCGCCCTGGCGTTGCAGTTGGTGGGCCAGCGGGTCGTGCAGCGCCTCGTCGTCGAAGCCTTGGCCGATGGCCTTGAAGATCGCGTCGGCGGCCAGTTCGAAGGTCTCGCCGGTGGCTTGCAGGCGGCCATCGACCATGCGGGTGCGGGCGAAACGCATGCCGCGCACATGGCCCTGGTCGTCGAGCAACACTTCTTCGGGCTGGGCCCAGGTCAGCAGGCGTACCTGGTTGGCCTTGGCGATGTCCTGCTCATGGCCGGTGGCGCCCATTTCAGCCAGGCCACGGCGATACACCAGGTTGACGTCACGGGCACCGAGGCGGGCCATTTGCACCGCCATGTCGATGGCCGTGTTGCCGGCGCCGAGCACGATGCAACGGTCGGCCAGGGGCAGTTGACTGAGATCGTCGGCCTGGCGCAGTTCACGGATGTAGTCGGTGGCGGCGAGCAGGCCGGGGGCGTCTTCGTGTGGCAGGCCGAGCTGTTTGCTGGCAGCCAGGCCAAGGCCGAGGAACACTGCATCGAACTGCTGGTGCAGTTCGCTCAAGGTCAGGTTATCGCCCAGGCGCTGGCCGTGACGGATCTCGATGCCGCCAATTTGCAGGAGGAAATCCAGTTCCTTTTGCGCGAAGTCATCCACCAGCTTGTACTTGGCGATCCCGTATTCATTCAGGCCGCCGGCTTTTTCCCGGGCTTCGAAAATCACCACGTCATGGCCGTGCAGGGCGCTGCGATGGGCGCAGGACAAACCCGCAGGCCCGGCGCCGACCACCGCGATGCGCTTGCCGGTGGGCGCGGCGCGCTGGAACGGGTGTTCGCTGAAGTGCGCGTTGTCCACCGCGTAACGCTGCAACAGGCCGATCAGCACCGGGGCGCATTCCTCGGCATTGTTGCGCACGCAGGCTTGCTGGCAGAGGATTTCCGTCGGGCAGACCCGGGCGCAACTGCCGCCGAGGATATTCGCCGAGAGAATCTTCTGCGCGGCGCCCTGGACGTTCTCCGTGTGGATATTGCGGATGAACGACGGGATATCGATCTCGCTGGGGCACGCGTTGACGCACGGCGCGTCGTAGCAGTAGAGGCAGCGCGACGCTTCCAGTTGGGCTTGCCGGGCATTGAGCGGCGGCGCCAGGTCGGTGAAATGCGCGGCGAGGGCCGCCGCATCTTCATGGGGGTGGGGAAGATGGTTCAGGGTCTGGATCACGGTATTGGCCTCACGGTTTTTGAGGTGCTGCCTCTGGTGGGCAGTGGTTTTTTTGTTGCCTGTACCGGCCTCTTCGCGAGCAAGCCCGCTCCCTCATTCGTCCCCATTCCAGCAGGATAAATGTAGTCGAATGTGGGAGCGGGCTTGCTCGCGAATGGCGGCCTCAGCGTTTCACAGCAACCGGCCTGGAACGCTCCGCCCGCTTGCTCAACTGCTCAAACACCGGCGGATACGTCGGCCGTTCGATATACCGACCCGCACCCCGTTCGGCGCGCAAATCCCCATCCGCCCAGACCAGCTTGCCCTGGCTGATGGTATGGCTCGGCACGCCGCGCACGGTCTTGCCTTCGAAGATGTTGAAGTCGACTTTCTGGTGGTGAGTCTTCGCGGAAATGGTCCGTGTGCCTTGCGGGTCCCACAGCACCAGGTCAGCATCGGCCCCCACGCGGATCGCTCCTTTGCGTGGATACAGGTTGAAGATCTTCGCGGTGTTGGTAGACGTCAGCGCAACGAATTCCTGCATCGACAAGCGCCCGGTGTTCACGCCCTCATCCCACAACAGCGCCATGCGGTCTTCGATACCGGCAGTGCCATTGGGAATCTTGCTGAAGTCATCCCGCCCGGCGGCTTTTTGCTCGGCGCAGAAGCAGCAATGGTCGGTGGCGGTGGTGTGCAGGTTGCCCGATTGCAGGCCATGCCACAGTGCCTCCTGATGCCCGCGCGGGCGGAAGGGCGGGCTCATCACATAGCCGGCGGCGGTCTGCCAGTCGGGGTGTTGATACACGCTGTCGTCCAGCAGCAGATGCCCGGCCAATACTTCGCCGTACACCGGCTGGCCCTTGCTGCGGGCGTAGGTGATTTCATCCAGCGCTTCCTTGGTGGACACGTGCACCAGGTACAGCGGCGTGCCGATGGTTTCGGCAATCCTGATCGCCCGGCTGGCGGCTTCACCTTCCACCTGCGAAGGCCGCGACAACGGATGCGCTTCAGGCCCGGTAATGCCCTGGGCCATCAGCTTGCGTTGCAGGTGATACACCAGCTCGCCGTTTTCGGCATGCACCGTCGGTACCGCACCCAGTTCCAGGCAGCGTTCGAAGCTCGCCACCAAGGTGTCGTCCGCGGCCATGATCGCGTTCTTGTACGCCATGAAATGCTTGAAGCTGTTGATGCCGTGTTGGCTCACCAACTCGGCCATTTCCTCGCGGACCTGCTCGCTCCACCAGGTAATGGCGACGTGAAAGCCGTAGTCGGACGCCGACTTCTCGGCCCAGCCGCGCCACTGATGGAAGGCTTCCAGCAGGGATTGCTGCGGGTTGGGAATCACGAAGTCGATGATCGACGTGGTGCCGCCCGCCAACCCGGCGGCCGTGCCACTGAAAAAATCTTCACTGGCCACGGTGCCCATGAAGGGCAACTGCATATGGGTATGGGGGTCGATGCCGCCGGGCATCAGGTATTGACCGCTGCCGTCGAGTATCTCGGTGCCGGCGGGAATATCCAGATCAGTGCCAATGGCGCGGATTAGACCGTCTGCGCATAAAACATCGGCTCGGTAACTTTCATCATGGGTAATAACGGTAGCGCCACGGATCAACAGCGACATGTCGAGTTCCTCACAGGCTTGACCGGCTTGTGCCAGTTCTAAATGTTGTCATGCATCGCGCCGCTGGAAAGTTAATTCCTGTCAGCGGTGACAGGAATAGAAACTAGCCCGAGTTTTTCGAATGAGCAAGAATATTTTTTATAAGCTTATGTCTGTAATAACTGATTGAATTTTAACGATAAAAAATCAAAATCACCAAAATGTAGCGGCCTCTCACCATTTTGACGCACTTGACAGGTTCCCAATATGAGCAACATTTCCTATTGCAAATCAGACGCTTGAGACATGCCTCTTGACGGGGCCGGTAAATAAAAATAATTGTGTTGCACCAGATTGAGTCCTGATGGTTCGGACAACTTCTGCGTTAGTTGGCCTGAGTAACGCTGAAAGTAACGAGGGGCTCTTCGGTCGAGACAATAAAGCTGATAAACATCAGCAAGTTATATAAGCGGTGCGGGCAGGTTGACGGTTTACGGCACGGTTATTGAGTGCGGTGGCGGTTGGCCGGGTCCCGGATGTCATGTTGTCAACGAGGTACTCCGGCCATCCCGTGCACGTCACGGGATGAGCAAAAATAATTCGAAAAAACCGTGGAGCGGCCATGCAACAGAACAGATCGCAAGTCATTGAGCGCAACGGCCTGTACGAACTCGACGCCGGCCCCGACGTCCTCGACAGCCCCCGCTACAACCACGACATGGCACCGACCAAGGTGCGCGAACGCACCTGGAACAAGTGGCATATCACCGCGCTGTGGATCGGCATGTCGGTGTGTGTGCCGACCTACACCCTGGGCGGCGTGCTCACCGCGTACTTCGGGTTGTCGGTGGGCGAGGCGCTGATGGCGATCCTGCTGGCCAATATCGTGGTGCTGATCCCGCTGACCCTCAACGCCTTCCCCGGTACCAAGTACGGCATCCCGTTTCCGGTGTTGCTGCGCTCGTCCTTCGGCGTGCTCGGCTCCAACGTGCCGTGCCTGATCCGCGCGTTGGTGGCGTGTGGCTGGTTCGGTATCCAGACGATGTTTGGCGGCCTGGCGATCCACCTGTTCCTGGGGTCGATTTTCGAGGGTTGGAAATCCCTTGGCGGCACCGGTGAAGTGATCGGCTTCATGATCTTCTGGACCCTGAACCTGTGGGTGGTATTGCGTGGCGCCGAGTCGATCAAATGGCTGGAAACCCTGTCGGCACCGCTGCTGGTGGCGGTGGGAATCGGGCTGCTGGTGTGGGCGCTGCCGAATGTCTCGCTGACCGAGTTGATGGCGATCCCGCCCAAGCGTCCCGAAGGCGCGAGCCTCACCGGCTACTTCATGGCAGGCCTGACGGCGATGGTGGGTTTCTGGGCCACCTTGTCATTGAACATCCCCGACTTCAGCCGCTACGCCAAGAGTCAGAAAGACCAGATCCTCGGGCAGATTTTCGGCCTGCCGCTGACCATGTTCCTGTTCGCCGCCCTCGGCGTAATCATGACCGCCGCCTCGGTAAAACTGGTGGGCGTCAGCGTCTCCGATCCGGTGACCCTGATCGGCCATATCCAGAGCCCGGTGTGGGTAGCCGTGGCCATGGCGCTGATCATCATCGCCACCTTGTCCACCAACACCGCAGCGAACATCGTCTCACCCACCAACGACTTCCAGAACATCGCGCCCAAGCTGATCAACCGCACCACGGCGGTGGTGCTCACCGGCCTGGTGGGCCTGGCGTTGATGGCCCATGAGCTGCTGAAAAAGCTCGGGCTGATCATCTCCGACGTGAGCCTGGAAACCGTCTATTCCAACTGGTTGCTGGGTTACTCAAGCCTCTTGGGGCCGATCGCCGGGATCATGGTGGTGGACTATTTCATCATCAAGAAACAGCAACTGGACCTCGCCGGTTTGTATCGCGATGACGTGTACCCGGCGTGGAACTGGCATGGCTTCCTGGCGTTTGGTGTGCCGGTGGTGCTGACGTTGCTGTCCCTGGGCAGCGATGCGTTCAGCTGGTTCTACAGCTATGGCTGGTTCACCGGCTCGGCGCTCGGTGGCCTGTTGTATTACGCCCTCTGCATGAAACGCGGGGCTCGTGTGGTCGCCGTGAAAACACCGCTTTAATCGATGTGGAATGCAATCAAATGTGGGAGCGGGCTTGCTCGCGAATACGGTGTGCCAGTCGCCAGATGTGTTAGCTGAATCACCGCCTTCGCGAGCAAGCCCGCTCCCACATTTTTGATCGCAGTCCTCCAGTGAGAGTCTGGTCAAATTCATAAGAACTACTGCCTGAGGAGATCCCCATGAACGCTGCCATAGACGTTCTGCAATCCACCCATCAGCACATCAACCGCGATCGTCTGTGGCTGTCCCTGATGGAACTCGCCAAGCTCGGCGCCACCCCCAAGGGCGGTGTGTGCCGCCTGGCCCTGACCGACCTCGATCGCCAGGCCCGCGACCTGTTTGTGAAGTGGTGCGAAGAAGCGGGCTGTACCGTGACCATCGATGGCGTCGGCAATATCTTTGCCCGCCGGCCGGGGCGCAATCCCCAGTTGCCGCCGGTGATGACCGGCAGCCATATCGACACCCAGCCCACCGGCGGCAAGTTTGATGGCTGTTTTGGCGTGCTGGCGGGCGTTGAGGTATTGCGCACCCTCAATGACCTGAAGGTGGAAACCGAAGCGCCGCTGGAAGTGGTGGTGTGGACCAACGAAGAAGGCTCGCGCTTTCCTCCCTGCATGATGGGCTCCGGGGTGTTTGCCGAGAAATTCACCCTGGTCGACACGCTGGCCAAGACGGATGCCGATGGCGTGACCGTGGGCGATGCGCTGAATGCCATTGGGTATGCCGGATCACGCCCGGTGAGCGGGCACAAGGTGGGCGCATATTTCGAAGCACATATCGAGCAAGGTCCGATTCTTGAGGATGAAAAGAAAACCATCGGTGTGGTGCTGGGCGCCCTTGGCCAGAAATGGTTCGACCTGAAACTGCGGGGTGTCGAGGCGCATGCCGGGCCGACCCCGATGCACCTGCGCAAGGATGCCCTGGTCGGTGCCGCGGCCGTGGTGGCTGCAGTTAACGCGGCGGCGTTGGGTCATCAGCCTCACGCCTGCGGCACCGTCGGTTGCCTGCAAGCGTATCCGGGCTCACGCAACGTCATTCCTGGCGAAGTGCGCATGACCTTGGACTTCCGCCATCTGGAACCGGCGCGGTTGGATTCGATGATTGCCCAGGTGCGCAAAGTGATTGACGAAACCTGCGCCAAGCACGGCCTCACGTTCGAGATGACACCCACCGCTGACTTCCCGCCGCTGTACTTCGACAAAGACTGCGTGGATGCCGTGCGTGATGCGGCCAATGGGTTGGGGTTGTCCAACATGGATATCGTGAGCGGGGCAGGGCATGACGCGATTTTCGTCGCGGAACTGGGGCCCGCGGGGATGATCTTTGTGCCGTGTGAAGGTGGCATCAGCCATAACGAAATCGAGAACGCGGCGCCGGATGATTTGGCGGCGGGGTGTGCGGTGTTGCTGAGGGCGATGGTGGCAGCTTCGGTGGCAATCGCCAGCGGTAAGTTGGCTGCCTGAGTACGTCCAGTCACTGCGATAAAATGTGGGAGCGGGCTTGCTCGCGAAGGCGGTGTGTCAGCCAGCATATCCGGTGCTGACCCACCGCCTTCGCGAGCAAGCCCGCTCCCACAGTTGATCACTGTCGTTCTTGAGACAGGTATCAGGCGTCGGGCTTCCAGCCTCCGCCCAGCGCCGTCACCAACCCCACACTCGCCTGCAACTGCCGCGTCTGCACCGCCTGCAACGTGCGCTGCGCCTGCAACGCCGCCGTCTGCGCCGTCACCACATCCAGGTAACTCACAGCCCCCGCCTGGTAACTGTTCATCGCCAGTGCCTGTGTGTGTTCGGCGGCATTCGCGGCAGCCTGTTCATCCATCGCCTCCTGCTGCAAGTCGCGCAGTTGCCCAAGGTTGTCTTCCACCTCACGCACGGCTCTTAACACCTGGCTGCGATAGTGCGCCGAAGCCTCTTCAAACTCCGCCTTGGCCTGGCGCTCATTGGCGCTCAGCCGGCCGCCATCAAAGATCGGCAGATTCACCAGCGGCCCCAGCGCCCAATACCGATTGGCGGCGGAGAACAAGTTGCCCACACCTTGGGTCTGCCCGCCAATCAAGCCGGTCAAACTGAAATCCGGGTACCACGCCGCCTTGGCCACGCCGATATTCGCGTTGGCCGCAAACACCCGTCGCTCGGCTGCCGCGATATCCGGCCGGCGTTGCAGCAGGTGGCTCGGCAGTTGTTGCGGAATCCCCGGCAGCGCGATCAATTGCTTGCTCGGCGGCAGCTGGAATTCACTGGCGGATACGCCCACCAATTCACCAATCGCATGCTCGGTGAGATTGCGTTGACCGCGCACATCGTCAAGCTGCGCCTGTGCTTCAGCCAGCTGATTCTGCGCCCGGGTCAGGTCGAGCTCCGAGGCGATCTGCCCCTCGTACCGGCTGCGGGTCAGTTTCAGCGCCTGGCCAAAATCATCCAGCGAACTGCTGAGAATCCGGCTCTGGGCATCCAGCCCGTTGAGCTGCACGTACAGCGTCGCCAACTGATGCTGCAGGCTCAGGCGCGCCACCGCCAAATCATCCCCGGAGGCTTGGGCCTGTGCATCGCCAGCCGCCACCTGGTTGCGGATTTTGCCCCACAGATCCAGATCGAAGCTCAGCGCAAACCCCGCCGTGTTGCTGTTGTACACCGAAGGCTGGGTATCACCCCGCAGTGGCCGATTGTCCGATTGCCGCTGGCGCAACGGTTGCGCGCTGGCGGTTATTTGCGGGAACAGCCCGGCATGCAGTTGGCTGGCATACGCTTGTGACGCATCGAAATGCGCCAGCGCTGCGGCCAGGTCCGGGTTGGCCTTGAGCAGTTGTTCCTGCAGGTCGTTCAGGCGCGGGTCCTGGTAAAGCTGCCACCACTTCGGCGCCAGTTGGTCGGACGGTTGCGCGCTGTGCCACGGCCCGTCGCTGGTCTGTTCGCGGTAGTTGGCCGGCAGGTCGATGGTCGGCGCCTTGTAGGTGGGCGCCAGCGAGCAACCGTGCAGTGCCACCAATACCAGGGCCGCGAGGGGTTTAAGCCTTGGGCGCATGGGCACCTCCGGCATCGGCCATTTGCACGGCGTCGCCTTCGCGCAGTGCGTCGGGTGGGTTGTCGACTACGCGGTCAGTGGGTTTCAGGCCCTGGTCAATCACCAGGCGCTCGCCGAGGTCGAGGCCGATGTGGATGTCTTGCAGGTGCACGTGGTTCTTGGCGTCCAGTACCGCGACCTGAGTACCTTCGGCGCGGAAGATCAGGGCGCTGGCCGGGATGCTCACGCCATGGGTATCCGCCGGAATCGCCAGGGTGGCTTCGGCGTAGTCGCCGGGCAGCAACTTGCCGTCCGGGTTGTCGGCCACGAACTGTGCGAGCAGGGTGCCGGAGCGGCGGTCGATGGCGGTGGAGTCGCCCATCAGCTTCGCGCTGAAGTGTTCGCCGGGGTGCTCGGGTACCGTCAGTTGGGCGGCCAGCCCGGGATGAATCACCGCGGCGTAGTTCTGCGGCACCGGCACGTAGAGGCGCAGTTGGTGGGTGTCGGCGATGTCGAACAGTTCCGGATCGCTGTCGCTGTCAGCCTTGATCAACTGGCCGATGTCGGTGTTGCGCGCGGTGATCACACCGGCGAATGGCGCGCGAATGGTCTTGTAGTCTTCCAGCGCCGAGAGCCGCGCATAGTCAGCCTCGGCGGCCTGGGCGTTGGCCTTGGCCGCCAGCGCGTTGGAGGTTTTTTCATCGGCCTCCTGGCGCGATACCGAATGGCTGTCCAGCAGGTTTTTCCAACGGGTGGCAGTGGTTTCTGCCAGTCGTGCGTTGGCCTGTTCCTGCACCATGCGCGCGTGGGTTTGCGCTACTTGCTGGTCGAGGTCGGGGCTGTCGATCTCGGCGAGAATCTGCCCGGCCTTGACCTGGCTGCCGATGTCGACTTTCCAGTCTTTCAGGTAACCGCTGACCCGTGCATGAATCGGTGCCTTGCTCCAGGCTTCCAGATGCGCGGGCAGGCGCAGGGTGTCGCCGGCCGCGTTCTGTTTGGGCTGGAACACCAGCACCTGCGGCACGGCGGCGGTTTCGGTCCAGGCGGTGACGGATTTTTCATGCATCGTACGGGCGTGCAGGCCGTTGGCGACCAACAGGGCGGCCAGTGTCAGGCCGCCGACACCCATGAGCATCAGACGCTTGCGCGAGGGTTTGTGATCAGACGACATGTGAAGTTTCTCCAGCAGCAGCGCGAGTAGGGTGACGACCGTGGACCAGGCTGAAGACCACGGGTACAAACAGCAAAGTGGCAGTGGTGGCGAGGATCAGGCCGCCGATCACGGCACGTCCCAGCGGCGCGTTTTGTTCTTCGGACAAGGCCAGCGGCAACATGCCGATGATCATCGCCAGGGCGGTCATGCAGACTGGGCGGAAACGGGTGTAGCCGGCTTCCAGTGCGGCCTTGAGTGCATCGCCATGTTCGGCCAGGCGCTCTCGGCAGAAGCTCACCACCAGGATCGAGTTGGCGGTGGCCACGCCCATACAGAGGATGGCCCCCGTGAGTGCGGGCACCGACAATGACGTGCCGCTGAGGAACAGCATCCAGACGATTCCCGCGAGCGCTGCCGGCAGTGCGGTGATGATCACGAACGGGTCAGTCCAGGACTGGAAGTTGACCACGATCAGCAGGTAGATCAGCACCACCGCACCGAGCAGGCCGAAGCTCAAGCCGTTGAACGCTTCATGCAGCGCATCGATCTGCCCGTGCAGGCTGATGGTCGCGCCTTTGGGGCGCATCGGGGCCATGTCGTTCAGCACTTTTTGCACATCGCTGGCGACGCCGCCGAGGTCGCGGCCTTGCACGTTGGCGTACAGGTCCAGGGTCGGCTCGATGTTGTAGTGGGTCACCACGGCCGGGCTTTGTACCCGCGAGATGGTCGCCACGCCGCCGAGGATCTGCGACTGACCATCGGCACCGGTTACCGGCAACGCTTCTAGGGACGGCAGGCTGTCGAGGCGGTATTGCGGGGTGGCTGCCACGATCGAATACGACACGCCGTTGGCCGGGTTGAGCCAGAACGTTGGTGCGGTTTGCGAGCTGCCGGCCAGGGACGCAACCATGCTGTTGGTTACGTCACGCTCGGTGATGCCCAGGCCGTTGGCACGCATGCGGTCCACGTTGACTTGCAGTGACGGGTAGCCGGTGGACTGCTGGATGCGCAGGTCGGCAATGCCCGGTATGTGTTTCAGGCGACGTTCCAGTTCGATGGCGTAGGCGCGGTTTTCTTCATCGCTGCGCCCGGAGATTTTCACGTCCAGCGGGGCCGGCGAACCGAAGTTGAGGATCTGGCTGCTGATGTCTGCCGGGAGGAATGCGAACTGGCTGCCGGGGAAGCTTTCGGGCAACGCTTCACGCAGTTTTTTCACGTAGTCGGCGGTGGGCGCATGGTCCTTTTTCAGGGTGACCTGGATATCGCCGTCCTGTGGGCCGATGGTGCCACTGCTGCTGTAGGCCATGTCGATGCCGCTCAGCGGGATGCCGATGTTGTCGACGATGGTGTCCAGTTCGTCGGCCGGAACGATCTCGCGAATCCGCGCTTCGATCCGGTCAAAGGCCGCCGCGCTCTCTTCGATGCGTGTGCCCAGCGGCAAGCGCACGTGCAGGGCCATGGCCCCGGCGTCGGTGGCCGGGAAGAAGTCCTGGCCCAGGCTTGGCAGCAGCAGGAACGAGGCGAGGATGCACGTCAGGAAGCCGATGATGAAGCGCTTGCGGGCGCCGAGGGCCAGGGTCAGCAGGCCGTGGTAAACGTCCCGCACGTTGGAGAAGTGACGCTCAAAACCCTGCTGGAAATTCAGCACCGATTGCAGCACCGCGTTGCGCTGCGGTTTGTGCTGGTCGCCCTCGTGATGGTTGATGAATTCATCTTCCGGGTGATGACCTTCACCTTGCTCCGGCACGTGCGGCTTGAGCAGGAACATCGCCAGGGTCGGCACCAGGGTTCGCGACAGAATGAACGAGCTGGCCATGGCGAAAATCACCGCCAATGCCATCGGGCGGAACAGGTAGCCGGCGATGCCTTGCAGCATGAACATCGGCACAAACACGATGCAGATACACAGCAGGGACACGAACGCCGGGCCGACGATCTGCTTGGCGCCGTCGAGGATCGCGTCCTTCACCGCCTTGCCTTGTTCCAGGTGCCAGTTGATGTTCTCGATGGTCACTGTGGCGTCGTCCACCAGGATCCCCACGGCCAACGCCAGCCCGCCGAGGGTCATGACGTTGAGGGTTTGCCCGGTGGCCGCCAGCAGGGCGATGGCCGACAGTACCGCGAGGGGAATCGACGCGGCGATGATGATGGTCGAGCGCCAGCTGCCGAGGAACAGCAGGATCATCGCACTGGTCAGCAAGGCGGCGATGATGCCTTCCTGGGCCACGCTGCCCACCGACTGTTTGACGAACACCGAGGCGTCGCCGAGCAGCGAGGTCTTCAGCGACGGCGGCAGGGTTTCATTGATGCGCGGCAGCATCTGGCGGATGCCGTCGATGATCGACAGGGTGGAGATGCTGCCGTTTTTCAGGGCCGGCATCAGCACCGCACGGTGGCCGTCGACGCGCACGATGTTGGTCTGCGGCGGCGAGCCGTCACGCACGTGGGCCACCTGGCCGATGGTGATGATCGCACCGTCGACTGTCTTGATCGGCAAGTCGTTGAGCTCATCAATCGCCTTCGGGCTGTTGTTGAGCAAAATCGTGTATTCGTTGGGGCCGAGTTTGGCGGTACCCACCGGGATAATCTGGTTCTGCAGGGCCAGGGCGTTGCCTACGTCCTGCGCCGAGAGACCTTTGGCGGCCAGCGCCTGTGGGTCGAGGTCGAGGGTGATCTGGCGTTGCTTGCCGCCCATTGGCGTGGGCATGGCCAGGCCGGGCAGGGCGCTCAGGGGCAAGCGGATGTTGTTCTGCACCAGGTCGCGGATCTTCGCTTCCGACAAGCTGGGGCTGGAGAACGCCATCTGCAGAATCGGCACCGTAGAGGCGCTGTAGTTGAGGATCAGCGGCGGCGTAATGCCCGGTGGCATCTGCTTGAGCACGGTTTGTGACACCGCTGTTACCTGGGCGTTGGCGGTGCGGATATCCACTCCGGGCTGGAAGAAAATCTTCACGATGCCCATGCCGGGTAACGACTGCGATTCAATGTGCTCGATGTCGTTGACGGTGGTACTGAGGGAGCGTTCGTAGGTGTAGATCACGCGACCGGCCATGGCGTCCGGAGACAGGCCGTTGTACTGCCAAACCACCGCAACGACGGGGATACCAATATCGGGAAATACGTCAGTGGGGGTACGCAAGGCCGCCATGGGCCCGATGATGCAGATGAAAATTGCCAGCACGATAAACGTGTAGGGCTTGAGCAGTGCGGTCTTTACCAGCCCGAGCATGCCGTAACCTCCAAAGGAGTTGGATTGCAAACGCTCGCAGTCTTGACGGACCCACCTAACACGCACCTTTCAGCCAGGTGAAGGAAGATTTAGTTAACGGCTGAAGATCCTTTCATATGTATTCATTTGTTCAACAATGGTGACAGTAACAAGCTGGATACCGATCGAACGGGAGCTGTTTCGCCTGTTCACTCTTTATCCATTTGGAGTTCTGCCATGTCGCTTAAACCCTTGTTGTTGATCCCGGCCTTGAGTGCGGTCCTGTTGTTGTCGGCGTGTGCCGGCCCGATGCCGAAGGCGGACCCGAGCGAAGCCTGGATCGGCTTGCAAGAGGAGGCACCCAACGACCTGATGGCCGAGCGGGTAGACGGTAAAAACATTAATGATGGCCGCTACTTCGAAGTGAAACCCGGCGCGCATCGCCTGGACGTCACCTTGTTTGAAGAAGAGGCGGGGGATGATAACCAGCAGGATTGTCGCGGGCATGTGACCTACGGCAACTTCAAGGCCGGCGAGCATTACACCCTGGTGGAATCCAGCCTGGGTACGACGGTGCGTGCCGAGTTGAAGGATAGCCACGGCAAGGAATTGGCGCAGACCGAAGACTTCAGTTGCATGCCTGGCTAAGGCGTCAGGCGTGGTGCCCGGCGGGTTTGTGCAGCTTGCCGGGTGCTGCGGGTTTTACGTGTGGGTGATGGTGCCGGCGGGTCACGCGCATCACGCCCCACAGCATGGCGGCGGCGACGGCCAGCCAGCCACAGATCAAAAGCAGAATCGTTGTTGTCAGGCTCATAAGTGCCTCCTTTCGCCCGGTGCCGGGCACACACTGTCTTCTCAATGGACAGTCTAGCTATCCGCAGGTTGCCTGCTATTGACCAATGGTCGTGTGCGTCCAACTTGTTTGCTCTATCGCCGGCCTTTTACTGCGCTGCAAGGCTATACCCGCGCCCCGGAGCGTCCTATGATCAGGGCCCACGTCGACCGTTGATCAAGTGAGTGAAGAAGTTGCGGTTTCCCTCGAACATTAAAACCTCCTGGTGGGTCGCCGCCTGTTTCATGGGGCTGGCGGCCTGTTCCTCGCATCCAAAACCCACGAGCATCCCGGGGCTGCCGGAGAGTGTCGAGCTCAAGGGCGTGCCGGCGTTTCGCGGTGAGACTTACCTCGGTGGCCCAGCCGCTCTTGCCAGCATGCTGTCCCAACAAGGCATTGTGATTACACCGGGGCTATTGGATAAGCCACTGCATTTGCCGGGCGCTGAAGCGGACCTTGAACGCAACATGCAGGTGCTGGCCCGTGAATACGGGATGTTGGTGTACCCGCTGGAAGATCAGCTGCCGGCGCTGCTGGCACAGGTCGCGGCCGGGTACCCGGTGATGGCGCGTATCACCCAGGGCTCGACCTTCTGGGCCGGTCCGCGGTATGTCGTGGTGGTGGGTTACAACAAGCAGAAGAGCATGGTGCTGCTGCGTTCAGGCTTGGCGCGGCGCATGCCGATGGATTTCAGCGCGTTTGAGTCGGCGTGGAAAGACGGCGGCAAGTGGGCGGTACTGATTCAGCGGCCCACCCAGTTGCCGGTCAAGGTCGACGCCCAGCGCTGGCAGCAGGCTGCCAGCGCCACCGCGCAGGCGGGCCAGGAACAGGCGGCGGCCCAAGCAGTCAAGGCACTGGCCAGTCAGGCGAAATAAAAAAACGGCGCTCAAGGGCGCCGTTTTTTATGTCGCTATTTACGGATCAGCGGGATTCGGTGACCTGAACATTCGCCCGTGGGCGGTTCTTCAGGTTTTTGTCAGCCTTGTAGCGCAATGCGACGTCTGGCACCGAGCCGCTCTTGCCGGTTTCGACCCAGCTGCGGATGCGCCCGGCATCGGCAAAGTGGGTGAATTTGCCGAAGGCATCGAGGATCACCAGCGACACCGGGCGATTACCCATGCTGGTCACCAGCACCAGGCAATGGCCGGCCTGGTTGGTAAAGCCGGTCTTGGTCAGCTTGATGTCCCAGTTGGCGCGGTTGATCAGGTGGTCAGTGTTGGAGAAACCCAGGGTGTAGTTGGGTTTGCGGAACGAGACGGTCTTTTCCTTGGTGGTGCTCAACTGGCTGAGCATCGGGTACTTGCGTGCGGCGGCCAGCAGCTTGCTCAGGTCGCGGGCGGTGGACACGTTATGGATCGACAGGCCGGTAGGTTCCACATAATGGGTACTGGTCATGCCCAGTGCCTTGGCCTTGGCGTTCATCGCTGCGATGAAGGCCGGGTAGCCGCCCGGGTAGTGGTGGGCCAGGCTGGCGGCGGCGCGGTTTTCCGAGGACATCAGGGCAATCAGCAACATCTCCTTGCGCGGCATCTCGCTGCCGATCTTGACCCGGGAGAACACGCCTTTCATCTCTGGCGTGTCCTTGATGTTGATGTCGATGTATTCATCCATGTTCTGCTTGGCTTCCAGCACGATCAGGCCGGTCATCAGTTTGCTCACCGAGGCGATCGGCACGATGACATCCGGGTTGCTGGCATAGATGACTTTGTTGGTCTGCAGGTCTACCACCATCGCACTGCCGGAGGCGATGTGCAGGGTGGACATGTCGCGGGGAGCGGTGGTGGTTTCGCTTGCGCTCGCGAAGGTGCCTGTCAATGCAAAAAATAGGCTGACAATGGAAAGATGAATTTTCACGCGGATGAACTCGCTAAAAAAAGTAGGGATATACCGTTCTGCACGGACTTTCTGATAAATGCCGTTACATTTTAGGAGTATGGATCAGAAACTGTCGAATGTTCTTCTAGAAACAGATGAAACCCCTTAAAAACAAAGAAAAAACTACTTTTTTTCGGCCAATAAAAAGCCCTGCGATAAGGCAGGGCTCTTTCAGAACGGCTGGTTATTAGACGTGCAGGGTTTCGGCTGCGTACAGGGTATTTTCCAGCAGGCAGGCACGGGTCATCGGGCCGACACCACCGGGTACCGGGGTGATCCAGCCGGCACGGGGCAGGGCGGTTTCGTACACCACGTCGCCCACGAGCTTGCCATCGTCCTGGCGGTTGATGCCCACGTCGATGACGATGGCGCCCTCCTTGATCCACTCACCCTTGACCAGGCCCGGCTTGCCGGCGGCGACGACCACCAGGTCGGCGCGGCCAACGTGGCCGGCCAGGTCCTTGGTGAAGCGATGAGTCACGGTCACGGTGCAGCCGGCCAGCAGCAGTTCCATGGCCATCGGGCGACCGACGATGTTCGAGGCGCCGACGACGACGGCATCCAGGCCATACAGATCGACGCCGGTGCTTTCCAGCAGGGTCATGATGCCCTTCGGGGTGCACGGGCGCAGCAGCGGGATACGCTGGGCCAGGCGGCCGACGTTATAAGGGTGGAAACCGTCGACGTCCTTGTCCGGGCGGATGCGTTCGAGCAATTTCGACGCGTCCAGATGCTCGGGCAATGGCAGTTGCAGCAGGATGCCGTCGATGGCCGGATCGTCGTTGAGGCTGTCGATCAGGTCGGTGAGGGCCTGTTGGGTGGTGTCTTCAGCCAAGTCGTAGGCTTTGGAAATAAAGCCGACCTCTTCACAGTCTTTACGCTTGTGCGAGACATAAACCTGAGAGGCAGGATCGCTGCCGACCAGGATCACCGCGAGGCCCGGCGTGCGCAGGCCTTGTTGGCTGCGCTCGGCGACTCGTTTGGCGATCTGCTGGCGCAGGCTGGCGGCGATTGATTTGCCGTCGATAAGTTGTGCAGTCATTACGCGTGATTAACCATCGAGAGGGGGAAGAAAAGTGCGCGTATTCTCGCATGCCATGGCGTGAGGGCAAAGGCGCTTGGTCTGCAAATTCCCCTAACCCCTTAAATAAAATGAATTTTTTATAAAAAGGATTTGACGGGTTTCGGGTCCATCTATACTATTCGTCGCACTTGTCGGGCACAGCCTAGCACTGGTTAGTTTGTAATCCTCCAAGAGTACAGATTAATAAGGCGCCCGTAGCTCAGCTGGATAGAGCATCCGCCTTCTAAGCGGATGGTCGCAGGTTCGAGTCCTGCCGGGTGCGCCATTAGGCAGCTTTGGCACAAGTAGCGCAATATGGTGGGCGTAGCTCAGTTGGTAGAGCACGGGATTGTGACTCCCGTTGTCGAGGGTTCGATCCCCTTCGTCCACCCCATATTTCGAAAGGCGCCAGATTAATAGTCTGGCGCCTTTTTTGTTTCAGCGGTTTGAGTTTCAACGCAGTCGCAGGTGTTGGGCTGCAGGGCAGGGCGTTTCGTCGTATTTATGTTTCGCGATGATGCCGCACTGCCTGCCGGCCTTGTTCGCAGGGTCGGTTGTCAGGGAGATGATTGGCAACCGCTTCTATATATAGAAGGGTTGGCGCAGAGCCCTGGCATGATGGGATGTATTTGCCACCGGGGCGAGCTGCACTCGTGCATTCGCACCTATAAATTGCCTGCTGTTTTTTTACCCGTTTTCAGTAGGGTGACTTCTTGAGTTTGACCCACTAGAATGCATGCCCTTGATTCTGGGGTCGGAAACGGCCAGCTAACGTCTGTGCAACGAGGAATATCCATGCAAGTTTCTGTTGAAAATACTTCTGCTCTTGAGCGCCGCATGAGCATCACCGTGCCGGCCGAGCGCATCGAGACCCAGGTCAACAAGCGTCTGCAGCAGACTGCCCAAAAGGCCAAGATCGCTGGTTTCCGTCCAGGCAAAGTGCCAATGAGCGAAATCAAGCGCCGCTTCGGTGCTGATGCACGTCAGGAAGCTGTAGGTGACGTGATCCAGGCTTCCTTCTACGAAGCCGTTGTCGAGCAAAAGCTGAACCCGGCTGGCTCGCCTTCCATCGAGCCCAAGTCCCTGGAAGCAGGCAAGGATCTGGAATACGTTGCAATCTTCGAAGTGTTCCCTGAGTTCGAAGTTGCCGGTTTCGATTCGATCGCCATCGAGCGCCTGAGCGCTGATGTTGCTGACTCCGACCTGGACAACATGCTGGAAATCCTGCGCAAGCAGAACACCCGTTTTGAAGTGGCCGATCGTGCTGCCCAGAACGAAGACCAGCTGAACATCGATTTCGTTGGCAAGGTTGACGGCGAAGCATTCGCTGGCGGCTCCGCCAAGGGTACTCAGCTGGTGCTGGGTTCCAACCGCATGATTCCTGGTTTCGAAGACGGCCTGGTTGGCGCCAAAGCCGGCGAAGAGCGCGTTCTGAACCTGACTTTCCCGGCTGACTATCAGAACCTGGACCTGGCTGGCAAAGCCGCCGAGTTCACCGTGACCGTCAACACCGTTTCCGAGCCCAAGCTGCCAGAACTGAACGAAGAGTTCTTCAACCAGTTCGGCATCAAGGAAACCGGCATCGAAGGTTTCCGCACCGAAGTTCGCAAGAACATGGAGCGTGAACTTCGTCAGGCCATCAAATCCAAGGTCAAGAACCAGGTGATGGACGGTCTGCTGGCTGCCAACCCGATCGAAGTGCCGAAGGCCCTGCTGTCCAACGAAGTTGATCGTCTGCGCGTGCAGGCTGTTCAGCAGTTCGGCGGCAACATCAAGCCTGACCAGCTGCCGGCCGAACTGTTCGAAGAACAGGCCAAGCGCCGCGTTGTACTGGGTCTGATCGTGGCTGAAGTGGTCAAGCAATTCGACCTCAAGCCTGACGAAACCCGCGTTCGCGAAATGATCCAGGAAATGGCTTCGGCCTACCAGGAGCCTGAGGCTGTTGTGTCCTGGTACTACAAGAACGACCAGCAGCTGAACGAAGTGCGTTCGGTTGTGCTGGAAGAGCAAGTTGTGGATACTGTTCTGCAGAAGGCTAAGGTGACCGATAAAGCGGTCTCTTACGAAGAAGCAGTCAAGCCGGCTGAAGCAGCACAAGCCGACTGATCGCTCAACTCGTTTGAAAATACACCCATAAGCCAGCCTCGCGCTGGCTTATGCGTATTCAAGACATGACTATTTGGGAGTAACTGCAGAGCATGTTCCGTAATTCGTATATTCAGCAGAACTCTGATATCCAGGCCGCTGGCGGCCTGGTCCCGATGGTTGTCGAGCAATCTGCTCGTGGCGAACGCGCCTATGACATCTACTCGCGCCTGCTCAAGGAGCGAGTGATCTTTCTGGTTGGTCCGGTAGAGGACTACATGGCCAACCTGATTTGTGCGCAGCTGCTGTTCCTTGAAGCGGAAAATCCGGACAAGGACATCCATCTCTACATCAACTCCCCGGGCGGTTCGGTGACAGCGGGCATGTCGATCTACGACACCATGCAGTTCATCAAGCCGAACGTATCGACCACCTGTATCGGTCAGGCGTGCAGCATGGGTGCTTTCCTGCTGACCGCTGGTGCTGAGGGCAAGCGTTACTGCCTGCCGAACTCACGCGTGATGATTCACCAGCCACTGGGCGGTTTCCAGGGCCAGGCATCGGACATCGAAATCCATGCCAAGGAAATCCTCTTCATTCGTGAGCGTCTCAACACGCTGATGGCCAAACATAGCGGGCATACCCTGGAAGAGATCGAGCGCGATACCAACCGTGACAATTTCATGAGCGCCGAAGCGGCTCGTGAATACGGGTTGATCGACGCAGTGATCGAAAAGCGCCCCGCTTAATATAAGCAGCTCAAAATAGGGCTGGTCGGCAGGTCCGACCACCAGTGGACTTGAAAAAGCCCTCAATAGCCTTCATCTTGTGTTGCAAGCCTATCGGATTTGGATCGAACGAATGACTGACACCCGCAACGGCGAGGACAACGGCAAGCTGCTCTATTGCTCCTTCTGTGGCAAAAGCCAGCATGAAGTACGCAAGTTGATTGCCGGCCCCTCGGTCTTTATCTGCGACGAGTGCGTCGACCTGTGCAATGACATCATCCGTGAGGAGGTGCAGGAAGCCCAGGCCGAAAGCAGCGCGCATAAATTGCCTTCGCCTAAAGAAATCAGCGGCATCCTTGATCAGTATGTGATTGGTCAAGAGCGTGCAAAGAAGGTTCTGGCCGTAGCGGTGTACAACCACTACAAGCGTCTGAACCAGCGTGACAAGAAAAGTGACGACGTCGAGCTCGGCAAAAGCAACATCTTGCTGATCGGCCCTACAGGCTCGGGTAAAACCCTGCTTGCAGAGACCCTGGCTCGCCTGCTGAACGTTCCCTTCACCATCGCCGACGCAACCACTCTTACCGAGGCCGGTTACGTAGGTGAAGACGTCGAGAACATCATTCAGAAGCTGCTGCAGAAATGCGACTACGACGTGGAGAAGGCCCAGATGGGCATTGTCTACATCGATGAAATCGACAAGATTTCGCGCAAATCCGACAACCCGTCGATCACCCGGGACGTTTCCGGTGAAGGCGTGCAGCAAGCGCTGTTGAAACTGATCGAAGGCACGGTTGCTTCCGTACCGCCACAAGGCGGCCGCAAGCACCCGCAGCAGGAATTCCTTCAGGTTGATACGCGCAACATCCTGTTCATCTGTGGCGGTGCGTTCTCCGGCCTGGAAAAGGTTATTCAAAACCGTTCCACCCGTGGCGGCATTGGCTTCAGTGCAGAAGTACGCAGCAAGGAAGAAGGCAAGAAAGTCGGTGAATCCCTGCGTGAAGTCGAGCCTGACGATTTGGTCAAGTTCGGTCTGATCCCGGAATTCGTTGGCCGTCTGCCGGTCCTGGCGACGCTGGACGAGCTGGATGAGGCTGCGTTGATGCAGATCCTCACCGAGCCGAAAAACGCCCTGACCAAGCAATACGCCAAGCTGTTCGAGATGGAAGGTGTGGACCTCGAGTTCCGTGCTGACGCGCTCAAATCGGTGGCCAAGCGGGCACTGGAGCGCAAGACCGGCGCCCGTGGTTTGCGCTCGATCCTCGAAGGCGTACTGCTCGACACCATGTACGAAATCCCCTCGCAGTCCGAGGTGAGTAAAGTGGTGATCGACGAAAGCGTTATAGAAGGCAAGTCCAAGCCACTGTATATCTACGAAAACAGTGAGCCGGCTGCCAAGGCTGCGCCAGACGCTTAAGCGTTGCACCGCCGAGCTGCACAAAATAAAGGGGCCTTAAGGGGCCCCTTTGTTTTTACTGCGTTTAACTGATGCCATTACGCTTGTTTTTTTTGCAGGCAGCCCCCATCTTGGTTTCAAGCTTACTTTCATCTGTCATAGAGGCGAAATCATGAAGACAACCATCGAATTGCCTCTCCTGCCGTTGCGTGATGTCGTCGTCTATCCGCACATGGTTATCCCGCTGTTCGTGGGGCGCGAGAAGTCTATCGAAGCCCTCGAGGCCGCGATGACGGGCGACAAGCAGATCCTGCTGCTGGCCCAGAGAAATCCTGCTGACGATGATCCGGGCGAAGATGCCCTGTATCGCGTTGGTACCGTTGCAACTGTCCTGCAACTGCTCAAGCTGCCTGATGGCACCGTCAAGGTGCTGGTGGAAGGCGAGCAGCGCGGTGCGGTCGAGCGCTTCATGGAAGTGGACGGCCACCTGCGTGCCGAAGTGGCGCTGATCGACGAAGTCGACGCCCCTGAGCGCGAATCCGAAGTGTTCGTTCGCAGCCTGCTGTCCCAGTTCGAGCAATACGTGCAACTGGGCAAGAAAGTCCCCGCAGAAGTCCTCTCTTCCCTCAACAGCATTGATGAGCCAAGCCGCCTGGTCGACACCATGGCCGCGCACATGGCGCTGAAAATCGAGCAGAAGCAGGACATTCTCGAGATCATCGATTTGTCGGCCCGGGTCGAACACGTCCTGGCGCTGCTGGATGCCGAAATCGACCTGCTGCAGGTTGAGAAGCGCATTCGCGGCCGTGTCAAAAAGCAAATGGAGCGCAGCCAGCGCGAGTACTACCTGAATGAGCAGATGAAGGCCATTCAGAAAGAGCTGGGCGACAGCGAGGAAGGCCACAACGAAATCGAGGAGCTGAAAAAACGCATCGATGCCGCCGGCCTGCCGAAAGACGCGTTGACCAAGGCCACTGCCGAGCTGAACAAGCTCAAGCAAATGTCGCCGATGTCGGCCGAAGCCACCGTGGTTCGTTCGTACATCGACTGGCTGGTGCAGGTGCCGTGGAAGGCCCAGACCAAGGTGCGCCTGGACCTGGCCCGCGCCGAAGATATTCTCGATGCCGATCACTACGGCCTCGAAGAAGTCAAGGAGCGCATCCTCGAATACCTCGCCGTGCAAAAGCGCGTGAAGAAGATTCGTGGTCCGGTGTTGTGCCTGGTCGGTCCTCCTGGTGTGGGTAAAACCTCGCTGGCGGAGTCGATTGCCCACGCCACCAACCGCAAATTCGTGCGCATGGCCCTGGGCGGTGTTCGTGATGAAGCGGAAATCCGTGGTCATCGCCGGACTTACATCGGTTCGATGCCAGGAAGATTGATTCAAAAGATGACAAAGGTGGGTGTGCGCAACCCGCTGTTCCTGCTCGATGAAATCGACAAGATGGGCAGCGACATGCGTGGCGACCCGGCGTCTGCTTTGCTGGAAGTGCTCGACCCCGAGCAGAACCACAATTTCAACGACCATTACCTGGAAGTCGACTACGACCTGTCCGACGTAATGTTCCTGTGCACCTCCAACTCGATGAATATTCCGCCAGCCTTGCTGGACCGGATGGAGGTGATTCGTCTGCCGGGTTACACCGAAGACGAGAAGATCAACATAGCCGTCAAATACCTCTCGCCCAAGCAGATTGCGGCCAACGGCCTGAAAAAAGGCGAGATCGAATTTGATGCCGACGCGATCCGCGACATCATTCGTTTCTACACCCGCGAGGCCGGTGTACGGGGCCTTGAGCGTCAACTGGCGAAGATCTGCCGCAAGGCCGTGAAGGAACATGCGCTGGAAAAACGCTTCTCGGTGAAGGTCACCGCTGACCTGCTGGAACACTTCCTGGGCGTGCGCAAATTCCGCTACGGCCTGGCTGAGCAGCAGGACCAGGTAGGCCAGGTCACTGGCCTGGCGTGGACCCAGGTGGGCGGCGAATTGCTGACCATCGAGGCCGCCGTAATCCCGGGCAAAGGGCAACTGATCAAGACCGGTTCCCTGGGTGACGTGATGGTTGAATCCATCACCGCCGCGCAGACCGTGGTGCGCAGCCGCGCCAAGAGCCTGGGGATCCCCCTGGACTTCCACGAGAAGCACGACACCCACATCCACATGCCGGAAGGGGCAACGCCGAAAGACGGTCCTAGCGCTGGCGTAGGCATGTGCACGGCACTGGTATCAGCCCTGACCGGCATTCCGGTGCGCGCCGATGTCGCCATGACCGGGGAAATCACCCTGCGTGGCCAGGTACTGGCCATTGGTGGCCTCAAAGAGAAATTGCTGGCTGCACACCGCGGTGGTATCAAGACTGTGATCATTCCTGAAGAGAATGTTCGAGACTTGAAGGAGATTCCTGACAACATCAAGCAGGATCTGCAGATTAAACCGGTTAAATGGATTGACGAGGTCCTGCAAATTGCGCTGCAATACGCGCCGGAGCCCTTGCCGGATGTGGCTCCGGAGATAGTTGCAAAGGATGAAAAACGCGAGACTGACTCTAAGGAAAGAATTAGCACGCATTAATACGTTTAAGCCTGGGGGCTTCCTTGACAGCTTTTTAGAGCCCTTGTTATAAAGCGGCTCTTAAGTGTCTGTAGGCCATTCAGCACTGGTTTTTGCTTTCACCAAAAAACTTAGAATCATACTCAATAGATATAAGGGGACTTAGAGTGAACAAGTCGGAACTGATTGATGCTATCGCTGCATCTGCTGATATCCCGAAAGCCGCTGCTGGCCGTGCGCTGGACGCAGTAATCGAATCCGTCACTGGCGCTCTCAAGGCCGGCGACTCTGTGGTACTGGTTGGTTTCGGTACTTTCTCTGTGACCGATCGTCCAGCTCGCACTGGCCGTAACCCACAGACTGGCAAGGCTCTGCAAATCGCCGCTGCCAAAAAACCAGGTTTCAAAGCCGGTAAAGCCCTGAAAGAAGCCGTTAACTAAGCTTCGCTCAAGCCTTACCCATCCGGGTCGGACGCAGGTCTGACCTGGCAGCGGAGCGGCAGCTGACCCGAGTATCCATCGGGTCGCCACGCCGGGGGTGTGGGTTCAAACCCCCGTCCGCTCCGCCAGTTACGAGAAGGCGCATCCTCGGATGCGCCTTTCTTCTATCCGGACTCTACCCACGCTCCACGGTTGCCTAATTTTGAAGTTCAACCGTTTCTGGGGGACGCATGCTGCAGAATATCAGGGACAATTCACAAGGCTGGATTGCCAAGACCATTATCGGGATCATCGTCGCATTGATGGCGTTCACCGGTATCGAGGCTATTTTTCAGGCTTCGACCAACAACAAGCAGGACGTGGCCAAGGTCAACGGTGAAGAAATCACCCAAAGCGAACTGGGCCAGGCCGTCGACATGCAACGTCGCCAGCTGATGCAACAGCTGGGCAAGGACTTCGATGCTTCCTTGCTGGACGAAAAGCTGCTGCGCGACGCCGCCCTCAAGGGCCTGATCGATCGCAAGCTGCTGCTGCAAGGCGCGGCCGATTCGAAATTCGCTTTCTCCGAAGCTGCGCTGGATCAAGTGATCCTGCAGACGCCGGAATTCCAGGTGGATGGCCAGTTCAACGCTGAGCGTTTCGACCAGGTGATCCGTCAGCTGGGCTACAGCCGTATGCAATTCCGTCAGATGCTGAGCCAGGAAATGCTGATCGGCCAGGTTCGTGCAGGCATTGCCGGCAGCGGTTTTGTGACTGATGCCGAAGTGCTCGCGTTCGCCCGTCTGGAAAAACAGACCCGCGATTTCGCCACCGTCAGCGTCAAGGCCGACCCTGCAGCAGTGAAGATCACTGACGACGAGGTCAAGGCTTACTACGACCAGCACGCCAAGGAGTTCATGACCCCGGACCAGGTGGTCATCGACTATCTGGAGCTGAAGAAGGCTTCCTTCTTCGACCAGGTCGCGGTCAAGGACGATGAGCTGCAAGCCCTCTATCAGAAAGAAACCGCCAACCTCGCTGAACAGCGTCGCGCGGCGCACATCCTGATTGAAGTCAACGACAAGACCACTGACGAGCAGGCCAAGGCCAAGATCGAAGAAATCCAGGCGCGCCTGGCCAAGGGCGAGAAGTTCGAAGCCCTGGCCAAGGAGTTCTCCCAGGATCCGGGTTCTGCGAACAACGGCGGTGACCTCGGTTTCGCTGGCCCTGGCGTCTACGACCCTGCCTTCGAAACAGCGCTGTATGCACTGAACAAGGACCAGGTCTCGGCACCGGTGCGTTCCAGCTTCGGCTGGCACCTGATCAAGCTGTTGGGCGTTGAAGCACCAGAAGTGCCATCGTTCGCCAGCCTGAAAGACAAGCTGACCCGCGAGCTCAAGACCCAGCAGGTTGAACAGCGTTTCGTCGATGCGACCAAGCAACTGGAAGACGCTGCATTCGAAGCTTCCGACCTGGCCCAGCCGGCGTCGGACCTGAAGCTGACCGTGCACACTTCCGCGCCGTTTGGCCGTGAAGGTGGCGAAGGCATCGCTGCCAACCGTGCCGTAGTGACCGCTGCATTCAGCCCTGAAGTACTGGATGAAGGTGCCAACAGCACCGCCATCGAGCTGGATCCGGAAACCATCGTGGTGCTGCGTGCCAAAGAGCACCTGAAGCCTACCCAGCTGCCGCTGGAAAGCGTTGCCACTGCCATCCGTGCCCAGTTGACCAAGGAGCGCGCGAGCGCTGCGGCGAAGACTCACGCGGACGAGCTGATTGCCAACCTGCGTGATGGCAAGACACCGCTGAACCAGCCGGTGGATGGCCAGGCCTGGAAAGTCACCGAAGCGGCCACCCGTGGCCAGGAAGGCGTCGAGCCAGCCGTGCTGCAAGCCCTGTTCCGTATGCCAAAGCCTGCGGCCAAGGACAAGCCGACCTTCACCAGCGTGACCCTGCCAGACGGTAGCCTGGTGATCGTGCGCTTGAACGCGGTCAATGAAGCCGCTGCACCGACCGATGACGAGAAGGCTCAGTACCGCCGCTTCCTCGCGTCCCGTGTCGGCCAGCAAGACTTCGCCGCCTATCGCAAGCAGTTGGAAACCAAGGCTGAGATCAAGAAGTTCTGAGCTCGTAACAGTCTGAATAAAAAGACCCCGGCCTGAAGAGGCCGGGGTCTTTTTTTATCCACTAATCAGCTGACTCAACCAGTCTTGATTCAACGCGCAAACTTGAGCTTGCCCCAACTCAGGCCAATCACAGCCGCCAGGGTCGAAGCGCTCAGCACACTCAGCTTGGCAGCCGACAGCAGCGTCGGATCGGAGAAGGCCAGCGACGAGATGAAAATCGACATGGTGAAACCAATTCCCGCCAGCAGGCCCACCAGGGCGACGCCGTTCCAGGTCACGCCCTCCGGCAGCTGGCAGATGTTCAGTTTGACCAGCACCACGCTCGCCAGCATCACACCGAGCGGCTTGCCGAGCACCAACGCCAGGATGACCCCCATGAACACACCGTGGGGCAGCGGGTCGTTCAGGTTGAACCCTTGCAGGCTCACCCCCGCGTTGGCCAGGGCAAACAGTGGCATGACGCCGAAGGCCACCCATGGGTGTAACCCGGCTTGAATCCGCTGCACCGGCGGCAACATTTCCCGTTGGGCCTGTCTCAATTGCTTCAATGGTTTGGCGACCTGATGGGCACTTTCTGACGGATGCGAAAGCCGGTCCATCAGCTCGTTAAATGTGCGCCCGATGGTGTCCAGAGGGCGTTCCCGAGTCGGTCTGGAAGTCACGGGCGTTATCAGGCCAAGCATTACGCCCGCGAGCGTCGGATGCACGCCGGTCTTGAGCAGCCCAAACCAGACAATCGCCCCCGGCAACAGGTACACCACCGCCTTGCCAATTCCCATCCGCTGAAAAACCAGCACCAGCGCCAGCCCGCAGGCCGCGATCACCAGGCCCATGTAGTCCAGGCTGGCGGTATAGAAAATCGCGATGATCAGGATGGCGACGATGTCATCAATGATCGCCAGCGCCAGCAGCAGGATGCGCACGCCGGCGGGGATGGATTTACCCAGCAGCGCCAGCACACCCACGGCAAATGCGATGTCGGTGGCTGTGGGCACCGCCCAGCCACTGGCCGCTACGGTGCCATGGTTGAGCAGGGTGTAAATCAGCGCCGGCATCAGCACGCCACCCAGTGCCGCGCCGAGGGGCAGGGTGGCCAGTTTCAGGTTGGCGAGTGCGCCGTCCCTGATCTCCTGGCGAATCTCGGCGCCCACCACCAGGAAGAAGATGGTCATCAGCCCATCGTTCACCAGGAAGTGCAACGAGCGCGAGACCGTGAAGTCTCCCAGCCCGATAGTGAGTGGGGTGTTCCAGAAGTGTTCGTAGGAATCTGCGACGGGGCTGTTGGCCCAGACCAGCGCGACGATCGCTGCCAGCAGCAACACGATACCGCTGACTGCTTCGATCCTTGAAAACCGCTCCAATGCGGACAGGGCGCCTTCGACCAGAACCTGGGGGCGCGGAATAGCAGGGTGTTTATCAGGCACGACAAGTCTCCATTGGCGGCCCGACCAATGCTTATCCTTTAACCTGCGCTGTGCCGTATGCAGCAGCGCACCCGGTGCGATCATAAGAGTTAAGAAACATCACGTCACGTTTCGTTTAAACATCGGTTAAACGCAGCGTCGCGATCAGCGCCAGTACGACCAACGCGGCGACCGCCCATGGAAACGATGTCACTCCCCACCCTTGCAACAACATGCCGCCGAGTAGTCCGCCACCGGCGATGCCCAGGTTCCACACCGTCACCAGCATCGACTGTGCGGCATCGGCTGAATCCCCGGCCGACTTGGCCAGCGCCGTTTGCAGCAATGCCGGCAAACCGCCAAACGCCAGCCCCCATAACGCCACCGTGGTGTAGATCACCGTCGCCGAGGTGATCCAGAACGCCAGCGCCAGGGCCGACAGCGCGAACATTGCGCAGCTGATCACCAATAAGGCGCGCAACCGCTGATCAATCAGCGCGCCGACGATCCAGATACCCAGCAGCGCCGCCAGGCCAAACACCAGCAGCACCTGGTCGATGTCCGCTGCAATCCCGGCAGGTACCAGGAACGGCGCGATATAGGTGTAGAGAATGTTATGAGCTAGTACGTAGGTGAAAGTCACAAACAGCACCGGACGAATCCCTGGCAGTGCCAGCACCTGGCGCAGCCCCAGGCGTTTTTCCGCCTGTTGCCCGGCAAAGTCCGGGACCTGCCAGCGCACCCAGGCCAGCAGCACAACCGTCAGGCCGGACATGATCGCGAAGCTCAGGCGCCAGCCCACCGTGGTGCCCAGGAATGTCCCGGCCGGTACACCCAGTGACAGCGCCAATGGCGCGCCGAGCATGGCCACGGCAATGGCCCTGCCTTGCAGGTGCGGCGCAACCATGCGGCTGGCATAACCGGCCAGCAGCGCCCAGAGCAATCCCGCGAACACCCCGGCGAAGAACCTGGCCACCAGGGTCAGCAGGTAATCGCTGGAAAACGCCGTCACACTGTTGACCAAGGCAAACCCGCCGATGGCAATCATCAGCAATGGCCGCCGGCGCCAGCCCCGGGTGGCGATGGTCAGGGGAATCGCGGCCAACAGCGAGCCCAGGGCGTACAGGGTCACCAACTGGCCCACCAACGCTTCGGACACCCCGAGGCCGGCGCCCATTTGCGGGAGCAAGCCCGCCGGCATGGCTTCGGTGAGGATGGTGATGAAGCCGGCGGTAGCCAATGCCAACAGGCCGCCCAGAGGCAGTCGTTCACGGCTCACCGTGGGGGTCGTGGAAGATAGGGCGCTGTCGCTCATGTTTCTTGGCTCCGGTTTTCAGACGAAAGGGCAGGGAGCCAGAGTAGGGTGCTGCACGGTGGAGAAAAACAGGCTAAGGTTCCGAACTTATCGGACGCCAATGTCCGCAATCCTCGGGAGCGAGACGATGGACAGCCTGGGCAGTATTTCAGTGTTTGTGCAGGTGGCCGAAACCCGCAGCTTTACCGAGGCCGGGCGCATGCTGGGGGTGTCGTCCTCGGCGATTGGCAAAAGCATCGCGCGCATCGAAGAGCGCCTGGGGGTGCGGCTGTTCCATCGCAGCACCCGCAGTATCACGTTGACCAGCGAGGGCGCGCTGTTTCTCGAACGCTCCCGGCGCATCCTGGCGGAAGTCGAAGCCGCAGAACAGGAACTGAGCCAGGCATCCGCCACCCCCAGAGGCAAGTTGCGCGTCAGCCTGCCGCAAGTGCGCGGCTTGTTGATGCCGGTACTGACGGATTTCATGCGCGCCTATCCCGAGATCGAGTTGGACGTGGACTTCTCCGACCGCATGGTGGATGTGATCGAGGAGGGTTTCGACGCGGTGATCCGCACCGGCAAACCCGAGGACTCACGCTTGATGGCGCGCCACCTCGGGTATTACCGCCTGGTGCTGGTGGCGTCCCCGGAGTACCTGCGCCTGCACGGTACGCCGCGCCAGCCCCGGGATTTGAGCGACCACGCCTGCCTGCGCCACAAATTCTGCGCCACCGGCAAACTGGAAACCTGGCCACTGCGCCCGGAGCCGGGCCTGCCGGAGCCGACCCTGCGTGCGCCGCTGGTCTCCACCACCATCGAATCACTGATGCACGTGGCCCATGAAGGCCTGGGGATTGCCTGCCTGCCAGACTTCATGGTCCGCGAATCGGTGGAGCAGGGCCGGCTGCAACGGGTGCTGGACTATTACCTGGAGCACAGCGGCAGCTTCTGGATGCTCTGGCCATCAAGTCGCCATGCCTCGGCGAAATTGCGCGTGTTTATCGACCATATGGGCGAGCGGCTTTTTCCTGCGGACACCGTCCCGTAAGGCTGTGACGTTTTACCGACAGGAATTCGCGCGCCGAGGCCACGTTCTGTTGCACAATACCGCCCTGACTGTTTTCCTCAGGATTTTCGATGTCGACATCATTTCACTTGCGTAGCCTCGGGTTGGCGCTGGTGCTGGCGGGCGCTGCGGGCTGCTCGTCACCCAAGACCGCTATTTATGAACATGAGAACTTCGACGACTCCGGCACGTTTTCCCGTGATTACCCGGTCAGTGACACGGCGGCCTGCGAAGCGGCGCGGCGTGCGCTGTTGAGCCAGGGTTACATCATCACCAGCAGCGATCCAAAGCTGGTGGCGGGTAACAAGAGCTTCCAGCAGACCGGCGAAACTCACCTGCAGATCAGCTTCAACGTGGTGTGTGCCGACGATGGCAGCGGCAATCATCACTCGACGATGTTCGCCAACGCCTTGCAGGATCGCTACGCCTTGAAGAAGGTCAACAACTCCGCCAGCCTCGGTGTGGGTGTGTTGGGTTCGGTGTCGATGCCGATTGGCTCCACCGACGACTCCATGGTCAAGGTGGCCAGCGAGACGGTGTCTGCGCCGAAGTTTTATGAGCGTTATTTCGCCCTGGTGGACGTTTTCCTGCCCCAGGAAGTGAAAAAGGCAGCGCATATTCCAGAGAAGCCCAAGGCTGACCTGGGCATCCCGGAACCTAAGGCAGCTCCGGCGGCCGATAAGGCCGATAAGGTTGAAGCGCCGAAAGAAGTGCCAAAAGAAACGCCGGCCACACCGGCAGCCCCAGTGACACCGGCGGTGGTGCCAGCGGCATCGGAGCCGGTGGTACCACCGGCGGAACCCGCGCCGATTGCACCAAAGGAAGCCCCGGCACCTGCGCCAGAGGCCACCACTCCTGCGCTGCCGGCGCCGACCGAAGCGATTCCGCCTCTGCCGACGCCTGCGCAGTAACTACACCGCTACGGGGTTGGCCTTGTCGACGTTGATCCCGTAGCGGCTGATCGCCTCCGCCACCCTGGCGCGGCTGATCAGGCCGTCATCCGCCAGCGCCTTCAAGGCCGCCAGGGCAATGAAATACCGGTCCACCTCGAAGAACTCGCGCAAGGTTTCGCGGGTATCCGATTGCCCGAAGCCATCGGTGCCCAGCGCCACAAAGCGCCGGCCCGGTACAAACGGGCGAATCTGATCGGCAAAGATTTTCATGTAGTCGGTGGCGACCACCACGGGCCCGGGCTGGCCCTCAAGGCACTGCTCGACATAGCTGGTACGCGGTTCGCTTTCAGGATGCAGCAGGTTCCAGCGCTCCACGGCATGGCCTTCCCGGCGCAGCTCGGTCAGGCTGGTGACACTCCACACATCGCTGGCCACGGCAAAATCATCGCGCAGCAGGTCCGCGGCGGCGATGACTTCCCGCAGGATCGAACCGCTGCCCATCAGTTGTACCCGTGGTTGCGTGGTGTCTTCAGCCGCCTTCAACCGATACATACCCTTGAGAATCCCGTCCTCGACGCCTTCGGGCATCGCCGGGTGCGGGTAGTTTTCGTTGAGCAGGGTGATGTAGTAGTAGATGTCCTCTTGCTCGACGTACATCCGGCGCATGCCTTCGCGAATGATCACCGCCAGCTCGAAGGCAAACGTCGGATCGTAGGAAATGCAGCACGGGATCACCGACGACAGCACGTGGCTGTGGCCATCGTCATGCTGCAGGCCTTCGCCCATCAGCGTGGTGCGCCCGGCCGTCGCCCCCAGCAGGAAGCCCCGCGCCCGTGCATCGCCCGCGGCCCAGGCCAGGTCGCCAACCCGCTGGAAGCCGAACATCGAATAGAAAATGTAGAACGGCACGGTCATCAAGCCGTGGTTGGCGTAGGACGTGCTCGCTGCGATCCATGAGGAAATGGCGCCGGATTCATTCAGGCCTTCCTGCATGATCTGTCCGTCCTTGCTTTCCTTGTAGTAGGAAAGCTGACCGGCATCCTGTGGGGTGTAGAGCTGGCCGACAGCGGAGTGAATGCCGATCTGGCGGAACAGGCTTTCCATGCCAAAGGTGCGGGACTCGTCCGGCACGATGGGCACGATCAGTTTGCCCAGGTTCGGGTCCTTGAGCAGGGTGCCGAGGATGCGCACAAAGGCCATGGTGGTGGAGATCGCGCGTTCGCCGGTGTCCTTGAGCTGGGTGGCGAAGGCATCCAGTTCCGGGATCTTCAGCGACTCGACCGCGCTATGGCGGGCCGGTACGTAGCCGCCCAGTGACTGGCGGCGGGCGGCGAAATAGCGTGCCTCTTCGCTGTCGGCGGCCGGTTTGAGATACGGGATTTCAGCCAGTTGGTCGTCGGCCACTTCCAGCCCGAAGCGATCGCGGAAGGCTTTGACGGCTTCAGCGCCCATCTTTTTCAGCTGGTGGTTGATGTTCTGGCCTTCGCCGGCCTCGCCCATGCCGAAGCCCTTGACGGTTTTCGCCAGGATCACCGTCGGCTGGCCGCTGTGACGCACGGCGGCGGCATAGGCGTTGTAGACCTTGTCCGGGTCATGGCCGCCTCGTGAGAGTTTCCAGATATCGTCGTCGGACATATCTGCCACCAGCGCCAGCAACTCCGGGTATTTGCCGAAGAAGTGTTCCCGCACGTAGGCGCCGTTTTGCGATTTGTAGTTCTGATAGTCGCCGTCCACGCATTCCATCATGCGCTGGCGCAGCAAGCCGCTTTTATCCTTTTCCAGCAGCGCATCCCAGCCGCCGCCCCAGATTACCTTGATCACGTTCCAGCCGGCGGCGCGGTACAGGCTTTCGAATTCCTGGATCACCTTGGCATTGCCGCGCACCGGCCCATCCAGGCGTTGCAGGTTGCAGTTGACCACGAAGATCAGGTTGTCGAGCTTCTCGCGCCCGGCCAGGGAAATGGCTGCCAGGGATTCCGGCTGATCCATCTCGCCATCACCGAGGAACGCCCACACCTTGCGGCCCTGGTGCTGCTTGAGGTCGCGGAACTCCAGGTAGCGCATGAAGCGCGCCTGATACGCGGCGGTAATCGGTCCGAGCCCCATGGAAACCGTAGGAAACTGCCAGAAGTCTGGCATGAGGCGAGGGTGCGGATAGGATGACAAACCGTCGCCACCGGCTTCCCGGCGGAAGTTGTCCAGCTGGGCTTCGCTGATCCGGCCTTCGAGGTACGCCCGCCCGTAAATGCCCGGCGCGGAGTGGCCCTGGATGTACACCAGGTCGCCATCGAAGCTTTCAGTTCGGCCACGGAAGAAATGGTCGAAGCCTACGTCATACAGCACCGCAGCCGACGCATAGGTTGCGATATGCCCGCCCACGCCGGAATGTTTGCCCGCGCGCAGCACCATGGCCATGGCGTTCCAGCGAATAAACGCATTCAGCCGGCGCTCGGTGGCCAGGTTGCCGGGGTAGGGCAACTGGCGGTCTACCGGGATGGTGTTGACGTACGGGGTGGTCACCCGCCCGTAGAAGTCGCCATGCCGCGCCACGTCGAAATCCAGCAACTGATCAATCAGGTAATGCGCGCGCGGGCGGCCTTCGGTGGACAGCACCGATTCGATGGACTCCAGCCATTCGCGGGTTTCCTGTGGATCGTCGTCGAGGCGTACTGCAGTGTTCGGGGTCATGTCAGGCTCCAGGGTGGACGGGTTTCAGCGTGTGGGCTCCTTGTGGGAGCTTTGCGAATGTAGTTGCAATTGCAACTACATGGCTGAATCTAGCGCGGGATGAGCTACTATTGCAACCTTCTTGAAATTCCCCGGATGGTGTTGCATGTCGTCGAAAGAGCCTGATGTCTGGTTCCGTTTTGTTCGGGCCCACAGGACGGTCATCCGTGAAATCGAACGGCGCCTGGCCGATGCCGGTCTGCCGCCGTATGCCTGGTACGACGCTTTGTGGGGCCTGGAAAGTGGCCCCGATGGCACCCGGCGCATGCACGAATTGGCCGATGTGCTGGCCATCGAACGCTACAACCTGACGCGCCTGGTCGACCGTCTGGAAAAGGACGGCCTGGTGGTGCGTTCGCGCTCCGACGGTGACGGGCGTGCTGCCTTTGTCTCGATCACCGACGCGGGCCGGGTATTGCGTAAAAAGATGTGGAAAATCTACGAAAGCAGCGTGGATGAATTGTTTTTGTCGCAGCTCGACAGCGAGCAACGCCGGGGTTTTGCCGAGGCGTTGGAACGCACTGCAGGGCTGGCGATGGAGGCGGGTGTGCAGACCCGTGGGCGGCGTAAGACCTGAAGCAAATATTCCAGGCGACGCGGATTCCGTGTGGGAGCGGGCTTGCTTGCGAAAGCGGTGTGTCAGCAACAGTAATATCAACAGGCACACCGTCTTCGCGAGCAAGCCCGCTCCCACATTTGATCTGCGATGGATTGCAGATCGTCATTTCAGGTGATATCGATTCAGGGCGGTCTCCACCTGTTCTGCTTCGATCCAGCCGTCATCCGCCAACGCCTTCAATGCCAGCACCGCTACCCAATATCGACTGGGTGCTGACGTTTCCACGGAGCCCGCACCCAATGCTACAAAACGCGCATCCACATGCCCCGCCAATTGATCGACGATAGGCTGCGGATACCCGGTGACTGCGACCACCGGCGCGCCATCCCCAGCCAGGCAATCCCTTAGATGACAACTGCGCTTCGGTGCCAACGGGTGCAGGCGATTCCAGCGTTGCGCTGCATCCGCTTCGCGGGCCAGCCGTGTGTAGCTGGGGCAACTCCACAGTTGCGCCTCGACGTTCCAATCCGTCTCGAGCAACTGCGCGGCGTGCACGACTTCTTCAAACGCTCGACCCGCACCCAGCAACCGCACCCTCAATTCACTCGTGTATGAGCGCCAGACCCGGTACATGCCCCTGAGCGCATGGTCACTATCCTGGGGGCTCAGCCCTGGCCCTTCGTGTTGATCGTGCAGTGCCAGATAGTAGAACCCCGGCTCGCCGTCGACATAAAGCGCCTGCAAACCCGCCAGCACAATCGCCCGGGCTTCCTCGCCGGAGGCCGGGTCATAAGGTGTGCAGTGAGGATTGCTGGCCAGCCATAAGGGCAGTGAAGGGGAGGGCTGGGTTGCATTGTCGTTGCACAGGATGCCCCGCTGACGGGTCTCGCCGGACAGCGCGCGCAACTGCGCCGATGACGCGGCAGTGTGCAGGTACAGCATGGGTTTTTCCCCGGTATTGCGCGCGAACCAGGTGGGCCAGCTCACCACTCGGCGTGAGCGCGACTGGCCGCGAATCACCCACGCCTGCCGGCTGGACTCCAGGGTGTTGGCCATGGTCATCACGCTATACAGGGGCGAGCAGCGGGGCTGCTGCGTTGCATTCAGGGCGTCGATGCAGATCAGGGCAGAGCGTTCGGTGCTGGCAGTCATGAGCAGGGTCGCTTGGCAACGGGTGCCCATACCCTAAAGGAATTCGGCTTACGATTGCAATTGCAATGATTGCAGTTGCATCTAAAATTCATCCGGCTAAATCAAGGCAATCCTGCTACGTTTAATCCTGAAGTGCAGGAACGTCATGCCACGGACATTTTTTCGTCATGACGGCACTTTAGGCTGGTTGTGCAGGTCACTAAGCAACCCCTTTTCATAAAACAAGGAGTCAACCATGGACGATTACCAGGAAGAATTGCTCGAGTACCACGCCTTTGAACTGGATCCGCTGGATCCGGCCGATGATGCCACCGAGCTGTAAGACAGACGTCAGGCGGAATGCCGCTGACTGCGGCGAAATTCCCCTGGGGTCTGGCTGTTCCAGCGCTTGAACGCCCGTTGAAAGGCTTCCGCTGAAGCAAAACCGAGCAAATAGGCAATTTCACCGAACGCCAGTTCGGTATCGCGAATGTAGGTCATGGCCAGGTCGCGGCGAGTGTCGTTGAGAATCGCCCGGAACTGAGTCCCTTCTTCCGCCAGCTTGCGCCGCAGGGTCCAGGTCGGCAGTTTCAAGCGTGACGCCACTTCTTCTAGGTCGGGTTCCCGGCCACCATTGAGCATCGGCCCGAGCAAGCGGGTAATGCGCTCGCGCAGGCTGCGGGTGCGCGTCAACTGCTCCAGTTCCCGTTCACACAATTGCACCAGTAATTGCCAGGTACTCGGGCAATGTTCCGGGTTGCGCAGGGCCAGGGTTTTCTGGCTCAGGCGCAGTTGGTTGTGCTCGGCGCCAAACTGGATCGGGCAGTCCCCCAGCACGCTGTAGCGCTCGCTGTAGTCCGGTGCTTCGAATTCGATTTCGATGCGTTGCGCCTGCACCGGTTGCAGGCTCAGGCTCGACAACTGATGCAGCCACCCGGCGATGATCGAATCCACCACAAAGCGGTTGTAGGCGTTGTAGGGGCTGATGGAATAGAAGCGCAACCAGGCGCCATCCGTGTCCTCGTGAAAGCTCGACTGGCCGCGATAGTTGGAGCCGTACAAGGCTTCGAAGCGCGTCAGGGTACGGGCGGCTTCGCGCACGGTGGGCGCCTGGGCGGCGGTGACCCCGGCGAGCCCGGCCTGGCTCAGGCGGCTGAGCTGGCCCATGCGCAGGCCCAGGCTGGCGTCGCCGGTCAACTGGATGGCCGCAAAGCCCAGGCGCATATAGCGCGGGATCGACAAGCGTGCACCCGCCTCGGCCAGGCGTGCCGGGTCAAGGCCGTATTGCAGCAGCAACGGTTGCGGGTCCAGGCCATGGCTGTGGATCGCATCGGCCAAGGTGTGGACGAAGCCCACCGACAAATCCCCAAGCCGCACCGGCTTCATTGAGTTACAGCCACACGTTCAGCAGGCGCGCGCCACGGGCATTGCCGTCGGCGAACACCTGGCCGTTGCTGCTGAGGAAGCTTTGCCCGGCGCTGCCCATGTCAAAGAACTGCCCGCGCAGGAACACGCTCATGCCGGCGGTGGCCTGGCTGATGGGTTGCTGGCTGATCAGGGTCAGGCGGTGCCAGGCTTCGCCTTCGCTGAGCTCTTCGGGCTTGAGGCTGATCTCGGCTGGCGTCGACACGCTTTTGAAGCCGCGCCACGGCTTGTCCCAGGTTTCGCGGCCAATCACGAAGGCCGGCACCGCCACCAACTGGGCGCCTTGCTCGTTGAGCTTGCGGTAGTTGTCCGGGTACCAGCTGTCGCTGCCGATCAGGATGCCCAGGCGCCCGGCCGGGGTATCGACCACGCTGACGCTGTTTTCATCGCCCGGCTCAATAAAGCCGCGCTCGTCAAAAATCGGATACAGCTGGCGTTGCGGCTGGCCCAGCGGCAAGCCATCGCGGTCGAAGACCACACTGGTGTTGTACAGCGCGCCATGGCCGATCTGCAGCTGGCCCTGGTTGACGCTCGGGTTGGGCAGGGCAATGGAGCCGGCCACCAGGGTCACGCCGAATTCCTTGGCCAGGCCACCGAACAGCACTTGATAGTCGCGGGCCATGGCCGGGGCCTTCATACGCAGGTAGGCGTCGTCGATGCGGTCGTCACCCTTGGCGCTGATCAAGGCCCGCAGGAACAGCAGCGGGTTGCTCGCCGACAACCAGTTCATCGCTTCCTTGAGGTTGGTGGCCTGGTACAGCTCGTTCTTTTCGCCGCTGACCATCAGCCAGGTGCCGATATGTTCCGGCAGTACCACGATGGTCTTGTCGTTGATCAGGCCCTGGTCACGGGCGTTTTGCAGGTAGGCCGCCAGCTTGAGGTGCAGGCGTTCCAGGCTCTGGTAGTCGGCGGGGAACAGTTCCGGCTGGATGCCCAGCAGGTTGCCGCGGTCGGCGGGCACGCCCTGGTCGACTGCCAGGTTGATCCGCAGGTCGGACAGGTAATGGCCCACGGGGCGCTCCTGGGTCCAGACCAGATAGGCGGAAACGGCGGCGACCAGGGCCATGATGAGGGTGAAGCCAAGAAGTTTACGCATGGGGCAAATGACAACGGACCGTGTGCTGGGTTTGCATTTTCTCTCAAATTTCTGGGCTGGGTACGAAAAACCGTGGTTTGGCACGAAAATCTCAAAAGCCTTGAGTGCGTGTTTTCGCCGCGGGCCGGATCTTCCAGGGTCGACAGTAACGGGTTGTGACCACAGGTGCACGCGCGCGGGTCAATGCCGTGGGATGTTACTCGTGCGCGCACCAGCTTCTGGCAGATTGTTACTTTGTGCCTCAATACCGTGCGCAAGTTCCTCGCCAAGGTTGATTCGCGCAATGGGTTCGCGGAGGGCTGGCCTCGCAACTCAAGTGTTTCAGCGCCTTACAGGCCTCTCTGTTCAACGACGCGTCGAGTTGGCAACAACCTTGCATATGCTTGTATGTACAAGTAAAGATGTGTGCGTAAGAGTCCATGARCWTCCTCTTCGCACCCATCAATGTTCGCGCATTGATCGTTGAGGATTTTTTTGTGACCAAGCCTACCCAATACCGTGACGTTGAAATCCGTGCCGCACGCGGCAACACGCTGACCGCCAAAAGCTGGCTGACTGAAGCGCCGCTGCGCATGTTGATGAACAACCTCGACCCGCAGGTTGCCGAAAATCCGAAAGAACTGGTGGTGTACGGCGGTATCGGCCGTGCGGCACGTAAYTGGGAATGCTACGACAAGATCGTCGAAAGCCTGACCAACCTCAACGACGACGAAACCCTGCTGGTGCAATCCGGCAAACCCGTCGGCGTGTTCAAGACCCACAGCAACGCCCCGCGCGTGCTGATCGCCAACTCCAACCTGGTRCCGCACTGGGCGAGCTGGGAGCATTTCAACGAACTGGATGCCAAGGGCCTGGCCATGTACGGCCAGATGACCGCCGGCAGCTGGATCTACATCGGCAGCCAGGGCATCGTGCAGGGCACCTACGAAACCTTCGTCGAAGCCGGTCGCCAGCACTACAACGATGACCTCAAGGGCCGTTGGGTCCTGACYGCCGGCCTCGGCGGCATGGGCGGCGCCCAGCCACTGGCCGCGACCCTGGCCGGTGCCTGCTCGCTGAACATCGAATGCCAGCAGGTCAGCATCGACTTCCGCCTGAGCAGCCGCTACGTCGACGAACAAGCCACCGACCTCGACGACGCCCTGGCGCGCATCGACAAATACACCAAGGCCGGCCAGGCGATCTCCATCGCGTTGCTGGGCAACGCCGCTGAAATCCTTCCGGAACTGGTCAAGCGCGGCGTGCGCCCGGACATGGTCACCGACCAGACCAGCGCCCACGACCCGCTCAACGGCTACCTGCCCGCCGGCTGGACCTGGGACGAATACCGCGCCCGCGCCAAGACCGAACCGGCCGAAGTGATCAAGGCCGCCAAGCAGTCGATGGCCGTGCACGTCAARGCCATGCTCGAGTTCCAGAAACAAGGCATCCCGACGTTCGACTACGGCAACAACATCCGTCAGATGGCGCAAGAAGTGGGCGTGGAAAACGCCTTCGACTTCCCGGGTTTCGTCCCGGCCTACATCCGTCCGCTGTTCTGCCGTGGCATCGGCCCGTTCCGTTGGGCTGCGCTGTCGGGCGACCCGCAAGACATCTACAAGACCGACGCCAAAGTCAAAGAGCTGATCCCGGACGACGCGCACCTGCACAACTGGCTGGACATGGCCCGCGAGCGCATCAGCTTCCAGGGCCTGCCGGCRCGTATCTGCTGGGTTGGCCTGGGCCAGCGCGCCAAGCTCGGCCTGGCATTCAACGAAATGGTGCGCAGCGGCGAGCTGTCGGCRCCSATCGTGATCGGCCGCGACCACCTGGACTCCGGCTCGGTGGCCAGCCCCAACCGTGAAACCGAATCGATGCAGGACGGYTCCGACGCCGTGTCCGACTGGCCACTGCTCAACGCCYTGCTCAACACCGCCAGCGGCGCGACCTGGGTTTCGTTGCAYCACGGCGGCGGCGTCGGCATGGGCTTCTCCCAGCACTCGGGCATGGTGATTGTCTGCGACGGTACCGACGAAGCCGCCGAGCGTATCGCTCGCGTGCTGCACAACGACCCGGCGACCGGCGTGATGCGTCATGCGGATGCGGGCTACCAGATCGCGATTGATTGCGCCAAGGAGCAGGGTTTGAACCTGCCGATGGTCAAGTAAACCAGGCAGCCAGTTGCACCCTTTGCTTCATGGACGTCGGGCAGGTTGAGACGGATTTCAAGGTTCCGGTGCTTTATGTGTTTTCGGTAGGAGTGACTTGATGAGTCTCATGCAGATGCTCAGTTTTGGCGACACGGGTTGGGGGATGGCCTTGCTCAAGGCCGCCCTCATGACCGTGTTGTTGACCCTTGCGGCGCTGGTGGTCGGTGCGCTGGTCGGCAGCCTGGTGGCCATGGCCAAGCTTTCCAAAAAGCGTGCCTTGCGATACCTGGGGGATGCGTATTCCATCCTGTTCCGGGGGATTCCGGAGCTGTTGGTGATCTACCTGTTCTATTTCGGCGGTGCCAGTGTGGTGACGGCCGTCAATCACTGGTTTGGCGGTGAAGGCTATGTCGATGTCCCGCCGTTCATGGTGGGGGCCATCGCCGTCGGATTGATCTCGGCGTCGTATCAGGCTGAGGTCTATCGCGGTGCCTTTATCGCGGTGGCCAAGGGTGAGCTTGAGGCGGCACTGGCGATCGGCATGAACCGCGCAACGCGGATTCGCCGGGTGCTGATCCCGCAGATCTGGCGGTACGCGCTGCCGGGCCTGGGCAACGTCTGGCAAATGAGCCTGAAAGACTCCGCGCTGATTTCGGTGATTGGCCTGGTGGAACTGATGCGCGCCAGCCAAGTGGCGGCGGGTTCCACGCGCCAGTACTTCACGTTCTACATCGTCGGCGGCGTGTGCTACCTGATTCTGACCGGGCTTTCGGGCCGTCTTTTCAATATTGCCGAAGCGCGCGTACAGCGTACGCAGCGGCGCAATCCTGCACAGTCGTGAGAAGGGACCGTTTGCCATGATCGATTTCGCCTTTCTTGCCGACACCATGCTCAAGTTGCTGGGTGCCTTGCCCATCACCCTGGCCTTGTTTTTTTCGTCCCTGACCCTGGGGTTGCTGCTGTCGCTGGGCGTGGTGTCCATGCGCGTCAGCCGCTGGCCATTCCTCAGCTACCCGGCGCGTTTCTACATCATGCTGTTTCGCGGCACGCCGCTGATGATCCAGATGTTCCTGATCTATTACGGCCTGGGCCAGTTCCCGGCGATTCGCGACAGCTTCCTGTGGGTGGTGTTGAGGTCGCCTTATGGCTGCGCCGTGGTCTCCCTGGCGCTGTGCACCGCCGGTTACACCGCTGAAATCATTCGCGGTGGCCTGCTGAGCGTGCCTCAAGGGCAGATCGAAGCGGGGCAGGCGGTGGGCATGGGGCGTTGGACCCTGCTGTGGCGAGTGATCGGCCCCGTCACCTTGCGCCAGGCGCTTCCGGCCTATTCCACCGAGGCCATCTTGCTGGTCAAGTCCACCGCGCTGGCCAGCCTGGTCACCGTGTGGGACGTCACCGGCGTGGCGCAACAAATCATCCAGCGTACCTACCGCACCATGGAAGTGTTCATTTGTGCGGCGTTGATCTACCTGATCCTGAATTTCCTGGTGGTGCGTGTGGTGGCCTGGATTGAACATCGTCTGTCGCCCCATCTGCGTGAGCGGCCGAAAGACGTGCCGGTCAAGCAAACCCCCGAACCTATTTCTCATTCCTGATTGCAGCGGAGCTTGTCATGAGTACTCAGATTCAGAGCGCCCTTACGGTTAACAACATTCACAAGGCTTTCGGTTCGGCACAGGTTCTCAAGGGGATTTCGCTGGAGGCTCACAAAGGTGACGTGATTTCCATCCTCGGTGCCAGCGGTTCGGGCAAGAGCACTTTCCTGCGTTGTATCAACCTGCTGGAAACCCCGGACGAGGGCAGTATTGTGCTCGACGGCGAAACCATCGAGCTCAAGCGCCAGCGCAACGGTCGGTTGTTGCCTGGCAGCACGCGGCAGGTGGAGACCATGCGCAGCAAGCTGGGCATGGTGTTCCAGAGTTTTAACCTGTGGTCGCATATGACGGTTTTGCAAAATGTCATCGAGGGGCCGATGCGGGTGCTCAAGCGTTCGAAGGCCGAGTGTGTGGAGGAAGCTGAGCAACTGCTGCACAAGGTGGGGCTTTATGATCGCCGTGATTATTACCCGGCGCATTTGTCGGGTGGGCAGCAGCAGCGGGTGGCGATTGCCCGGGCGTTGGCGATGAACCCGCAAGTAATGTTGTTTGATGAGCCGACGTCGGCGCTGGACCCGGAGTTGGTGGGGGAGGTGTTGCGGGTGATGCGGTCGCTGGCCGAGGAAGGGCGGACCATGTTGGTGGTGACCCATGAGATGGGGTTTGCGCGGCATGTGTCCAATCGGGTGGTGTTTATGGCCAATGGGTTGATTGATGCCCAGGGCACCCCGGCGGAGTTGTTTGAGGGGTTGCCGACTGAGCGGTTTCGGCAGTTTGTATCGAGTCATACGCAGCGTAGTGCGGAGTAGTGGTTGGGTGTTGGTTGGGTTTGGGTATATATCCGTTGCTGCGGTAACGGCCGCTTATGGTTTCGCTCTTACAGCGAGTCACTTTGCAAAAGCGTGTACGGACCGGACACATGGTTGACGGGTGTACGGGGACATGGTTGACACTTTTCGGCGAGCTAACTACGCC
>NZ_AKVH01000072.1:0-49324 GCF_000278565.1 Pseudomonas sp. Ag1
TTTTGCTTACTTTTGCGCTCTTCAAAAGTGAGCCGCTGTAAGAGCGGAACCAATAGTCGCCGTTACCTAAATAACGGATATGTACACCATCACCACCGCCACCACCCTCAGGGCCGATACAAATGCGCATGCCCCGCACGATACAACGACGACTCACCAAAACTGTCACTGGCCAAAACCCGACCCACCAGAATCAACGCCGTACGCCGAAACCCCTTGGCTGCCACCTTCCCGGCAATATCCGCCAGCGTACCAATGGCCCAATCCTGATCCGGCCAGGTCGCCCGATGCACCACCGCAATCGGACAATCCTCCCCATAGTGAGGCACCAACTCAGCCACGATCTTCTCCAGATGATTCACCCCCAGGTGAATCGCCATGGTCGTCCCATGCTGCGCCAGGCTACTGAACACCTCACCCTCAGGCATCGCCGTCTTATCCGCATACCGCGTCAAAATCACACTCTGCGCAATGTCCGGCAACGTCAGCTCAGCCTCTAACAATGCCGCACACGCCGCCACCGCCGTCACCCCGGGAATGATCTGAAACCCAATCCCAAGCTCCCGCAACAGCCGAATCTGTTCCCCAATCGCCCCGTACAAACTCGGATCCCCGGAATGCACCCGCGCCACATCCTGGCCTTTCTCATGGGCCGTCTTGATCAACCCAATGATCTGCTCCAGATGCAGCTCCGCACTGTTAACCACCAGCTCCGCCTGATGCCCCTCAAGCACCGCCGCCGGTACCAGCGAGCCGGCATAGATAATCACCGGGCAACTGCGAATCAGCCGCTGCCCCTTGACCGTGATCAATTCCGGATCGCCTGGGCCTGCGCCGATGAAAAAGACAGTCATGGATTCATTCCTGTGAAAAAAAGCACGCGAGCAGCCCTCCAGATGAAGATTGCTCATGATCAAAGCTGACGATTATCGGGAATTCAGCCGGCGCAAGCCAATGCAAAGGTGGCCTGGGCGGTTTTTTTGCGGGTGATCAGCAGGGTGGCAGGGCTTTGAGACAGCTGTTCTGCCAGGGCCAGGGCGGCACTTTCAGCAATGCCGTAGCAGCCGGTATGAGCAAAAACCGTCTCGGACTTATGGCTCAGTCGATCTTCATAGGGCGCCAATTGCTCCGCACTGAAAAATACCAACGGCAAATCCAGAACCTGAGCCAGTGCCAGCAACCCCGGCTCATCCCGCTTGCGATCAAGACTGGCCAGCGCAGTGATGCGCTGACGCTCAATGCCACCCTCGGCGAGGGCGGCGTTGAACAGTTCACGCAGGATGTCGACAGAACAACCCCGCTGACACCCCAGGCCAACCGCCAGGATCATGCCGAATACTGACCATCACGGTTACGGCGAAACAGCCAGGCACTGATCAAGCCCAGCGCCAGCCAGAAGGCAACGTTGGTCAACTGCGAGGCGATCTTGAATTGAGCTTCCAGAGCCTCCGGCGCCAGCATCGAGTGGACTTCCGGCTGTGGTGCGCCAATCACATGGGGCACAGCCAGGATCGCCACGCCCAGGATTTTCAGCAGCCAGTTACGACCGAACACGATCAGCGCGATACCGGCAGCGGTAGAGGCGGCAGTGCCGATCCACCAGATTTGCCGTTGCGCCAGGTCTGCCGCCGCAGTCCCCGGCAATTCAGGCGGCAAGCCCAGGGTCGGCGCCAACACAAAGGTGGCGTAACCGGCCAGGCCCCATAGCAGGCCTTGGGCCGTACGGGTCGGTGCACGCAGGGTGTACAGGCCGGCAAGCATCAGGGCAAAACCTACGGCGACCACCAGGTTACCGCCCGTAGTCGACAGCACACGCTGCCAGCCATCTTCCGGCTCCCAGGCTTCAGCGTCGTGGGTGTGGGCCGTGGCTTCGGCATGTTCATGCACTTCGGTCGCGGCCGGGGCGTTTTCGAAGGTTTCCGCCTGCAGGATCAGCGGGGCAACCCAGAAGCTTTGCAGCAAGGTCAGCAGCAAGGCGGCCAGGAGGCCGGTGAAACCTGCGGTTTGGGCAATACGCTTGATCATGTCGGCAGGTCTCAGTGGCACGGGAACGCAGCGCTGTGACGGGTATCGTGGGCGGCGTTGTGCACCGCTTCGATGTGCGAGAAACCGGCGAAATACACCAGGCACGCGCCGAGGATCGACGCGCCGATGGCGGCAGTCAGGCGTTGGCTCAGGGTGGCGGTGGTGCTGGCGGTAGAGGCGGTGCTGCTGATGATCGACATGGCGCGTCCCTTCAGGGTTTCAGGGTGACACGAGCGCATGAAAACCCCGCGAGCCAGGCACGCAGGGTTCTGAACAGCGCCCGCCCACCGCGGGTTTGTTATCTGATTTTTTCGGGCCGGTCTCCGGGCTTGCGAGGGGCCTGGGCCTTGAAAGCATCACCTTCCCATGCCGTAGAGGCACAGTGGTTTTGATGCTTCACTCGCTTACCGTTGCGGGGGCAGCACCGGACTCGTCACGCCCTTGAGTAAAGGAACATGATTCACCGGTTTCCCGTTTCACCCTGTGAAGGGCACCCGAAACAAGATGTGTAGGAGAGCATGGGCGGGCGATGGGCGTCAAATCGCCGGGTTATTGCCAGCGTTTGAACAGCACGCTGGCATTCACGCCGCCGAATCCAAACCCATTGGAAATCGCGTATTCAATCGGCAACGACCGGGCTTGGCCTCGGACCATATCCAGTCCTTCGGCAGCGGGGTCCGGGTTGTCCAGATTGAGGGTCGCCGGGGCAATCTGGTCGCGCAGGGCGAGCACGGTGAAGATCGCCTCGATCCCGCCCGCGGCGCCCAACAGATGGCCGGTCGCCGACTTGGTGGCGCTGATCGCGACGCTGGCATTTGCACCGAACAGCGTATTGATCGCTGCCAGTTCGCCGTTGTCGCCTACGGGGGTCGACGTGGCATGGGCGTTCAAGTGCTGGATCTGTGCGGCGCTGATCCCTGCCTGCGCGATCGCCAGTTCCATTGCCCTGCGTGCACCCGAGCCATCTTCCGGGCCCGAGGTCATGTGATAGGCGTCGGCGCTGGTGCCGTAGCCCACCAGCTCTGCAATAGGCGTCGCCCCGCGAGCCAATGCATGCTCCAGTTCCTCGATCACCAACAGCCCGGCACCTTCGCCCATCACAAACCCGTCGCGGCCTTGATCGAACGGGCGGGAAGCCAATGCCGGCGTGTCGTTGTAATCGCTGGACAGCGCACGCGCCGCAGCAAAACCGCCGAGGCTGACTCGGTGGATACAGGCTTCGGCGCCGCCACACACGGCGATGTCGATTTCGCCGGCACGGATCATGCGCGCAGCATCACCAATCGCCTGTACGCTGGCGGCGCAAGCAGTGACGGGGGAGCCCAGCGGACCTTTAAGTTGATGCTGGATCGACACGTGCCCGGCCGCCATGTTGCCGAGGAATGACGGGATCGTGAACGGCGACAGGCGGCGAGGCCCTTTGCTGTCAGCCGTACGAACGGCCTCGGCAATCGCGGGAAAACCACCCACGCCGGAGGCGATGATTGTCGCGGTACGTTCCTGCTGCGATGGCGTCTGCGGACTCCAGCCTGCCTGGGCCAGGGCCTCTTGCGCGGCTGCCAGGGCAAACACGATGAACCGGTCCATCTTGCGTTGTTCCTTGGCCGGGATGACAGTGTCCGGGTCAAAGCCGGCTTCAGGGTCCTGGATGCGGTCCAACACTTGGCCGCCGATGCTGATTGCCAGGTCGCCGATCAATGCCTCGGGTAGCCTGCGAATCCCGGATTCACCGGCCAGCAGGCGCTTCCAGGTCTGTTCCACGCCGGTTGCCAGCGGTGTCACTGCACCCATGCCGGTCACAACAATTCGCTTACTCATGATCGCTTAGCTCCGCAAATTTCAGGTTGGTAGCAATGCATGGACGAAACTATCATTATGAAAGTAACATCCGATAGCTGAAATTTCCGTAGCCGCCCCACAGAGGAACTGCAATGCAACGTAAGTCGCTGGTGAATGCCGAATGCCCGGTAGCCCGTGGAGTGGAACGGGTAGGCGAGTGGTGGAGCATCCTGATCATGCGCGACGCGCTGCAAGGTTTGCGGCGTTTTGACGAGTTTTCCCAGAGCCTGGGAATCGCTCCGAATATGCTCACCCGCCGGCTCAACAGCCTGGTCGAGGCGGGGCTGCTGGAGCGCCGGCAATACAGCGAGCGGCCGCCCCGTTTCGAGTACGTACCGACGCCGGTTGGCGAGGATTTCCGGGTGGTGATCATGGCGTTCGTCGGTTGGGGCAACCGCCATTTCGCCAACGAAGGTGAAAGCCTGCAATTGGTTGACCGGGAAACCCGGCGCCCGGTGGAAGTGGCGGTGGTGGACGCCGACGGTGTGCGCGTGTCCGTCGAGCAATGCAGCGTTCAAGCCGGGCCTGCTGCCAGCGAGGGCATGCTGGAGCGCCTGGCGCTGCTTCGCGCCAAACGCTCGGACATTGACCCGTCCCCGCGCACTGCGTAGCCTTGCACCTTCGAGGTTCTTCGGCCCAGGCCGAAGCTAAGAAGGGAACGCGGTCAATGCCGCGGCTGCCCCCGCAACTGTAAAGGGTTTGTCTGACTGCCACGCCACTGCCTGAACAAGGCGGGAAGGCGCAGCCAGCGCCGGCCTCACCGCCGGCAAGCCCCAAGCCAGGAGACCTGCCTCGCAACCGATTTTCTACTTCAACCGGGCGGGGTGATCCGGTGGCGAATTCTGCTTCTGCGCACCCGCGCAGGGCCACTCGTCCCGTATGCCCGCCCCAAAGGGCATCCGATGAAAACACTGGCCAAACTCCCCGTCACCATCGTTACCGGCTTCCTCGGCTCGGGCAAGACCACCTTGCTGCGCCACATGCTGGATAACGCCCAGGGGCGCCGCATCGCGGTGATCGTCAACGAGTTCGGCGAGCTGGGCATTGACGGTGAAATCCTCAAGCAATGCTCCATCGGCTGTACCGAAGAAGAGGCGAACGGCCGCGTCTACGAATTGGCCAATGGCTGCCTGTGCTGCACGGTCCAGGAAGAGTTCTTCCCGGTGATGCGCGAACTGGTGGCCCGTCGCGGCGACCTCGACCATATCCTCATCGAAACTTCGGGCCTGGCCCTGCCAAAACCCTTGGTCCAGGCATTCCAGTGGCCGGAAATCCGCAGCGCCTGCACCGTTGACGCAGTGATCACCGTGGTCGACAGCCCGGCCGTGGCCGCCGGTACTTTCGCCGCCTTCCCGGACCAGGTTGACGCCCAGCGCAAACTCGACCCGAACCTGGACCACGAATCGCCGCTGCACGAGCTGTTCGCCGACCAACTGGCCAGCGCCGACCTGGTGATCCTCAACAAGTCCGACCTGATCAGCCCTGAAGACCTGGCCCGTGTGCGCCTGGAAGTGGCAGAAGAACTGCCGCCGGCGGTCAAAATCATCGAAGCCAGCAGCGGTCGCCTGCCGCTGGACGTATTGATCGGCCTGGGCGCGGGCTCGGAAGAACACATCGATGGCCGCCACAGCCATCACGATCATCACCACGAAGGTGAAGACGACCACGACCACGATGCCTTCGACTCCATCTCCATCGAACTGCCCCAGGCCGACGAAAGCCTGCTGCTGGACGCCCTGACCCAACTGGTGGTCAAGCACGGCATCCTGCGGGTCAAGGGCTTCGCGGCGATCCCGAACAAGCCGATGCGCCTGCTGATCCAGGGCGTGGGCACGCGTTTCGACAAGCACTTCGACCGCGCCTGGCGCGCCGATGAGCCGCGCGCCACGCACCTGGTGCTGATCGGCCAGGAACTCGACGCCGCGTTGCTCGAAGCGCAACTGCGCGCTGCCCTCAGCGTTTAAACCATGCATCTGCTCAGGACCCAGCCCGGCGGTTTCGTTTCGGATGACAACATCGCCGACCTTGGGCAAACCCCCGCCGAGCTGGTGATCCTGTGCAGCGGTGATTCCAGCCTGGCGCTGCTGGCCGAAGCGGCCCAGCAGTTGCCCGAGGATTACCCGAGCCTGCGCCTGGCCAACCCGATGCAGGTGCAGAACCATGCTTCGGTCGACCTGTATGTGGACGAGGTGCTGCGCCACGCCAAGGTCATCCTGATTTCGCTGCACGGCGGCATCGGTTATTGGCGCTACGGTATCGAGCGCCTGGTGGAGTTGGCCGAGCGCGGCGTGCAGCTGATCCTGGTGCCGGGGGATGATCGCCCGGACCCGGAACTCAGTGGCCTCAGCACCGTGGGTGCCGAGGAACGTGACCGGCTCTGGCACTTCCTGCGCCAGGGTGGTTTGGGGAATGCGCTGGATTTCTATCGTTGCCTGGCCGCCGGCTACCTTGGCCGCGATTACGCCTGGAGCGAGCCGCAAACCCTGCCGCGCACGGCGATTTATCACCCGCATAAAGCCAATGCCCGTCTCAACGATTGGCAGGCTGACTGGCAAGCTGATTTTCCCGTGGCGGCGGTGCTGTTCTACCGCTCCCATTTGCAGGCGGCCAACACCGGCTTTATCGATGTTTTTTGCCAGCGCTTGCAGGCCGCGGGTCTCAACCCGCTGCCGATGGCGGTGGCCAGTTTGAAAGAGCCCGGTTGCCTGACCGTGGTCGAGGATTTGCTGGACGAGGTGCACGCCTCGGTGATTCTGAACACCACCGGTTTTGCCCAGTCCAGCCCCGAAGCGCCGCACCTGCGGCCGTTTCGCCGCAATATCCCGGTGATCCAGGCGATTTGCGCCCAGGACAACGAGCCCGGCTGGCAGGCCAGCGAGCAAGGCCTCGGCCCACGTGACCTGGCGATGCACATCGCGTTGCCGGAACTGGACGGGCGCATCATCAGCCGGCCCATCAGCTTCAAGGACCTGGCCTGGCGCAGTGAGCGCAGCCAGTCGGATGTGGTGTGCTATCGCGCACAACCGGAGCGCATGGACTTTGTCGCCGAACTGGCGCGGCGCTGGGTCGAACTGGCGCGGGTGCCGAATGGCGAAAAGCGTATCGCGCTGATCCTCGCCAACTACCCGACCCGGGACGGACGTATCGGCAACGGCGTGGGTCTCGACACCCCAGCCGCCGCGCTGAATATCCTGCGGGCACTGAAAATCCAAGGTTATCCGCTGCCGGACGAGCTGCCGGAAAGCGGAACGGCACTGATCCAGGCGCTCTTGGGCGGCGTCAGCAACGACCTGGACAGCCTCGACTTGCGTCCGTGTCATCAGAGTCTGGCGCTGGATGACTACGAGGCGATGTTCAACCGCTTGCCCGAGTCCAATCGCCAGGCCGTGTTGGCACGCTGGGGTACGCCTCATAGCGATCCGATGTTCCGCGACGGGCGCATGATGATCGCGGGCCTGCGTTTGGGCCTGACCTTCGTCGGCATCCAGCCGGCCCGGGGTTACCAGGTGGACGCGAGTGCGGTCTATCACGACCCGGACCTGGTGCCGCCCCATGGCTACCTGGCGTTCTACTTCTGGTTGCGCCACACCTACGGCGCCCACGGCGTGATCCACGTTGGCAAGCACGGCAACCTGGAATGGCTGCCGGGCAAGGGCGTCGGGCTTTCCGAGAACTGCTGGCCCGACGCACTACTGGGGCCGCTGCCGAATATCTACCCGTTTATCGTCAATGACCCGGGCGAGGGCGCCCAGGCCAAGCGCCGCACCCAGGCCGTGATCATCGACCACCTGATGCCGCCGCTGACCCGCGCCGAAACCTACGGGCCGCTGCGCGACCTGGAGTTGCTGGCCGACGAGTATTACGAGGCACAACTGCTCGACCCACGGCGTGCCCGCGAGCTGCAAAAGGACATCCTCAAGCTGGTGCGCGAAACCCGCATCGACCAGGAACTGGCCCTGGACGAAAACCTCGACAGCGACGCCGATGCGGCGATCTGGCTGCCGCGCCTGGACACCTACCTGTGTGACTTGAAGGAGTCGCAGATTCGCGATGGCCTGCACATTTTCGGCGAGTCACCCGAGGGCCGCTTGCGCATCGACACCTTGCTGGCGTTGTTGCGTATTCCGCGTGGCGATGGGCGGGGGCCGCAATCGAGCCTGCTGCGGGTATTGGCTAAGGCCTTCGACCTGGGCTTCGATCCGCTGGACTGCGCCCTGGCCGAGCCGTGGACGGGGCGCCGGCCAGTGGTGTTGCAGAAGATCGACACGCAGTTGTGGCGCACTGCCGGCGACACCCGTGAACGCCTGGAGCTGTATGCCGCGCGCTTGATCGAGCAGGCGCTGGAAGGTGCCGTGGAGCAGCTTGAAGAGCCCGGCTGGGAAGACGTCAAGGCGGTGATCGAGAGCTTGCGCATCGTCGTCGCGCCACGCCTGGATGCCTGCGGCCCGGCGGAAATGCGCGGGTTGCTGGATGCCTTGAGCGGGCGCTTCGTCCCGGCCGGGCCCAGCGGCGCGCCGAGCCGGGGCCGTCTGGACGTGTTGCCTACCGGTCGTAACTTTTTCTCGGTGGATGTGCGCAACCTGCCCACCACCACTGCCTGGCGCATCGGCTTCCAGTCGGCGAACCTGATTCTTGAGCGTCACCTGCAGGATCATGGCGACCACTTGCGCCAGCTCGGCCTGTCGGTGTGGGGCACCGCCACCATGCGCACCGGTGGCGACGATATCGCCCAGGCCATGGCGCTGATGGGCGTGCGCCCGGTGTGGGCCACCGGCAGCCAGCGGGTGGATGACTTTGAAATCCTGCCGATCAGTCTGCTGGACCGGCCACGGGTGGATGTGACCTTGCGCGTGTCGGGGTTCTTCCGTGATGCATTCGCCAACCTGATCCGCCTGTTCGATGCGGCGGTGCAAGCCGTGGCTGCGCTGGACGAACCGGATGACCTGAACCCGCTGGCCGCCAAGGTGCGCAGTGAGCGCGAAGCGTTGCGCCTGTCGGGCCTTGACGAGGACGCGGCGGCGAAGCAGGCCGGTTGGCGGATCTTCGGCGCCAAGCCCGGTGCCTATGGTGCCGGCGTGCAGGGCGCGATTGATGGGCGCTTGTGGCAGAGCCGCGAAGACCTGGCCGAGGTTTACCTGAACTGGGGCGGCTACGCCTATGGCGGCTCCGACGAAGGCACCGCCGCCCGCGAACAGTTTGCCCAGCGTTTGAGCCAGGTGCAGGCGGTGTTGCAAAACCAGGACAACCGCGAGCATGACCTGCTGGACTCCAATGATTACTACCAATTCCAGGGCGGCATGCTCGCCGCCGTGGAAACCCTGAGCGGCGACAAGGCTGCCAGCTATCATGGTGACCACAGCCAGCCGGACTTGCCGAAGATCCGCACGTTGAAGGAAGAGTTGAACCGGGTGATTCGTGCCCGGGCGGCCAACCCGAAGTGGATCGAAGGGGTGAAGCGCCACGGCTACAAAGGCGCGTTCGAGATGGCGGCCACCGTGGATAATCTGTTCGCGTTCGACGCTACGACGGCGTTGATCGACGATCATCAATATGCATTGCTGGCGGATGCCTACTTGCTGGACCCGGGCACCCGCGCCTTTGTGCAGCAGCACAACCCGGATGCCCTGCGGGACATGACCGAACGCATGCTCGAAGCCCAGCAACGCGGCATGTGGCAGGAGCCTGGGGCGTACCGCGAGGCGTTGGAAAACCTGTTGTTGGATATAGAAGAAGGCAGTTGATGACCGACATTCCACATTTCCCGCTGTCCGCCGTGGTCGGCGCCGACGACCTGAAACTGGCCCTGTGCCTGACCGCCATCGACCCGAAGATCGGTGGCGTGCTGATTGAAGGCCCGCGCGGCATGGCCAAGTCCACCCTGGCCCGTGGCCTGGCGGACCTGCTCGCCAGCGGCCAGTTCGTCACGCTGCCGTTGGGCGCCACCGAAGAGCGGCTGGTGGGCACACTCGATCTGGACGCGGCACTCAGTGAGGGCCGCGCACAGTTTTCCCCCGGCGTGCTGGCCAAGGCCGACGGCGGCGTGCTCTATGTCGATGAAGTCAACCTGCTGCCCGACCACCTGGTGGACCTGCTGCTGGACGTGGCCGCCAGCGGCACCAACCTGATCGAGCGCGACGGGATTTCCCACCGGCATTCGGCGCGTTTTGTACTGATCGGCACCATGAACCCGGAAGAGGGCGAGTTGCGCCCGCAATTGCTCGACCGGTTTGGTTTCAACGTAGCGCTGAGCGGGCACACCCAGCCGGCCGAACGCGGGCAGATCATCCGTCGCCGCCTGGATTTCGACAGCGACCCTCAGGGTTTCTGCGGGCAATGGGCCGACCGGCAGGCCGCGTTGCGTGAGCGCTGCACCCGGGCCCGCGCCTTGCTGGATAGCATCCCGTTGGATGACCAGGCGCTGGCGCAGATTACCGAGCGCTGCTTTGCCGCCGGGGTCGATGGCTTGCGCGCCGACCTGGTCTGGCTGCGTGGCGCACGTGCCCATGCGGCCTGGCGGGGCGCGACGGCTATCAGCGAAGAAGATATCGAAGCGGTCGCGGAATTTGCCCTGCGCCATCGTCGTCAGGAGCAATCCCCGCCTGCAACGCCGCCCGCTGGCGGTCAATCACCCAAGCCCAATGATGCACCTGAAGGCCAGGGCCAATGGGGCGACATGCCCGCACCCGCCTTGCCGATAGGTGCTCGCCGTGATGTGCCCACCTGGCCAAAAAAGCCCTAGGCATCCGCCCCAAACCTGACGTGGGGGCGGATGCACGGCCCAAGGCGGGTCGACTGAACAAGGGCCGGCGAGGCCAGGCGCGCAGCGCGGCCGAAGGTTCGATCAACTGGCCGGGCACCTTGCTCGGCGGGCGGCCGCAACGCCGCGAAGATTTGTTGTATCAACTGCGTAGCCGTACGCCCCATGAACTGTGGCTGGTGATTGTCGATGCTTCGGCGTCCACCCGGCGGCATCAGGCGCTTAGCGATGCCAAGGGATTACTGGCCCAACTGTTCGACGATGCCTATCGACAGCGGGCGCGCATGGCGTTGCTCACCGCGAGCGGGCAATCGCCAAAGTGGCAGGTGCAGGGATTAAAGGCGGCAAAAGGGCTTGGTCATTGGCTTGATGGCCTCGGTGCAGGCGGTGGCACGCCATTGTTGGCAGCGCTGAACGAAGCGGGGCACTGGTTGGCGGCTCGTCGCAAGCGTTACCCGGTGGAGCAGCAGCGGTTGCTGGTGATCACCGATGGGCGGCTGAAGGATGTGGCGGGTTTGCCGCCGCTGGACTGCCCGGGTTTGCTGGTGGACATCGAGCGCGGCCCGATTCGGTTGGGCCGTTCAAAGCAGCTGGCTATGGGGTTACAGATTGACTATCGGCATATCGATAACCTGTAAGCGCCGGCACGTTCGGCCAAAGATCCGCCACCAGAAACAACCGTTCGGCTTCTTCCCATTCGCCTTCGCTGTTTTCCACCAGGCGCACCAGCAACTGCGCGGGCGCCATGGGGTCCAGTTCGGTTAGCCAGTGCTGCATCCGGGCCGCGTCCCAGGCTTCGTCCGCCGGGTAGTGCGCCGGCGCCAGCCATGCGTGGCGGGGCAGCGGTTGCCAGCGTCCTGCCGGGCTTTGCTCGATAAACCTCGACCAATCGCGCTGATGCAGCCAACGGCCATTCAGGTGTTGGGGATGCGCGCCCTGCGGCGCCTGCGCCATGCCCGGCCATGGGTAGAGCAGATAACCGCCCAGCCACAGATGGGCATCAAAAGCCTGGATATCCAGCGCGGCCAGGACTTCGCGGCTCTCCGGCCGGGCGGAAATCGGCAGTTGGTGCTGGGCCAGGTGGGCCAGCTTGCGGTCGAGCCGGTCATGACAGCCGGGGCCGAGCCATTGCGCGGTGTCCCGGCCATTACCGTCCTGGGGCCCGAGGTAGAGTTTGATCGCCAGTTCCAGATGATGCACACCGTCACGGTCGCGCAGCAGCATGTCCAGCTCGCCCAGGGTATGCCCGGCCTGGCGGATCGGCAGGTTGGCCGCCAGCAGTTCCACGCCCGGCGCATGCTGCACGGCGAATTGCCACAGCCGTTCGTAATACAACCCCAGCCGGCGGGTGCGTGCCTGGCTCAGCCAATGCAGCAAGGCACTGCTGTCCTGGTCCAGCTGGCGCAGCCACTGCTCCAGCAAATGCGGGGCCTGCACCCAGTCGCTGCCGGTCAGCGGGTGGCGTTGTGGCCACGGCGTTTGCGCGAGCATCGGCGGGGCGAGCATCACCCACGCGAGATCGCGCACCTCGGGGTGACGCAGTTGGCGGGGCAGGTGCTGCAAATCAGGGAACAGAGTCATGGTCCGAGCATAGCCTTTTACAGCCGGGAAGGGGGCTGAGAACCGTTGTCGTCTGGGGTTTGCGGCGACAAAGGATTTTGTGTAACGCCGGCTTTCGCCCATAATCGTTCTTTTTTGCAGAACCCGAACCCCGCAGGAGCCCCATGGAGCAATTTCGCAATATCGGCATTATCGGTCGCCTGGGCAGTACCCAGGTGCTGGACACCGTCCGCCGACTGAAAAAGTTTCTGCTCGAGCGCCACCTGCACGTGATCCTCGAAGACACCATCGCTGAAATCCTCCCGGGCCATGGCCTGCAGACCTCGTCGCGCAAGATGCTCGGTGAAGTCTGCGACATGGTGATCGTGGTGGGCGGCGACGGCAGCCTGCTGGGCGCCGCCCGGGCGCTGGCGCGGCATAACGTGCCGGTGCTGGGGATCAACCGCGGAAGCCTGGGGTTCCTCACCGATATTCGCCCCGACGAGCTGGAAGTCGAAGTGGCCAAGGTGCTGGACGGCCACTACCTGGTGGAAAACCGCTTCCTGCTGCAAGCCGAAGTGCGCCGCCACGGCGAAGCCATCGGCCAGGGCGACGCCCTCAACGATGTGGTGCTGCACCCCGGCAAGTCGACGCGGATGATCGAGTTCGAGTTGTACATCGACGGCCAGTTCGTGTGCAGCCAGAAGGCCGACGGCCTGATCGTCGCCACGCCGACCGGGTCCACGGCCTACGCGCTGTCGGCCGGTGGGCCGATCATGCATCCCAAGCTGGATGCCATTGTGATCGTGCCGATGTATCCCCATATGTTGTCCAGCAGGCCTATCGTGGTCGATGGCAACAGTGAGCTGAAAATCGTGGTGTCAAAAGACATGCAGATCTACCCGCAAGTCTCCTGCGACGGGCAGAACCATTTCACCTGCGCCCCCGGTGACACCATCACCGTGAGCAAAAAGGCACAGAAGTTGCGGTTGATCCACCCGCTGGACCACAACTACTACGAAGTGTGCCGGACCAAGCTGGGCTGGGGCAGCCGCTTGGGGGGTGGAGGCGACTGATGCTCGATCCCGCGCGTAGCTACGACCTGATTGGTGACGTGCACGGTTGCGCTCATACCCTTGAGCACTTGCTCGACCGATTGGGTTACCACAAGCAGGGCGGTACCTGGCGGCATCCGTCGCGAATGGCCGTGTTCCTCGGCGATATCATCGACCGTGGCCCGCGCATTCGCGAGGCGCTGCATATCGTCCACGACATGACCGAGGCCGGCCAGGCGCTGTGCATCATGGGCAACCATGAGTTCAACGCGCTGGGCTGGAGCACGCCCGCCGCCCCGGGCAGCGGCAAGCAGTTTGTGCGCGAGCACACGCCACGCCACGCGCGGTTGATCCACGAGACCCTGACCCAGTTCGAACAGCACCCGGCAGACTGGCACGATTTCCTCGGCTGGTTCTATGACATGCCGCTGTTTGTCGACGCCGGGCGATTCCGCGTAGTGCACGCTTGCTGGGACAACGGCTTTATCGAGCCCCTGCGCGCGCATTTCCCGGACGGCTGCATCGACGAACACTTCCTGCAAGCCGCCGCCGTGCCTGGCAGTTTCGCCAGCAATGCCTTCGACCGCCTGTTGCGCGGCACCGACATGCGCCTGCCGGACGGTTTGACCCTGACCGGCGGCGACGGCCTGACGCGTTCGTTCTTCCGCACCAAGTTCTGGGAAGACGACCCGAAAACCTACGGCGATATCGTGTTCCAGCCCGATGCGCTGCCGGAACCTGTGGCCGCCACGCCGCTGTCGTCCACTGAAAAGAATTCCCTGCTGCGCTACGGCGTCGACGAGCCATTGCTGTTCGTCGGCCACTACTGGCGCAGCGGCAAACCGGCGCCGATCCGCCCGAACCTGGCCTGCCTGGACTACAGCGCGGTGCTGTACGGCAAGCTGGTGGCGTACCGGCTGGATCAGGAAACCCGCCTGGACCCGCGTAAATTTGTTTGGGTCGATGTCGAGCGCCCTGAGGTTATTTCATGAGTACCGTTGCTGTGTTACGCCTGCCGCTGGCGGTGGATTTGAGTGGTTTCGTCAAGCTTCTGCAACGCATGCAAGTGCCCCATCGCGTCAGCGAAGAAGCCGGGGAGCAGGTGCTGTGGGTGCCTGACTCCATCAGTGAAGACGTGAAGGTCCTGTACCAGCGCTTTCCGGCCGGTGACCCGGACCAGCAACTGGACATTCCCGAGCAGGCGACGTCGACCAGGCGTCCCGGGTTTGCCCAGCAGCTTCGCCACAGCCCGGTGACCGCGTTGGTGTTGCTGCTGAGCATCATCGTCGGCGCCGTTACGTTGCTGGGGGATAACCTGCAAGCCATGAGCTGGCTGACCTTCCTGCCGTTCAGCGTGGCAGGCGAGTACATCCGTTTCACGCCATTGACCGACAGCCTGGCGTCGGGACAGTGGTGGCGCCTGGTCACGCCGATGTTGATCCACTTCGGCATCCTGCACTTGGCCATGAACGGCATGTGGTACTGGGAACTGGGGCGACGCATCGAGTTGCGCCAGGGCAGCATCAACCTGCTGGGCCTGACCCTGCTGTTCAGCCTGGTGTCGAACTACGCTCAATACTATTTTGGTGGTCCCGGCCTGTTTGGCGGGTTGTCCGGCGTGCTGTATGGCTTGCTCGGGCATTGCTGGATCTATCAGTGGGTGTCGCCGAATCCGGTGTATCGCCTGCCTCGCGGGGTGTTGGTGATGATGCTGGTGTGGCTGGTGCTGTGCCTGTCGGGCCTGGTCTCGATGATCGGCTTCGGCGAAATCGCCAACGCGGCCCACGTGGGTGGCCTGGTGATGGGTTGCCTGACCGGTTTGTTGGGTGGCTTGTACAGCCGCCGCAAAATGTCTCCTATTTAGTTAAGGAAGAGTCTTATGTCCTCTTTTGTCGAAATGATCGAAAACATCACCCCGGACATCTACGAGAGCCTCAAGCTCGCCGTGGAAATCGGCAAATGGTCCGATGGCCGCAAGCTCACCGCCGAGCAGCGTGAATTGTCGTTGCAGGCGGTGATCGCCTGGGAACTGCAGAACCTGCCGGAAGACCAGCGCACCGGCTACATGGGCCCGCAGGAATGCGCCTCGAAGTCGGCGCCGGTGCCGAACATCCTGTTCAAGTCGGATGCCATCCATTGATTGAGATTGGCCGTGGTGCAGTCAGCAAGATGTCGGCGCAGCTGGGTGAGCCGACCGTTCAATACGCGTTTCGCCTGGGCGACACCGAGGTGCCGGTCAATCCATTGATCGGCACTACCGTGCGCCTGGAATACCTCGGTGCGATCCATTGCACCCATTGCGGTCGCAAGACCAAGACCAGTTTCAGCCAGGGTTACTGCTACCCGTGCATGACCAAACTGGCCCAGTGCGACCTGTGCATCATGAGCCCCGAGCGCTGCCATTACGACGCCGGCACCTGCCGCGATCCGGCCTGGGGTGAAAAATTCTGCATGACCGACCACGTGGTGTACCTGGCGAACTCGTCGGGGATCAAGGTCGGCATCACCCGCGCCAGCCAGCTGCCGACCCGCTGGCTCGACCAGGGTGCCAGCCAGGCGCTGCCGATCATGCGCGTTGCCACGCGCCAGCAGTCGGGCTTCGTCGAAGACCTGTTCCGCAGCCAGGTGGCCGACAAGACCAACTGGCGCGCGCTGCTCAAGGGCGATGCCCAGGCCGTCGACCTTGCGCAGGTGCGCGACGAACTGTTCGCCAGCTGTGCCGAAGGCATGCTCGGTTTGCAGGAACGCTTTGGCCTGCAGGCCATCCAACCGGTGACCGACATCGAACCGATCGAAATCCGCTACCCGATCGAGCAGTATCCGACCAAGATCGTCAGCTTCAACCTGGACAAGAACCCGATTGCCGAAGGCACGCTGATGGGGATCAAGGGCCAATACCTGATCTTCGATACCGGCGTGATCAATATTCGTAAATACACGGCCTACCAGCTCGCCGTGCATCAGTAGAAGGACGACAGACATGCGCACCGAACAGCCGAAGATGATTTACCTGAAGGACTATCAGGCGCCGGACTACCTGATCGACGAGACGCACCTGACCTTCGAGTTGTTCGAGGACCATAGCCTGGTCCACGCGCAGCTGGTGATGCGCCGCAACCCCGAGCGCGGCGCCGGCTTGCCGCCGCTGGTGCTGGACGGGCAGCAGCTGGAGCTGCTGTCGGTGAACCTGGCCGACCAGGAACTGACCGACGCCGACTACCAGTTGAGCGACAGCCACCTGACCGTGCACCCCACCAGCGCGACCTTCACCCTCGACACCACGGTGAAGATCCACCCGGAAACCAATACCGCCCTGGAAGGCCTGTACAAATCCGGCGGCATGTTCTGCACCCAGTGCGAGGCCGAGGGTTTCCGCAAGATCACCTATTACCTCGACCGTCCGGACGTGATGAGCGTGTTCACCACCACGGTGATCGCCGAGCAACACAGCTACCCGGTGTTGCTGTCCAACGGCAACCCGATTGCTTCCGGCCCTGGCGAAGACGGCCGGCACTGGGCGACCTGGGAAGATCCGTTCAAGAAGCCGGCGTACCTGTTTGCACTGGTGGCCGGTGATTTGTGGTGTGTCGAAGACACCTTCACCACCATGACCGAGCGCACCGTGGCGCTGCGTATCTATGTCGAGCCGGAAAACATCGACAAGTGCCAGCACGCCATGAACAGCCTGAAGAAATCCATGCGCTGGGACGAGGAAGTCTATGGCCGTGAGTACGACCTCGACATCTTCATGATCGTCGCGGTCAACGACTTCAACATGGGCGCCATGGAAAACAAGGGCCTCAACATCTTCAACTCCAGCGCCGTGCTGGCCCGTGCCGAAACCGCCACCGACGCCGCGCACCAGCGAGTCGAGGCGATCGTTGCCCACGAATACTTCCACAACTGGTCGGGCAACCGCGTGACTTGCCGCGACTGGTTCCAGCTGTCGCTGAAGGAAGGCTTCACGGTGTTCCGTGATTCGCAGTTCTCTGCCGACATGAATTCGGCCACCGTCAAGCGCATCCAGGACGTGGCTTATCTGCGCACTCACCAGTTCGCCGAAGATGCCGGCCCCATGGCCCACGCCGTGCGTCCGGACGGCTTTATCGAGATCTCCAACTTCTACACCCTGACCGTGTACGAAAAGGGCTCGGAAGTCGTCCGTATGATCCAAACCTTGCTTGGCGCCGAAGGGTTCCGCAAAGGCAGCGACCTGTACTTCGAACGCCACGACGGCCAGGCTGTGACCTGCGATGACTTCATCAAGGCCATGGAAGACGCCAACGGCGCTGACCTGACCCAGTTCAAGCGCTGGTACAGCCAGGCAGGTACGCCACGCCTGGCGGTGAGCGAGTCCTACGACGCGGTGGCTAAAACCTACAGCCTGACCTTCCGTCAAAGCTGCCCGGAAACCCCGGACAAGGTGGAAAAACTGCCGTTCGTGATTCCGGTTGAGCTGGGCCTGCTGGACGGGAAGGGCGCGGGCATCGCCTTGCGCCTGGCCGGTGAAACCGCTGCCGGCGCCACGTCCCGCGTGATCTCGGTGACCGAAGCCGAACAGACCTTCACCTTTGTCGACATCGCCGAGCACCCGCTGCCGTCGCTGCTGCGCGGCTTCTCGGCGCCGGTGAAGCTGAGCTTCCCGTATAACCGCGACCAACTGATGTTCCTGATGCAGCACGACAGCGATGGCTTCAATCGCTGGGACGCCGGCCAGCAGCTGTCGGTGCAGGTGTTGCAGGAGCTGATCGCCCAACATCAGCAGGGCAAGGCGCTGGTGCTGGATCAACGCCTGATTACTGCACTGCGCAGCGTATTGAGCGACGAAAGCCTGGACCAGGCGATGGTCGCCGAGATGCTCTCGCTGCCGAGCGAAGCCTACCTGACTGAAATCAGCGAAGTGGCGGATGTCGACGCCATCCACGCGGCCCGCGAGTTTGCTCGCAAGCAGTTGGCCGACAACCTGTTCGAGGGCCTGTGGCTGCGTTACCAGGCCAATCGCGACCTGTCGAAGAAAACCCCGTACGTGGCCGAGGCGGAACACTTTGCCCGTCGCGCCTTGCAGAACATTGCGCTGTCGTACCTGATGCTCAGCGGCAAGCCGGAAGTGCTGGCGGCGACCCTTGAACAGTTCGACGCGTGCGACAACATGACCGAGCGCCTGACGGCCCTGGCGGTGCTGGTCAACTCGCCGTTCGAAGAAGAAAAAGCCAAGGCGCTGGCGGTGTTTGCCGAGAACTTCAAGGACAACCCGCTGGTCATGGACCAGTGGTTCAGCGTACAGGCGGGCAATGGTTCGCCGGGCGCGCTGGAGCGGGTCAAGACGTTGATGCAGCACCCTGCGTTCAACATCAAGAACCCGAACAAGGTGCGGGCACTGGTGGGCGCGTTTGCCGGGCAGAACCTGATCAACTTCCACGCGGCGGATGGTTCGGGTTATCGGTTCCTGGCGGACCTGGTGATCCAGTTGAATGGCTTCAACCCACAGATTGCTTCGCGGCAATTGGCGCCGTTGACCCGCTGGCGCAAGTACGACAGCGCGCGGCAGGCGCTGATGAAAGGCGAGCTGGAGCGGATTCGCGCTTCGGGCGAGCTGTCCAGCGATGTGTTTGAAGTGGTGAGCAAAAGCCTCGCTTAACTGAGGCTGAGTACTGCATCTGTGGCGAGGGAGCTTGCTCCCGCTGGAGTGCGCAGCGCTCCCAAGATTTTGGGGCCGCTACGCAGCCCAGCGGGAGCAAGCTCCCTCGCCACAACGGGTCTTAGATAACCGGCGGCCAGCGCAGGTCTTGTGCATCATCGTCCGTATAACGTGGGAAGCGCTCCGCGATCATCTCGTGGGGCACGCCCAGCGGTATCGCGCTGGCAGCATCCAGGCGGGCCACTTGCTCAGCCGAGAGTTGCACACTCAACGCACCCAGGGTGCCGTCCAGTTGTTCGCGGGTGCGCGGCCCCAGGATCGGGATCAGCGCGGTAGTGGAACGACGGGCCTTTTCCCGCAGCCAGGCGATGGCGATGTGAGTCGGCGTGGCGTCCAGTTCACCGGCAACCGCCAGCAGGGTGTCGAGCACTGCGGTTTCCCGTGCGCTTTTTTCAGCGTGGACCAAAATCCCCAGCTTGCTGGCGCGGGTATCGTCCTGGCTGTTGCGGTACTTCCCGGTCAGAAAACCACCCCCCAGCGGTGACCATAAAGTCGCGGCCAGGCCCAGGGCCTCGGCCATGGGCAGCAGCTCGCGGTCAGCGGTGCGTTCGGCCAGGCTGTATTCGGTCTGGATCGCTACCAGGGGTGCAAAGCCGCGCACTTCAGCGAGCAGGTCGGCGCGGGCAATGCGCCAGGCGGGGAAGTTGGACAGCCCGGCGTAGTGGATCTTGCCGGCACGCACCAGGTCATCAAACCCCCGCAGGATCTCTTCCATCGGCGTGACGTTGTCGCTGATATGCGCCCAGAACAGGTCGATGTGGTCGGTGTTCAAGCGTTTCAGGCTTTCTTCGACGGCGCGCACCATGTTCTTGCGGTTGTTGCCAAGCTTGAGGGTGCCTTCGTCTTGAGGCTGGGTGCGCAGGGTGTATTTGCTGGCGATCACCAAGCGGTCGCGTTCCGAGGCAATGAACTCGCCGAGCAGCACTTCCGATTGGCCGAACTGGTAGCCGTTGGCAGTATCGAGGAAGTTTCCGCCGGCCTCCAGATAGCCGTCGTAGATTCGCTTGGACTCGTCGCGCTCGGCGCCGTGGCCCCAGCCTGTGCCGAAATTGGCGGTACCCAGGGCCAGCTCTGAAACCCGCAGGCCGCTGCGACGGCCAAAGACTTTATTGCGCATACCGAAACTCCTGACGCTGTGGTTGGTTTAAATGTTTCGCAACATCTATTAAATATGATGCTAGTCATATATTTCGTCAAGGGGCTTTTTTGGCGGCTGAAGGGAAGGGTGCCTGCTCCTGACACTTTCTGACGGAGGCCTCTGCTAAGCTGCACAACCTTTCTTTTTCGAGCATGATCAACGTGTCGCGTACCAGTCGTCTGTTGACCTTGTTGCAAGTCCTGCGGGGCAAAAAGCGCCCGGTGACGGCCGCCGTGCTGGCGGCAGAACTGGAGATTTCCGAGCGCACGCTGTACCGCGATATCGCCGAACTGACCGCGTTGGGCGCACCGATCTACGGCGAGGCGGGCGTGGGCTATGTGCTGCGTGCGGGCCTGTTCCTGCCGCCGCTGATGCTCAATGCCGACGAGACCGAAGCCATCGTGCTGGGCTTGCGGTATGTCGACCAGCGCGGTGATGACGTACTGAGCCAGGCGGCGGCCAATGCGCTTGCAAAGATCGCCGACGTGCTTGACCCGGCTGCCCAGGAAGCCTTGCGCAATCCGACGGTGCTGCCGGGCCCGCCAGGCTTCGGCTACCCGGAAAACCGCGTGCCGTTGAATGTGTTCCGCGAGGCCATTCGCGGCCAGGCCAAACTGCACATCGACTACGCCGATGCCAGCCAGACCGCCAGCCAGCGCCTGATCTGGCCCCTGGCCCTGGGTTTTCTCAACGAAGTGCGGGTGATCGTCGCGTGGTGTGAATTGCGTGGGGCCTATCGCACCTTCCGCACCGACCGAGTGGCCGCCGCGCGCCTGCAAGGTGAACGTTATCCTGGCCGCCGCAGCGACTGGTTGCGGGGCTGGCGCAAGCTGATGGAACAGAACGAATCCGGGCCGTTCACTCCTGACAAGAACTGACACAACGCTGCTTTAGGATGGCTCCATAAATCACTAAAAAGGAGCTGTCACCATGTCCCAACCCACCCCTGAACTGGCCCCGGCTATTGCAACCTACATTGCCGCGGCGAATGCCGGCGACACCTCGCTGGTGGCCGACTGTTTCGCCGAAGATGCCAACGTGTTCGACGAAGGCGAGCACCGGGTCGGTACAGCCGCCATCGCCCGCTGGATGGAAGACACCGGGCGTCGTTACCAGCCCAGGGTCCAGGTGCTGAATGTGCAGCACCGCACGGGCAAGGTGCTGGTCAGCAACCTGATCACCGGCAGCTTTCCCGGCAGCCCGCTGGAGCTGCGCTATACCTTCCGCCTCAATGAACACGGCAAGATTGCCCGATTGGATATTTCCCTGTAGCCGTCATGGCATACTGCCGGGCATGACTTTCGACTCGCCACTTGCCGCCTATCAGCACGCCATCACCGAACAGGGTTTTATCCCCGACGACGCCCAGCGTGAAGCGGTGCAAGCCCTGCAGGACTGCCATCAGGCCTTGCACCACGGCCATGGGCCCATCACCGGGGTGTACCTGTGGGGCCCGGTCGGCCGGGGCAAGACCTGGCTGATGGACCAGTTCTACCAAAGCCTGGGAGTGCCAGCGCGGCGCCAGCATTTTCATCACTTCATGGGCTGGGTGCACCAGCGTTCATTCCAGCTCACGGGCACCCACGATCCCTTGCAGGCCCTGGCCCGCGAACTGAGCCGGGAAGTGCGGGTGCTGTGTTTCGATGAGTTGTTCGTCAACGACATTGGTGACGCCATCATCCTCGGCCGGCTGTTCCAGGTGATGTTCGAGGAAGGCGTGGTGATGGTCTGCACGTCCAACCAGCCACCGGACCAGCTGTACGCCGACGGTTTCAACCGGGATCGTTTCCTGCCGGGAATCGAAGCGATCAAACAGCATATGCGGGTGGTGGCAGTCGATGGCGGGGAAGATCATCGGCTGCACCCGGGCACCGCACTGCAGCGTTACTGGGTCGACCAGCCCGACGCGTTGGCCGAGGTGTTTCGCCAGTTAAGCGCCGGGCAGGCAGTGAGCAGCGACCCGGTTGCGGTCGGCTACCGTTCCATCGTGGCAGTGCAGTCCGGTGAAACCGTGCTGTGGTGTCGCTATGCCGACCTATGCGAGCAGCCATTGGCGGCGATGGATTTCATGCTGCTGTGTGATCGGTTCAAGGCCATTTTGCTCGGCGAGGTGCCCAACCTCAGCGCGCAAAAGCGCCCGGGGCGAATCGCCCGTGGCACCGAAGACGCTGCCGAACGGGTGGACGCCGGGGACCGGGAACTGCCGGAACTGTCGGTGCATGACGACAGCGTCCGGCGTTTCATCGCGCTGGTGGACGAGTGCTACGACCGCAAGGTGCCGCTGTACATCGAGGCCCGGGTGCCGCTGGAAAGCCTCTACACCGAGGGTTACCTGGAGTTTCCATTCCGCCGCACCCTGAGCCGCCTGCAGGAGATGCAACTGGCACGGTTTGGCGAGCCTGGCGCGCTTTCACGCGGGCAAATGTAGTTAATCTCCTTCATCTAATGCCTGCACCACGCTTACAATCGAGCCCTTTTATGGGGACCGAGTCCCTGTCGCACCGTCAACGAGGAAGGAAATGGACAGCGCAGACATCCTGGTGCTGCAAGCCAGCTACACCAATCCGGTACACGCCGAGGCCATTGGCCTGGTGCTCAATCATTACGCCGAAGACCCCATGGGCGGTGGCCACAGCCTGCCGGCCGACCGCTTGCAGCAACTGCCGGCAGAGCTGGCCAAGCGTGCCCACGCGTTCAGTGTGCTGGCCTTTGTCGGCGGTACGCCGGCCGGCCTGGTGAACTGCTTTGAAGGGTTTTCCACCTTTGCCTGCCGCCCGCTGGTCAACGTGCACGACGTGGTGGTGATGGATCAATTCCGTGGCCTGGGGCTGAGTCAGAAGATGCTGCAAAAGGTCGAGGAAATTGCTCGCCAACGCGGTTGCTGCAAGATCACCCTCGAGGTGCTTGAAGGCAACGCCGTGGCGCAGTCGGCGTATCGAAAGTTTGGGTTTGATGATTCGGTATTTGATCCGCAACATGGCCGGATGTTGTTCTGGAGCAAGCCGCTTTAATTAATGTTTATTTAATTAAAGGCAAAAAAAGGCGCCAGCAAGTGGCGCCAAATTGACCTTGGCTATCAGAGCGGAATAGCACAGGTATTGCGGGTAAATCAGCTGTTCGGTGTGTTGGTAGTTTGGTCGGCCGTTGCCGGCTTTTCGGTCTTGCCGTCAGCCATTGCGGTTTGCTGGGCAGCACCGTGAGTCTGTTCCTGAACGAAGGTGAAGTTGTTGTAGAACTCCTTCGAGCGCTCTGATCCGCCCTCTGCAAAGGCGGCTACGGAAGTCATGGTCATCAGGCCGGCAAGGATAACAGTCGAAAATTTCATGGCAGTGTCTCAGTAAGTGTGTTGGGTCCGCGCGTTGTCATCAGCGGCGGGATGGGGAGACTGTGGGCCAATGATATTAAGTAAGGGTTAACCTCGCGCTGACCGAAAGTTAACGATTTCGTTAACTTCCAATCTTTAGCAGCGATGAATTCAGAGCTTCCAGTCCAGTGCGACGCTGATAGAGCGCGGGTCTCCCCAATACACGCCGTTATAGAAGCCGACGCGCTCGTAATATTTTTTATCAAATAGGTTGTTGATATTAAGTGACGCCGACAAGTGGTCATCGAACTCATAGCGGGACATCAGGTTGACCACGGTATAGGCCTGCTGGGTGATCCGGGTGCGCTCCCTGATCAGGGCTCCATTGGTGTCCCGGCCAACCGGGCGATAGGCGAAGTCGTAGAAGTCACTTTGCCAATTCACCGCGCCGCCGACCGTCAGCGCGTGCCATTCGCCGGGCAGGCGGTAGGCCGTGGACACGCGCAACAGGTTCAGCGGCAGGTGGGTGTTGTTGCGCTGCTTGTCACCGTTCAGGGAGTGGGTGTAGGTGTATCCGGCGGTCAGGTTCCAGTCGGGGCGCACCTCTCCGGACACCTCTACCTCGAAACCCTGAACCTTGTTGCCTTTGCCGCCGGATGTGAAGAACTGCTCACCGGTCTCTGGATCCGGTGGGGTCAAACTGTCCAGTTCCGCGACGTTGTCCTGTTTGCTCCAGAAGTACGCGGCCGCCAGGTTCAGGCGCTCTTCCAGCAGGCTGCCCTTGATGCCCACTTCATAGTTGCTGCCTACCACCGGCTCCAGGTATTGCTTGCCGGCGTTGCGTTCTTCCTGCGGGTTGAAGATGTCGGTGTAGCTGGCGTAGACGGTGTACTCCGGGGTCAGGTCGTAGAGCAGGCCGGCGTAGGGTGTCCACATGTCGTTGTGGGTCTGGCTGGATTTTGACGTACCGAGGAACTGGTCAGTGTCCCTGTTGTAGTTGTAGGTGGTGCTCTCGATCTCCCAGCTGCCGTAGCGGCTGCCCAATACCGCATGCAGGCGATCGGTCAGGCTCAGGCGGGTGGCCAGGTAGCCGGCCTTTTGGCGGGTGCTGCCTTGTTCGCCCTTGAGGCCGGTGTTGGTGTCGGGGAATTTGCCGATCCCGCCCATGTGTTTCCAATCGTCGATGCTGGTGTAGTCCTTCGGCACCGTACCGCTGCGCAGGTGTGGCGAAGCGTCACGCTGCTCGGACTCGCCGTAACCCACCATCAATTCGTGCTCACGACCCAGCAGGGCATAGGACCCGGACAGGTTCAAGTCGACCACGTCCATTTTCGAGGTGCCGAGCATGTGGCTGGTCCAGGCGGTCATGCCGCCGCGGTCGGCATTCGGGAAGCCTGAGCCGCCGTAATAGACCTTGCCGTCGGTGTCGCTTTCACGGTGGGTATAGGCGGCCTTCAGGTGCCAGTCACCCGCCAGGCGGTGGTCGAGGGTAGCGAAGGTGGTTTCATCTTTCAGCGGCCAGGAACTCCAGTGGGCCGCGATGTTGGCGGAGCGGGGCAGCCTGGCTTTGCTGCCGTCGCTGTTCCAGTAGGGCAAGGTGCCCCACGCGGTGCCCTGCACATGCTTGTTCTGGTAATCGAAGCCCACCGCCAGCACCGTGTCGTCGGTCAGGTCGCCTTCGAGGATGCCGTAGCCGACTTCCCGTTGCAGCGCGTAGTTGTCGCGGTAGGACTGGGTGTCACGGTAGGCGAGAACCGTGCGGCCGCGCAGGCGCCCGTCAAATGCCAGGGGGCCGCCAACGTCCAGGTAGCTGTAGTAATTGTCGTGGGAGCCGCCACTGACGCCTGTCTTGGCCTGCCACTGTGCGGTCGGGCGTTTGCGCACCATGTTGACCGTGGCCGAGGGGTCGCCGGCGCCGGTGGTCAGGCCGGTGGCGCCGCGGACCACTTCGACCCGGTCGTAGATGATGGTGTCGGCATCGGACTTCATGCGGCCGAAGGTGTTGAGCATGCCGTCAATCTGGAAGTTGGTGATGCCGTAGCCGCGCGAGGAATAGCCGACCCGGTCGGAGTCCAGGTGCTGCACCACCACGCCGGTGGTCTGGCGCATCACTTCGGTCAGGGTGTTGAGGTTGAAGTCGTCCATCTGCTGGCGGGTGATCACCGAGACCGACTGCGGGGTTTCCTTGATGGACAGGTTCAGCCGGGTGGCGGTGCCCATTGAGCCTGTGGTGTAGGCACCGGTGTGTTCGGTGTTGGCGCCAAGGCCTTCGGCGGTGATGCTGGTGCTGCCCAGTTCCAGGGCTTTGGCCGGCGCTTGGGATTCCTGGTCGGGGTCGTTTTCGGCCAGCAGGTCCGGGCTCAGCGCCACGCTGAAGAGGCCCAGGGTCAAGGTCATGGAACGGGTAATAGGCGCGAACATCGCGGCGAACTCCTTGTCGTCTATGAAAAATGCCATTGGCTCAAAGACGAAAGGAGACGGGGAACTTTAGCGCTAAACGAGAATAATTATTATCTTTACGTTACAGCTAAATCGGGTTTCACCGCATTGCGCGGATGAAACCCGGGCGATTCAAGCTACTTGACGACCACGTTGGCGGCGTCTGGCTTGGGCTTGATCAGGCTGAAATCAATCAGCGGTTTTTGCTGGCGTGCATACGGGTCGCCAATCATCCGTGGCCGAGGCTTGAAGCTGTCACTGACCAGGCTCTTGCTGTGGTCCAGTTCGTCGAAGCTCAACCCGGCCATGTCGGCCCAGGTATGGATCAGCTGCGAGCTGGTGTAAGGGCGCTGCAAGTCACCGGCAAAACTCCAGTCATGGCTTTCACGCCACTTGGGTGATGCGTAGGCCATGAACGGAATGGTGTACATCGGTGCTGTCGGCTTGCCTTCGTTGCGGCCCAGGGTGTTGTGGCCGGCCGAATCGAACACGTCTTCGCCGTGGTCGGAAAGGTACAGCAGGAATCCGTTCGGATCGGTCTTGGCGTAGTCCTTGATCAGGCTCGACACCACGAAATCGTTGTAAAGCACCGCATTGTCGTAGCTGTTGTAGGTCGGCAACTGTGCGTCGCTGACCCCCTCAGGCACGCCCTGGCGGTCGGTGAACTTGTCGAAGGTCGGCGGGTAGCGGTACTGGTAGCTCATGTGGGTGCCCAGCAGGTGCACCACGATGAATTTGCGTTCGGCAGTGTCGGACATGGCCTTGGCAAATGGCTCCAGCACGTCGCCGTCATACTGGCGCGCATTCTGGTTGCGGTTGTTGTTCAGGTACACCTGCTCGTCGGCCTGTTCGGAAAAGGTCGTGAGCATGGTGTTGCGCTTGGTCATGGTCTGCTGGTTGGTGATCCAGAAGGTCTTGTAGCCGGCCTGCTTCATCACGCTGACGATGGACGGGGTCTTGAGGTACAGGTCCGGGTTTTCTTCGTCGGCGAAGGTCAGCACCTGTTGCAGCGCCTCGATAGTGTACGGGCGCGGGGTAATGACGTTGTCGAACACCGCCAGTTGGTCCCGCAGCTTGTCCAGTTCCGGCGTGGTGTTGCGCGGGTAGCCATACAGGCTCATGCGCTGGCGGTTGGTGGACTCGCCGATCACCAGCACCAGGGTCGACGGCTGGCCGGCCATGCTGTCCTTGAGGTTGGTCAGGGGCGGGATCTTGCTGGCGCTGGTCAGCATGCCTTGCATGTTATCCAGTTGTTCGGTGTAGCGGCGGTAGGCGACGATCATCTGCCATGGCACTGCCGGCTCGATACGGGTTTCGAAGCGGTCGATGGCCAGTTCCATGGTCTCGCTCTTGGCGATCTGCTTGACCAGCGGGTAGCCGACGATGGCAATCACGATTGCGGCAGCCGCCAGCATGGCCTGGCCACGTGGCAGGTAAACCGGGCGTACGCGGGTCCACAGGAAAACGGCCATGGCGGTGTGGGCAATGAACGCCAGCACGATCCACCAGGCAAAGTATTGGGTGGCGTATTCGCCGGCTTCAGAGATGTTCGACTCGAACATGATGAAGATGACGCTTTGAGAGAATTCCTGCTGGTAGATGAAGAAATAACCCAGGCTGGCCATGGAACAGGCCCACAGCACCACGCCAATCAACCCCGCCACCAGGCGCGCGCGACGTGGGAACAACAGCATCGGCGCCAGCCACAGGGCGCTCATGAAGAATGCCTGGCGGAAACCACTGAAGCCGGAGGTGCCGGTCAGTTGGATCAGCAGTTGGGTAATGCCCGAGAAATACCAGAAGAACAGAAACATCCAGCCGAGGCCGGCCCAATCAAAACCTTTCGCAGACGTAGTGCTGCGTTTGAACATCGCCATCCAGCGCTCCAACCCGATAATTTCAGTGTCAACGCGCAGGGATGCACGCAAACAGAGGGCCTGCGCACGTAGCGCGGCCCTATTCGGCGGGAGTATCGGGAGGGGGATGTGAAAACTTCGTGAGTTATTCCTGAACGGTTCGTTCAGCCCACGTTCAGCAAAGTGCGGGCTGGGTGTCGGACGGCTGATTGAGCTGGCCCTGCAGGTGCGAGCGCAAACGCATGACTTCCTGCTGCAGTTGGTCGCGCTCGTTTTTCAACTGGCGCAATTCATCGCGGCGAATGGTGACGTAGAGGGTCTGTGGCGGACGGGTCATGTGTGCAGTGCTCATTGCTTACCTCGCAAATAGCCGGTCTATCGCGGTGCCAGAGCGCTTGAATCGAGGCTCTCGGCAACAGTCGGGGCAATTCTGAATTCTTTTTTTAATGAAGGGAACTTTTTTATTTTTGATGGTCGTTGTGACTTTTAACCCACTGAAGGCGAAAGGATGGCCACTTTTTGTCATGAAACTATGCCAATCCGCTCTGGACTAACCCTCATTAGCCTCATTGCGCTATAAACTGTGACACACATTTATTCGTAGTAAGGAGCATCAGCACATGCAACTGGGGATTATTGGACTAGGCCGCATGGGTGGCAACATTGCGCGGCGCCTGATGCTCAATGGGCATACCACCGTGGTTTACGACCGCAATGAAGCATTCGTAAAAGGTCTGGCAGGCGAGGGCGCCACGGGCGTTGCTGACCTGGCAGGCCTGGTGGCCGGGCTGCAAAAGCCCCGGGCGATCTGGGTGATGCTGCCGGCAGGCGACCCGACCGAGAACACCATTGAAGAACTGAGCCAACTGCTTGAAGACGGTGATGTGATCATCGACGGCGGCAACACCTTCTATAAGGATGACATCCGTCGGGCCAAGGCCCTGTCGGAAAAAGGCCTGCACTATGTCGACGTCGGCACCTCCGGCGGCGTCTGGGGCCTGGAGCGCGGCTACTGCATGATGATCGGCGGCGACGCCGAGACCGTTAAGCTGCTGGACCCGATCTTCGAAAGCCTGGCACCGGGCCTGGGCACCATCCCGCGTACCAAGGACCGTTCCGCCGCAGCGGACAGCCGTGCCGAGCGCGGCTATATCCACGCAGGGCCTGCCGGTTCCGGGCACTTCGTCAAGATGATCCACAACGGCATCGAGTACGGGATGATGCAGGCCTTCGCCGAAGGTTTCGACATCCTCAAGACCAAGAATTCGGAGAACCTGCCGCAAGACCAGCGCTTCGACCTGAATGTTGCCGATATCGCCGAAGTCTGGCGCCGCGGCAGCGTGGTGTCGTCCTGGCTGCTGGACCTGACCGCCGACGCCCTGGCCACTGATCCGAAGCTCGACGGGTATTCCGGCTCGGTCGCCGACAGTGGCGAAGGCCGCTGGACCATCGAGGCCGCCATGGAACAATCGGTGCCGGTTCCGGTGCTGTCGAACTCGCTGTTCGCACGCTTCCGCTCCCGCCAGCAAAGTACCTACGGTGACAAAATGCTTTCTGCCATGCGCTTCGGCTTTGGCGGCCATGTGGAGACTCCCAAAAAATGACCGCCAACGGCAAGAAACCCAAGGCCGAACCCGCTCCGCCCACCACACTGTTTCTGTTTGGTGCCCACGGTGACCTGGTCAAGCGCCTGCTCATGCCGGCGCTGTACAACCTCAGCCGCGACGGGCTGCTGGGCGATGGCTTGCGCATTGTCGGCGTTGATCACAACGCCATCAGCGACGCCGATTTCGCCAAGAAGCTCGAGGACTTCATTCGCACCGAGGCCGCCAGCAAGGTCAAGGGCAATGCCGAGAACGCCCTGGACCCTGCATTGTGGGAACAGTTGGCCAAAGGCATCAGCTACGTCGAGGGTGATTTCCTCGACGACGGCACCTACGCCGATATCGGCAAGAAGATTGCCGACAGCGGTACTGGCAATGCGGTGTTTTACCTCGCCACTGCGCCGCGTTTCTTCGCCGAAGTGGTGCAGCGCCTCGGCGCGGCCGGCTTGCTGGAAGAAACCCCGGAGGCGTTCCGCCGGGTGGTGATCGAAAAGCCGTTCGGCTCCGACCTCGCCACTGCCGAAGCGCTGAACGCCTGCCTGCTCAAAGTGATGAGCGAAAAGCAGATCTACCGCATCGACCATTACCTGGGCAAGGAAACCGTCCAGAACATCCTCATCAGCCGTTTTTCCAATGTGCTGTTCGAGGCGTTCTGGAACAACCACTACATTGACCACGTACAAATCACCGCCGCCGAAACCGTCGGCGTGGAAACCCGTGGCAGTTTCTTCGAACACACCGGCACCCTGCGGGACATGGTGCCCAATCACCTGTTCCAGTTGCTGGCGATGGTCGCCATGGAACCGCCGGCTGCCTTTGGCGCCGACGCAGTGCGGGGCGAGAAGGCCAAGGTGATCGGGGCCATCCGGCCCTGGTCGCTGGAAGACGCACGGGCCAACTCGGTGCGTGGCCAGTACACCTCGGGTGAAGTCGGCGGCAAGCAGCTGCCGGGTTACCGCGAAGAGGCCAACGTTGCGCCCGACAGCAGCACCGAGACCTTCGTTGCCCTCAAGGTGTTGATCGACAACTGGCGTTGGGTGGGTGTGCCGTTTTACCTGCGCACCGGCAAGCGCATGAGCATCCGCGACACCGAGATCATCATCTGCTTCAAGCCGGCGCCTTACGCGCAGTTCCGTGATACCGAGGTCGATGAACTCAAGCCGACGTACTTGAAGATCCAGATCCAGCCGAATGAAGGCATGTGGTTCGACCTGCTGGCGAAAAAGCCCGGGCCGACCCTGGACATGGCCAACGTGGAACTGGGGTTTGCCTACAAGGACTTCTTCGAGATGCAGCCGTCGACAGGTTACGAAACCCTGATCTACGACTGCATGACCGGCGACCAGACCTTGTTCCAGCGCGCCGACAACATCGAGAACGGCTGGCGTGCGGTGCAGCCTTTTCTCGATGCGTGGAAGCAGGATGACGGCATCCAGGCCTACAAGGCGGGTGAGGACGGCCCGGCGGCGGCTGATGCGTTGCTGGCCCGCGATGGCCGTACCTGGCACAGCCTCGGATGAGTGACTTGCCGAGTCAACCCATCCGTTTTGTGTTGAGTGATATGGATGGCACGTTGCTGCATCCGGATCACAGCCTCAGCCAGCGCACCATTGATACGGTTCGCGCCTTGCGCGCGGCCGGGGTGTTTTTCAGCCTGGCCAGCGGGCGACCGCCCAAGGCCATGCGTCAGCAGGTCGAAGCGCTGGGCATCGATGTGCCGATTGCCGGCTTCAACGGCGGCACGCTGGTCAATCCCGACGGCAGTATTCTGGTGGCGCATCACTTGCCGGCAGAAGCGGCGCTGGTGGCGTTGGCCTTGTTTACGCCGCAGCCGGACGTTGAAGTCTGGCTGTTTGCCGACGGCGACTGGCTGCGTCGCGATCCCGGCGGACCGATGGCGGTTCGCGAGGAGCACGGCCTGGGCTATGGGGCGATCGTGGTGGAGAGCTTCGAGCCGTATCTGGATCGGGTCGACAAGATTGTTGCGGCCAGTACCAATACCCAGCTGCTGATGGAGCTTGAGGCGCAGTTGCAGCCCAGGGTCGAGGGATTGGCCCAGGTGTCGCGTTCGCAGCCGGTGTTCCTGGATGTCACCGCCATGAAGGCCAACAAGGGTGAAGCATTGAGAACCCTTGCGGCGCACCTCGGTGTGCCACTGCAACAGACCGCAGCCATCGGTGATGGCGGCAATGACCCGGCGATGTTTCATGTGGCGGGGTTGTCGATTGCCATGGGCCAGGCAGAAGAGGTGGTCAAGCGCCAGGCCAGCGTCGTGACCGGCAGCAATGTCGATGACGGTGCGGCGGAAGCCATCGAGCGGTTTATTCTCTCGGCCTATTGATCGGTAACCACACTAATAAGTAGTCAGCTATGCAAAGTTGCAACTTGCATGGCTGACTGTCCACTTGAGTTAGTGCGGGTCAATATATTGCGCAGCCGGGCGGCACACTTTCGGGTGCCGTCTCACGCACGCTTCAGTTACTTGGGCATTGCCCAGGATTGCAACTGGTAGCCATCTTTGTCGAGTTCGGCACGGGCCTGCAACAGCAAGTTCTCGAGCTGTGCCGGGTCGGTATAAGTGCTGGAAGACAGCTGCTTGCTACCGATACGGGTATTGGTGCGGTCGATGACGCTCAGGCTCAGGGCGCCGTTGCCGTCGTGCCAGGCCACACATTGAAAGGGCTGGAAAGCACGGTCTGCGATCAAAAGAGCTTCGTTGATGCGGAGCGGGGCGTTCATGGGGTCTTCTCTCTAAATGCCCATTCAAGTGGAAGCCGTTGGTTGGGCGTGCCTAACGACTGGTTACTTGTACTGATGCACGATCACCGGGTGCGGGTCACATGTTAGAAGAAGATTTTTTAACTTTCCCTGATTAAAGTCATGTAAGGGGCTATTTTGAAAGCCTCATGAAAGTTACGCCGCGGCAATTGACCGCACCCGACTGACATAAAAGACCCGGTTCGTTCGCGACTTATAGCGAATCGGTACAAAGGGTGCGTCAAGATCTTGCTAGGGTTACCAGCAGACTTTGCAAATAGTTGTTTTTAAATAACTTTAACGATTTTGACGCCAAGGAATAGTCATGATTGTTACACCTGCCCCGCGCCGCCTGCTTGTGGTCGATCCCTGTGATGACTGCCATCGGCTATTGCCCGGTTTGCGCGCAGCGGGGTGGGACGTGGACAGCTGCGCCCTCGAGTCGGTGGGTGAGCGCTCCTGTGACGTGGGTTTGTTGCGCCTGCAGCCGTTTCACCTGGAGCGACCCGAAGCGGTCAAGGAACTGATCAGCCGCAGCGGCACCGAGTGGATTGCGGTGCTTAACCAGGAAGTGCTGCGCCTGCAGAATGTCGGCGATTTTGTCTGTGAGTGGTTCTTCGACTTCCATACCTTGCCGTTTGACGTGTCGCGGGTGCAGGTCACCCTGGGCCGCGCCTTCGGCATGGCGCGCCTGCGGGGCAAGGGCAACAACGCGCCTGCGGGCCAGCCGGAACACGAGTTGCTGGGGGACAGCCGTCCGATCCGGGAATTGCGCAAGCTGCTCGCCAAGCTGGCGCCCACTGAATCCCCGGTGTTGATCCGTGGCGACAGCGGCACCGGCAAGGAATTGGTCGCGCGTACCTTGCATCGCCAATCCCAGCGCCATGCCAAGCCGTTTGTGGCGATCAATTGCGGGGCGATTCCCGAACACCTGATCCAGTCCGAACTGTTCGGCCATGAGAAGGGCGCCTTCACCGGCGCCCATCAGCGCAAGGTGGGGCGGATCGAGGCGGCGCACGGCGGCACCCTGTTTCTCGATGAGATCGGCGACTTGCCCATGGAGCTGCAAGCCAACCTGCTGCGTTTTCTCCAGGAAAAACAGATCGAGCGAGTCGGCGGCAGCCAGCCGATTGCGGTGGATGTACGCGTGTTGGCGGCCACCCACGTCGACCTGGAAGCCGCGGTGGCAAAGGGCACTTTTCGCGAAGACTTGTATTACCGGCTCAACGTCCTGCAAGTGGTCACCGCGCCGTTGCGCGAGCGCCACGGTGACGTGGCGATGCTGGCCAACCATTTTTCACACTTCTACAGCCAGGAAACCGGCCGCCGTCCCCGCAGCTTCAGTGAAGACGCACTGGTGGCCATGGGCGAGCACGGTTGGCCGGGCAATGTGCGCGAGTTGGCCAACCGCGTGCGGCGGGGCCTGGTACTGGCGGAAGGGCGGCAAATCGAAGCCGTTGATCTGGGACTGCAAAGCCAGCAGGCAATCGCGCTGCCGATGGCTACACTGGAGGATTACAAGCACCGTGCTGAACGCCAGGCACTGTGCGATGTGCTCAACCGGCACAGCGACAACCTGAGTGTCGCGGCCCGTGTGCTGGGGGTTTCCCGGCCGACGTTCTACCGGTTGCTGCACAAACACCAGATCCGCTAGGGCGGGTAAACCGAAAAGCCCCGCAACGACCCTTATCGTTGCGGGGCTTTTCCCGTTGTCATGCCTTAAAAGTAATACGGGAACTTCAGGCTGAAGCTGAACGACGGCGCATCCGGTGTGATCCCGATGGCCAGGTTCGGCACGATGGTCAGGTTGTCGGTCGCCGCAATCGTCATGCCCACGTTGAAGTAACCCGCGTTGGCGTCGCTGGAAACCACCGACTGCCAGTCGCCGCCATCCGGCTTGAGCTTGCTCTTGCGTTGCACCAGGTCGGACACCGAGAACGACATACTCATCTTCTCGTTCAGCGCAAACGCCACGCCAGCGCCGATCTGGAAGCTGTCGCCCAACTGCACTTTCCCCGGGGTCTTCTGGCCGACCTGGGAGCTGATATCGCTGAACGAGTCTTCGAAGTTGTGGGTGTACGACAGCGAGCCAAACAATACCGCCGGGTCGAAGGTCTTGACCAGCGAGATACCCGGCGTGATCGACCACACACCGTTGCCGGTGGGCAGGCTTTCCGGCACGAAAAGGTTGGTGTTGCTGGATGACTGGACCAGCTTGATCCCAAACGGATCTTCGCCGGTGGGCGCCTTGACCCGCACCGACACCACGGCATCCGGCAGGTTGACGCTCTCGTCGAGGAATTTGTAGGCAATCCCGAAGTTGACGTCGCCGATAGTCGGGTCACGCGTGACCGATTGTTCCGAGGTCGCGGTGCCGCTGCCACCGTTGGCACCACCGGACTGATAGGTCGACTCGCGGTACACCACCGGCACGTTTATATCGAACTGCCAGCGGTTGTCGAGGTTGTAGCGGCCCGTGAGGTCGACGGTCCAGTTATCCGACTTGATCCGGTCCAGGTTGATGTTGCCGAGAAAGATCGAGTCCAGCGCCAGGAAGCCGTTGAGGGTCAACTGGCGGGCATCGTAGCGGGAATAGGTGACGCCGGTTTCAAAGCTGAACTTGCCGTTGCCAAAGAACCCGCTGGCCTCGTTATACAAGTTGCTCACGCTCTGTGCCGGGGCCGAATCATCCTTGAGGGACTGGCCGTAGGACGCGCCACCGGCTGCACCGCCCGAGGCCGCAGTCGCGCCGACTCCCGGCGTGTTGCCGGCCACCGTGGTGCCGCCTTTCTGGAAGTCTGCCGGGGATTTGGCCAGGCGTTTGGGCGGCGGCGCCACCGGTTGTTCTTCCACCTGGCGTACCCGTTGCTCCAGCACTGCCAGTGCTTTTTGCTGCACTTCGTAGCGTTGCTTGAGCTCCAGCAATTCCTTTTTCAATGTGTCTATGTCGGTGTCCGGCGCGGCATACAACATGGATGCGGGCAGGAGCGTGCTTAAACAAATTACGGCACGTAACGATAGCGATCGATGCATGGAATAAGCCGTCCCTTTCTAATGCGCAAGTGTCGAGGCACAGCGTAGTTCAATAACCGTTAGGGCGTAGGCCTCTGAGTTGATTCAGGTTCAGGTTCTGCCCCAAATTGTTCAAACCGTTGTTGCCCAGCACCACATTGAGCTGCGTCATGTTGCTCACAAAGTTGCTGTTACCCTGCAAAACCGTGCCTTGCAGGACATTACCGGCGCCGATCTGCTGCAACGAATTGCCCTGATTGTTGTTGGCCAGGATCGCCATTTGCAGCCCGCCATTGGCGGCCGACACCGTGACCTGGCCGGCACCCGTGCTGCCGGTGACCGACTGGCCAGCCACCAGGGCTTGTCCGGACTGGACGACATTGGCCGGCGACAAGCCATTCTGGTTCACATTGATATTCACGTTATTGCTGGCGGTGTTGCCATCGCCGGCGGCGCGCACGCTTTGGGTCACGCCCTGGCCGCTGCCCAGGCCGGCACCACCGACCACCGTGCCGGTGCCATTCGGCTGGTTGGGCGAGACTTTGGTGGGGCTGTCGGTTACCTGCACATAAAACTGCGGGGTGACGGTCGACGCGTTGACGTTCATGCTGGCCGAGCCGGTCACGCTGTCGCCGGCGGCATTGGTCCAGGTACTGCTCATCACGATGCCAAAACTGATGATCCGCCCCGGCATCACGTAGCGACCACGCAGGTCAGCCAGTTCCGAGTCCTTTATTTCAATCGGTTTGAACACCGATGACGCATAAGCGGGCATTGAGGCTGCCAGGCACATGACCGTCAGCCAACGGTAAGTGTTCATCGTTTGCTCCTGGAGCGTCCTGCCCCTTATTGCGCTTCTAGAAGAAGTCGCTCTGGATAAAACCGAAGTCCATCAATTCACTGTCCCGCACCGGACTGAACTCATTGATTCTGTTTTTCGCCGTCAGTGGGGTGGGCGGGTCGAGCAGCACGTTGGTCTTGTCATAACCTTCGCCCAATACCGCGAAGACGATGCCATTCCAGCCTTTGACGAAGTCGTCGCGGGCATAGCGTTTATGGCCCAGTACCGGGTCGCCGATGTACACCCAGTCCTTGTCGGCGCGCTGCATCACCACGAAGTGCTTGTAGCCGCGAATCTCCAGCAACACCACCACCGGGATCTTCACCGTGAGCAGGGTGTCTGCATTGATCCGGTAACCCCGGGCGCGCATGCCGATGCTTTCCAGGTAGCGCTTCATGTCCAACATCGAAAAGCCCTGGGTACGCACCAGGTCCTGATCGGCGTTGACCAGCATGCCCTTGATGATGTGGTCTTCATCCACATCCATCCAGTAGGCCTGGCGCAGGATGGTGGCCAAGGCGGCGGCACCGCAGCTGAAATCGGTTTTCTGTTCCACCAGGTTGGCGAACTTGCGTTCACGGATGCTCTCGACCTTCTTGAAGATCACGCCACCGCCGGGCATGGCGGCAATCGCCATTTGCCCCGCCCAAGTCGGGCCGGTGAGCAATAACAGGAGGGTGAGGGCGATGATCCGCATGATCGAATGGCCTGGTGGACACTGGAATAAAAAGGGGCCTTGTTGCCAAGGCCCCGTTGCATCAGAAACGTACGCCGGAGGAAATCACAGTGGTGTTGCCCTGCTGATTGCCCACGCCTGCAGCAATGTTGGCGCCCAGGTTGCCCGAAGAGCCATTAAGCGAGTTGTTGGCGCTGGCGTTGTTCACGACAGGCAGGTAAGTGTGGCTGCCCCATGGGCCAGACTGAGTGGCCACGGTATTGAGGAAGGTGTTGTCGACGCTGGTTTGAGTGGTGTTGCTCGAAGCAGCGGCGGCGGCACCACTGGCAGAAGCAATTGCCAGTTGGTTTTTCTGTTGGTTGAAGTTACCCGCGGCAACGCTCACACCCAGGTTGCCGGAGCTGCCGTTGGCCGAGTTGTTGAGCGAAGCGTTGTTGTGGGTAGCCACTTGCACCGAGACGTTGTTGCGGTTGTCTTGGGTAATGGTAGCTTGGGCAAACACGGCATCTGCATCACCGGCCGCAATGGCGGTCTGGTTGTCTTGTTGGTTGCCATCACCGGCTGCGATGTTGGCCTGGGCGTTGCCGCTGCTGCCGTTCAACGAGTTGTTGGCCGACGCGTTGTTCTGGGTGCCCAGGTTGAGCACGCCATTGTGGTTGCTCGATTGCGCATCGGAAACGGCGGCTACTGCAGCGGTAGGCTGATGAGTAGGTGGGTTGGCATGTGCGGCGGCAGCCATGATTGCAGCGAGAGCGAAGGCCAGTGGTTTAAGAGCCATTGTAGTTTTCATGGTATTTCCCCTTGCTTCTAATTAGTTGGTTAAGTGTTGGTACGGTCCAGCTTCGAGCTCCAATGAATCATTGGATTTGCACATTCAGGGCGTTAGCCATGCGGTTCCCCACCCCGGCACTCTGATTCACCTGTACCACTCCACGGCTGCCGGTGAAGGCCTGGTCGCTTGTGACGACCTGGCGGCTGCCAGTGGTAGAGGTGAACCCTGAGTTTGGTGACAGCGCCACGTTCTGTTGCGACATGACGCTGTCGTCGATGCTTTGCGGGCCAGCGTTCACGCTGATCCGCACCGCATTGATCATCTGGTTGCTGGCCCCGGCCGACTGGTTGACGCCCAGTACACCGCTGCCATTGCTGAATGAGTTGCCCTGGATCGCCACCTTGGCGTTCTGGGAGCGATCGGCCGGTGCGCCGCCGATGGTCTGGCTGAGGGCGCCGCCCGCCTGGGAGTTGCTGCCCGCCGAAATCGCGCGGCTGTTGAGCTGTTGTTGCTGATTGCCGGCCGCCTGGTTGATCGAGACGATGCCGTTGTATTGCTTGCCGGAGTTGTCGATCACTGCGCTGTTGTCAGCCATGGCTGCCGAGCAGCCCAGGATCGCCAGGAACAACCAGGAATGGTTCATCTCACTGGCCTCCCGTCAGGCTGCCGATATTGTTCAAAGGCGCCATGCCGCGGGAGATTGAGCCGTTGATCTGCCCCGAGAGGCTGGAGCCGCCACCATGGCCGGCCGCTGCGCCGCCACCAAGGCCTACGCCACCCCCGTTGTTGGTCAAGCCGGGAAGGTTGCCGCCAGGCAGGATGGCGCGAGTGATGCTGGAGCCGCTGCTGATGTTGGCGTAGTCGTTGTCGCTCAGCTCGCTGGTGGCCCGCAGGATCTGTGGAGAAGAATTGGCATTGACGGTGACCGGGTTGGGATCGACGCCAGCGGTGCGGCCAGCCATGTGGCCCTGGACGGTGCGCTGAATCACGATCACACCGTCGCCTGCCGCGAGCACCGGGAGGCTCACGCTGGTACTCAGTACACAGCTGATCAGCAGAAGGCTCAACGAGCCTGGATTAAGTGTCTTCACGACGGCATTCCTTATTCTTGGCGCTGACCCTAAACAGCGCTGTCAGGAAGAGAGCAGGAGCTGTGCCGCTTTTGAATTTGTGATGACATACATGGGGTTATGAGCGCGGGGGAAAGAATGCGCAGTGGATGTGTTTCAACTGTGAGACAGCGGGCCCTTGTCCAGCCCGCCTGGCAGGTGTCTCAGGGATGAAACACTGCGCGCCGTAAACCCGGCACTCCGCAGCCGGCTGTCAGCTCAGCCGGTGCAAGTGTTTCAAAAATGGACGATTTGACGCAGGCGGGATCCGGGAGGAGGGCGCAGCCCATGACCCTGGCTCAGCTCTTTGGGGTCTTGCGCGGAATCGAATTGAGTACAGGGTTGCCGTCCTGGTTCTGGGTCAGGTAGACCGGCAGGACCTTGGGCAGGGAGGGGACGAGGTTGGACACCTCGTTGATGTTGTAGATGCCACCAATGCGGATCGCGCCGGTGCCGGCGTCGGCCAGCATCACCGGTTTGCTCAGGTAGCGGTTGATCAACGGCAACGCGTCGGCCAGGGCCAGGTTGTCGAGGATCAGCTTGCCTTCACGCCAGGCCAGGGCCGTGTCGCCCGGGGCAATCGGCTGGGCCTGGGGGCTGGCATCGCCACGGTTGTAGCTGGCCTGCATCCCGGGTGACAGGCGCAGGCCGCTGTGGGCGTCGTCGCTGCTCACCAGCACCGAGCCTTGCAGCAGCATGACCCGCACATGGTCTTCGTATTTCCAGACATTGAACTGAGTGCCGGTCACCCGAACCTGGCCGTCACCGGCGTGGACGATAAACGGATGCTGCGCGTCATGGCTGACCTTGAAAAACGCCTCGCCTTTTTTCAGGGTAACCCGGCGCTGATCCTTGAAGTTGCTGTAGACCAGTTCGGTGCCCAGGTTCAGTTCAACCTGGCTGCCGTCGTCAAGGGTGACCAGGCGCAAGCTGTTTTCAGCTTCGTAATGGTTGTACGAGCTGGGCAGCCAGCCTGCTTCCCAGCCGGTAAAGGCCGCCAGTGGCAAGGCCACCAGGCATATCGCCGCCGCTACCGCGTAGTTCCTCAAACGGCTGCGAGGTTGTCGCCGCGCCACGACGGGGGCCGGCTCGCTGCGGGGCAAGTGATCGGCAACGTCCCAGATTTCCAGCATCGCGGCGTATTCGAAGGCATGCAGTGGATGCGCATCGTGCCACTGCTCGAAGGCCTGACGCTCCGCCGTCGTGCAATCGCCAGCGTGCAGACGCATGCACCAGTGCGCAGCGGCATCGGTGATGGCGTCGTATTCGGCTTCTGATAGGGACTTATCTGTCATTAACTCATCCTGATTTCCGACATTCTAACCTCCACAGCAGGACGGCGAGAACAGCCATCATGGCGAATGCACATCAATTGGAACTAATTCTCGTCTGCAGGGCCCTAAAAAATTCAGGACAGGTAACACTCACTCCCTAATGGAGCACGAAAATGCTTAAGAAAACCTTAGCCGCCGTTGTCGCAACCACCGCCTTGCTCAGTGCTGGAGCCGCCCTGGCGGACAAACCGGGCGCAGGCTGGATCACCATCGAAAAAGCCATCGAGACCGCCAAGACCAAGGCTGGTTACGTCCAGATCTACAAGATCGAAGCCGATAACGATGGCTACTGGGAAGGTGAGGGGCGCAAGGCCGATGGCGTGGTCTATGAGTTCCGCATCGATGGTGAGTCGGGCAATGTGTTGCGCGATCAGAAAGACTGAATGAACTGACGGGTGCGGGCATTCCGCCCGCACCCTGTCCGTTACGGCGTGGCTTCGGCAATCGAAGGCACGGGGTCCAGCTGGCGCCCCAGGGTGGTGATCAGCAAGGTCAGTGAGTCGGCGTTATCCATCTGTGTGTTGAACCGCCGCGTCAGGTTGGTTTTGAAAATTCCCCGCGCATTGCTCAAGTCCACGCCTCCGGTCGTGGCAAGAATCTGCTGCCTGATGTAGTCATCTTCCGGGTCGGTTCCCAGATCAGATCCGGTAGCCCCCCACGCGTCCGCTGATTTGAACAACTGCCCCACTGGCGTGTTGATCGAGTACGCATTCTCCTGCACGTTGCGCAGCCAGTCCTGAAGATCGCGACCGGCTTGGGTCTGTACTTCAATCAGGTCGGAAAAAGGTGATGTGGAATTGAGGTAGGCGACGTCGGCGGTATTGCTCACGATATGAGTCAACTCATGAATCAAGGTGGCCGCGCGGGCATGGGCTCTTTGGTCGAAGTGATTGATCAGGCGCCCTTCGAAATCGGCCGTAGGCGGGTTGAAGAAGTTTTCAGTGAGGTAGATGCGTCGATCCGGGTCGCCGTCGATGGTAAACGCCCAGTGCCGTTCGGGTTCGGCAATATGCGCACCGGAGACGAAACGCCGGGAATTGAGCGAGTAGAGTGTCGGCTCCAGCGCCTCATCGAGGAGGGCGGTCACCGTGTCCATGAGTTTTTGCGCGAGGGCTTCCGGAAACTTGGCCGGGCCGGTGTCGGCGTCTATCGGGATGCCGAAGAAGCGGTTGATAAAGCGATGCACCCGGGTCACGGGCGGATACTGGTGGTCGAGCAGCTTCAGGTTCTGCTGGCAGTTGTGCAGGTAGAAGGTTGCCAGGTCCAGTGCCTCGACGATCGCCTGGGCCCTGGAGGGCGACACACGCCGAATCTCGGCCAGGCCGCGGGCCTCGACGTTCATCACCTGGTCCACGGCTGTCCGCACCTCACGGCGGTCCATCATTGCACTCCATCCGGGGCCGTGGCGGCGAACCGATGCGCCCGGGTCCAGGGTCCATTTGCGGTTGGCATCCAGGCGCACAAACGGTCCTTTGGACCGTGCACTGAAAAGCCGCCAATGGCCTTCGACCTGCCTGGCGCGGTAGACCTTGCCTGCGCACGGCAGGTAATGCCGGTTGTCCGTCGCTGTGTAGACGCCCGTGTTGCCTGCCGTCAGGCCCTCCAGGCTGATGTCGCAGGCTTCGTACGCTTGCAGCCGGGTTCGGGCCCGGGCGGTGACGTCGATGTCGTGCCAGGCACTGGCCGTTTGCGTCGGCGCGGGTTGCGCGGGGGCGGGGCCTGGTGTCGAGGGTTCATCCATCAATGCGCGGATCGAAGCCATTTGCGCGACACCGCCGATGAAGGTTTGCAGCGCCTCGCGCCAGCGGTGTTGCTGCAAGTCTTCGGCAGAGGCCTGGAACAGTTTGTAGCTTTGCCAGATCACCAGCGGCACCATCAGCTTGCCCGGCAGCAACGCCTGCGCGTGCTGCAGTCCGCTGCTGAACAAGGCTTTGAGGGTGTCCCAGGCTGACCGGCCGTTGGCCTGGGATTGCTGTTCAAACAGGTTCGAGATCAATCCGATGTTGTCGCGGTACAACTGCTTGAGGGCGTGGCCCCTGATCGGATTGGCCCCCAGGGTGATTTCCGAGGTTCCCCCGACCGTGCTGGCCCAGAGGTGTCTATACGTGGCTTGCTCAGCCTCTGGCAGGCGACCGATCACCCAGTCCTGCAAGGGGCCGGGCAGGTTGAGCCGGCGAATCAAATCCGCCTCGTTGTCGAACTCCTGGAACGCCTGTTGCGGCCCATAGGGCGCATACATCACCAGCGGAGTGCTTTCGACGGCACTGATCAAGTAGACCCCAAGGGCCTTGATGGACCGGGCCCCCGCCGTGGCGATCAACTCCAGCGGACGCACTGTCGAGGTCGCGCCCTCGACCGCTGCGCGGGCGAGCGCGTCCGGCATGTCGAGGACCTGTTCGACCAGGCTCAGGCCCGCGGGTGATAACAGTTCCTGCAGCCTCAGCGCGTGGGCATTTTGCAACAGTTGCCAGGGCAGTTGCCGAATAAACCGGCGCTCCCGCACGTCTGCGCCCGGCTTGCCCGGGGTGAGTTTTTCGACCAGGCAAGCCTGGTGGTCCTGCTTGAGGGGCAGGCGCGCGAGGATCTGGCGCACCACAGCAGGTGTCAGGCCGGCGGCTGTGGACTCGACATCGAATGCAGCAGCTTGCTGGCTGACGTGATTGAGGGCGTAGTCCACCAGGTTCTGCCGCTGGCCGGCCAATACCAGCTTGGGCAGGATGTAGACGTCTTGCGGGCGCACGTCATAGGGCTGCAACAAGTCGATGAGCTTGCTGCCGAGATACGCTGGCAGCGGCAGGAAATCGTCAAGGTAATCCTTGTCGTCCGTGAGGCTGTGGCGGTATTGCTCAAGGATTTCGACATGGCGACGCTGTTGGCTGACAGACGCCATCCCCAGCCAGGCGGGCAGTGATTGTTGTGCCATGAAGGTCTGGGCGATTTGTGAGGCATGGCCCAGGTCGTTGGCCGGCAGGGCCTTTTCCAGCCCCCCGAGACGCTTCAGCAAGGCGTCCCCTGAGAGCGTCAGGGTGAGGCAGTGAGCCCGTTGTGCCCTGTAATGATCAATCCAGGACTGCTGGCAGTGCTGTGCGACCGCGCCGTTGATCAGCATGAACTGACCGAGTGCGCAGGCCTGGTGCGGTTTGAGATAGCGCGGGTCGAGATTGGCCAGTAGCTGCCTGCGAAGGTCCGGCGCGGCCAGTCGTCGTTGCAGTTCTGTCTGCAATTGGCTGACGTTGGCGAAACTCTCCAGGCCGCGCGCCGGCGTCCACAGCACGGCCCGGCCTGAGTGGGACGGGGCCAGGCCACCGCGTTCGGTGAGCATCAAGCAATGCGCCAGGGGCACCCGTTGCGTCAGGCCCTCGGGTTCGACGGTCAACGCATAGGCATCCGGGATGAATCCACCCAGGCCCTGGCGCCGGCGGCGATCAGGGTGTTGAAGATCAAACACCGTCTGCGCGATCGCCTCATCACGCGCGTCCAGGCTGTTGTTGAGGCGCCTGAGCCTGGCTTCGCCCTGGATCGCCACCGCCATGGCATGGGCCATCGGCGCCTTGAGCTGTTCCAGGTATTCGCGGGGAATATCGGCAATGTTGGAGTGATGAAACTTGACCAGTGCGGCATCGAGCACTGCGTTGGCTTGCGCTATGTCCAGGCCGCCCAGCGGTGTAACAGACCCATCGCCCTGGCTGGCGTAAAGGCCATAGTGCGGCGTTTGCGGAATCGGCCCGCGCTTGTGTATCAGGCGCGCAAGAAAGTAACTGCGCAGGCTCTGGCTTTCCAGGGGCGCAGTGGCGCGTGTCGCGCTTGCGCTGGCGGCGTAGCGATTGACGTAGATCTTGCCGGGATCGTGGCCAGCCAAGCCGCGGCGGTTGAACTCGGCGGTGAGCGCCTGATTGACGGTGTTGGCCAATGTGGGTTGCGCTCGCACCTGGGTTGCCAGCGTGTCCTGGATATCGGTCATCTGCTTTTGCAGCAGGGCGGCACGTTCGGCGGCCAGCGACACCGGGCGAGTCGGGTCGGCCAGTACCGAATGAGGCGTCCAGCGTCCCGCGGTATCCAGGCCCGGGAGGTGGCTGTCGATCATGTACCGCACATCCAGCGCGTAGTCGAGCAAGGCGGAGGGGTCAATGCCGGCGCGGGTGCGTCGGTACAGATCTAGCGCGTAGCGTAGGTTCTGTTGCTGCTTGCCGATGATGGTTTCGAGCACCTGCTCAAACAGATTGCCGGCGATGGGAGTACCGGAAAACTGCGGCGTCTTGAACCCTACAAACAGCGCCCGCTCCTCCAGGGACATCAGGTTGTAGAGGTCGTCTTCATAGCCTGGCGCCTTGACCATGGCCTTGAGGGTGTCCATCAGATCGTCGTAGGTCCCGAGCACCTGCAGGCCCTTCTCGGGGGTGTAGAGAAAGGTCTGCGAATTGCCGATCATCAAGGTGCTGGCCAGCTCGACGGCGTTGCTCGGCTGCTCCCAGATCTGTACGTTCTCGACGCGCAGCGTCTGGCTGTTCGGGGGGGCCTCGTTACCCCGGGAAGAGTACAGCGCTGCCAATGCGCGGCTTTGCTCCGGACTGATGATGGATTGCTGGCGCTTGAACAGCAGATCCAGTTGCGCATTGGCGGCCATGGCCCGGGCGAACCAGGCCCGACGCGACACGCCCGGTGCGATCTCGCTGTTCCAGAACGTCTCCAGTGTACTGTGCAGGAACGGGATCAGTTGGCCGGCTGCTTGTTTGATCGCGGTTTCCCAACGCTGCGTGTCGCGGGCCTTGGCGTCGGTAGGCCGCTTGGGGTGGAAAAACTCCCGGGTTTGCCCGGCGGGCCAGGCTTGTTCACGGTAGTACAACAGCACCGCGTCATTGAGTTGCAGCGAGTCGATCCAGCGAGGCACCGTGTACCCAACGGGCTGTATGGCGAAAAAACTCACGTGGGCTTCGCCGGGGCTGAGCCCGGGGAACAGTGGGCGGCAGACGCTTTCGAGCAGTTTTGAAAGCAGGGCGCCGAGGGCGGGCAACTGTTTCAACGCCGCCAGCAGCGCCTGGCGATTATTCTCCTGATAGCGCCTGAGGGTTTTTTCCTGTTCACCCAATACGTCGCCGAGCATGGCCTCCGGTGTCAGCACCAGTCGGTTGTCGAGTAGCGGCGATGGTTGTTGCTGCAAGGGCAGGAAGTACAGCAGTTGCGTGGCGCTGTCCGGGGTTTTCAAGCGCTCGGTCAGTGCTGTCAGCAAGTGGGCGGGGCTGTCGAATTTTTCCAGGCCGCCGTACGGGGTGTAGAGCCAGGCATGTGGGTAGGCGCTGGTTGAACTCATCATGAAGCTGCCGGCCAGTTCGACGGCATTGGCAGTGCTTTTATTCAACCAGATGCGCTGCGCGATCATTGGCGGCGACTGTTGGCGACGGCCTGCATCGCTGGCAAAAAACACCTTGCCGAGAAACTCGATGTCCCTGCTGTCGATGTTCAGCTGGCGCTCACGGTCCAGCGCCCTCCAGCCCACGCGCATGGCTTCGGGGAAAAAATACGGGAGAGGGGTGTGGCTCATCATCCTGATCCTTGAAGAGTTGCGTGCCTGCAACCTATCCAGGCCTGGCGCCACGAGGGGCTAGATATGTCTGGCGCTCCCTGTCGACAGCCATGGGGCAAACCCTGTCTAATCGACGGACCGATTCTTGTACGCTGTTGCCCATTCCAATAATTAAACGGGAGCTTCAGATGTCTGCATCGCCTTTGGATGTCGAGTCTTCATCAGAGCGACTCAGTTATGCGCAATTGACCGACCTGCTGCGCCAGGTGTTTGTCCGCCACGGTACGTCGGCCGATGTGGCCCAGGTGCTGGCCGAGAACTGCGCCAGCGCCGAGCGCGACGGTGCCCACAGCCACGGTGTATTCCGTATCCCCGGTTACGTCTCGACCCTGGCCAGTGGCTGGGTCAACGGCAAGGCGGTGCCGGTGGTCGAGGATGTGGCCAGCGGGTTTGTGCGCGTGGATGCGGCTAACGGCTTCGCCCAGCCCGCACTGCAAGCCGCCCGTGGGCTGTTGGTGGAAAAGGCCCGCAGTGCCGGGATTGCCTTGCTGGCGATCCATAACTCCCACCACTTCGCGGCGCTTTGGCCGGATGTCGAGCCTTTTGCTGAAGAAGGCCTGGTGGCCTTGAGCGTGGTCAACAGCATGACCTGCGTGGTGCCCCACGGCGCCGACCGCCCGCTGTTCGGCACCAACCCCATTGCCTTCGCCGCGCCCCGCGCCGATGGCCTGCCGATCGTGTTTGACCTGGCCACCAGCGCCATCGCCCATGGCGACGTGCAGATTGCCGCGCGCAAGGGCGAGCGCTTGCCACCCGGCATGGGCGTGGACAGCCTCGGCCAGCCGACCCAGGACCCCAAGGCGATCCTCGAAGGCGGCGCACTGCTGCCGTTTGGCGGGCACAAGGGGTCGGCCCTGTCGATGATGGTCGAGCTGCTGGCCGCGGCCCTCACGGGCGGTAACTTCTCGTTTGAGTTCAACTGGTCCGATCACCCCGGCGCCCGTACGCCATGGACCGGCCAGTTGCTGATCGTGATCGACCCGAGCAAGACCGCCGGGCAGAGCTTCGCCGAGCGCAGCCAGGAGCTGGTGCGACAGATGCATGCGGCAGGGTTGCGGCGTTTGCCGGGGGATCGGCGCCATCGCACACGGGCGAAGTCGCTGTCAGGCGGGATCGAGATCGAAACGCAGGAATTGAGTCGGTTGCGGGTGTTGGCACAGGCGTGAAGCGAGCTGCGCCCGGGGAGGGCGCAGCCGTTGCATCAGATCAGTTGCGGCGGCCCAGCAACAGGCCGACTACCAGGCCAAACCCGGCGGAAATCGCCACGGTCTGCCATGGGTGGCCACCGATATAGGTTTCGGTGGCATCCACCACCGGCTTGCTGCGCTCGCGCACGTTGGACACCGAGTCCAGCGCCTGCTTGAGCTTGATGGCGACCTGTTCACGCAGGGTTTCACCTTCTTCCCCCACCAGTGACGCGCTGCTTTTGAGCAGCTTGTCCGATTCTTCGATCAGTGCGGTCAGCTCACTGAAGGCTTGGTCCTTGATTTGGTCTTCGACGGCTTGGGCGGCAGATTTGCGAGCCATTGGGTTAACTCCTTGCGGGTGAATGTGGCAATGAATGCGCTTGATGAAGAATGGAGTGTTTGAAGCGGGCAAAAGTTGCAGTTTTTTTCCTGTGGTCAGCTTAGGAGAAATCCAGGCCAGGAAATTTCAACCTACAGTGTAAGATGTCACCTATTTGTGCAGCAGGTAATTCAACATGAGCTTCAATCTGGCCAACAAGCCCCTCGCCGAGCGCGCCGCGCTGGAAGATGAAAAGTCCCGTCTCTACGACCTCTGGCAAAGCAACCTGGGCAAGGCCAAGGGTGAGGCCGCCCGCCTGTTTGGCGAACGCGCCAAGCGCAAGGGCAAATGGGCCGAATGGGTGCGTGCAGAACTGGACGGCATGTCACCGCCGGAGTTCTCGAACATGGTGCGCAGTGAAGTCAATCGCCTGATGGCGGCGAAGTAAAACAAGCCTCGATTGCCTCGCGCACCTTGAGCAGCAACGGATCCAGTTGCGCCTGGGTGCGCCAGCCCAGCTCCACCGGGTAACGCGGCAGCGCCAGCGGGCAAGGCAGCTCCCTCAGTCCGGTCATCTGCGCGATGGCCTGGGCCGCATGGCCGGGGATGGTCGCCACCGCCTGGCTGCCCTTGAGCAGGAACGGCAGCGCCGCGAAGTGCGTGGTCGAGGCACCTACGTGGCGGCTCAGCCCCTGCGCGGCCAGGCCCTCGTCGGTGATCCCGATAAACCCGCCGGATGACACCAGCACATGCTCGCGCCTGACGAACTCGTCGAGGTCGATGGCCTGTTGTCCCGGCGCCAGGCTGTCGGGGTCCACCAGGCACGCGTAATGGCCTTCCCCCAATACCTGCCGGCTCAACCGGCGCTCTGCAAACCCGCCGGCGGTGATTGCCAGGTCCAGGCTGCGGTCGAGCAGGGCGTCGGCAACGATCTGGCTGTGGGTCTGGCGGAACATCAACCGCAGCTTTGGCGCACGCCGGGCAATCTCTTCAATCAGCCGCCGGCCGTAGGCGATTTCAAAATCATCCGATAACCCCACCACCACCGAACGGCCCTGATAGTGATTGCCCTGGGGATCCACCATCGCCAGGCTCTGGCGGCAGCGATCCAGGGCTTCGCTGATCACCGGCTTCAACTGATTGGCCCGCAAGGTGGGCGCCAGGCCCCGGCCGGTACGCACGAACAACTGATCGCCGTACACATCGCGCAAGCGGCGCAGGGCTGCACTGATCGCCGACTGCGTGACGCCAAGGCGCAGGGCGGCACGGCTGGCACTGGATTCGTCGTGCAGGGCCTCGAAGGTTTTCAGCAGGTTGAGATCGACGTTGGCGATATTCATATGGCTCATATCAGTTAGCAGCGAAGCGGGCTTTATTCATGATTGCCGCTGGCCGGAGAATGGGCAACCCCCATTGATACGGAGTGATCGTGATGCCTGTTTCTACCGTGGCTGCGCTGCAAATCGGTTCCTTGCCGGGTGGCAAGGCTGAGACCCTGGAACAGATCCTGTCCTACGAGGACGAAATCCTGCGCAGCGGTGCGCAACTGGTGGTGATGCCGGAAGCGTTGCTCGGGGGTTATCCCAAGGGTGAGGGCTTCGGCACCCAGCTGGGTTATCGCCTGCCTGAAGGGCGCGAGGCCTTTGCGCGGTATTTTGCCAATGCGATTGATGTGCCGGGTGTGGAGACCGAAGCGCTTGCCGGCTTGTCGGCGCGTACCGGGGCGAGCCTGGTGTTGGGTGTGATTGAGCGCAGTGGCAGCACGTTGTATTGCACGGTGCTGTATTTCGAGCCGGTTGGCGGGTTGGTGGCCAGGCATCGCAAATTGATGCCTACCGGCACTGAGCGGCTGATCTGGGGCAAGGGTGATGGTTCGACGTTGCCGGTGGTTGATGCCGCGGTAGGGCGCATCGGTGGCGCCGTGTGCTGGGAGAACATGATGCCGTTGTTGCGCACCGCGATGTACGCCAAGGGTGTGGAAGTGTGGTGCGCGCCGACGGTGGATGAGCGGGAAATGTGGCAGGTGAGCATGCGGCATATTGCCCATGAGGGGCGGTGTTTTGTGGTGAGTGCGTGTCAGGTGCAGGCGTCACCCCAGGCGTTGGGTGTGGAGGTGGCGAACTGGCCGGTGGATCGGCCTCTGATCGCGGGGGGCAGTGTGATTGTCGGGCCCATGGGGGACGTTCTTGCCGGGCCATTGCTCGGTGGGGCGGGGTTGCTGGTGGCGCGGATTGATACGGATGATTTGGTGCGGGCGCGGTATGACTATGATGTGGTTGGGCATTATGCCCGGCCGGATATTTTCGAATTGACCGTGGATGAGCGGGTTAGGGCGGGGGTGCGGTTTATTGTTGACTGAGTACATATCCGTTTCTTCGGTAACGGCGGCTTATGGTTCCGCTCTTACAGCGGCTCACTTTGGAAAAGCCCCAAAGTAAGCAAAGGGCTCTGCCCCGCCTGTCGGCACCTCGCTAGTGCTCGG